>NZ_JAVDVL010000007.1:0-371315 GCF_031456815.1 Paraburkholderia strydomiana
GCAAGCCAGCCTGTCTGCCACAACACACGATAACTTGCTCAAACGGGACGCGTTCATATAGACCCATCATGACGATTCACTCCCGTCGTTTGATGTCTTCCAGGATACCCAACATTCCGCATCCACGGCGACTTTTTTCAAATGTGAGGGACTTCCCCGTCCCGGTGCGACGCTGAAGTCGCAGGCATCAAGTGCCATGATTGAGGTGCCATCCATCAATCGGAACAGGAGGGGAAGTCATGGACCAGCTTACTACCGTCGGAATCGACCTGGCAAATGACATCTTCGCGGTCTGCGTGCTTGACAGTACCGGTGCCGTGTTGCAGCGCCGCGTGCTGCGACGCGAGGCGTTCATGCGATGGGCCGAACAGTTGTCCCCCTGCCGCGTCGCAATGGAAGCCTGCGGTTCTTCTCACCACTGGGGTCGCTGGTTTGCCGCACGTGGTCATACCGCCCGGCTCATTCCCGCCGAGTTCGTCAAACCGTTCAGGCCGGGAGGCAAGAACGATGCAGCCGATGCCGAGGCGATCGCTGTTGCGGCCCGCCAGCCAACGATGCGCTTTGTGGCGATCAAATCTGTCGAGCAGCAGGCCATTCTGGCGTGGCATAGCGTCCGTCAAGGATGGCAGGAGGAACGGACTGCACTGCTGAACCGCACGCGCGGACTGCTGGCCGAATTCGGGGTGGTGATCGCGCGTTCGGCAGACCGCTTGCTCAGCGCGTTGCCCATACTGATCGAAGATGCCAGACTGCCTGACCCGGTGCGTGCCATGTTGCTCGAAGTGCGTGAACAACTGGTCGCGTTGAACCTGCGGCTCGCCCGCTGTGACCAGCAGATCGCCACGCACGCCAGATGCAGTGACGTCGCAAGACGCGCCGGCGAACTGCTCGGCGTCGGTCCGTTGACCTCAAGTGCCGTGGCCGCTACGGTGCCCGATGCGAAGGTTTTCAGAAATGGCAGACAGTTTGGCGCCTGGCTGGGCTTGACGCCGCGACAGCACAGCTCGGGCGGCAGGACCCGGTTGGGGCACATCAGCCTGCGTGGAAACGTCTATCTGCGCACGCTGCTCGTCCAGGGCGCCCGAAGCACATTGCAGTCTGCGTTGCGTGCAGACCCCACGCACGCAAGCCGGCTGCAACGGTGGATCAGGCAGCTTCACGAACGCAAGGGCTATCACAAGACGCTGATTGCAATTGCCAACAAACATGCCCGGATGCTGTGGGCGATGCTCGCAAAGAACGAACACTACGACGCCGACGCGTGGCAACGCCATCCCATGTATGCGCCGCTAGCGCCCGCAGCAGTATGACCCGATTGTCCTGAAACTCAACTACTGCTCGACGCGATAGCAAGACGAGGTCGGACCGAACGGGAGAAGAACCCGACGATTCTGTTGGCGAGTCATCACCGCACGCGGCGCGTCGCTGAGTGCCTGTTCGCCGGTTTTCAAATAGGGTTCTCCTGGGCGGCTCATATCGTGGCCCGCCCGATACGTCTCGGGCAATAAAGGCCGTTTGCAAAGACGCAGTCTGTTCCTGGTATTGCTTCGACGCGACAGCAGCAGCCGACTTGAGGAGAATGAAATGACTACGCCAACCGGCCCACCTGCAAGTGCGCGTCACATGTCCGCAAACGTCGAAAAAATCGAACCCCGACCTTGACTCTAGGGGGAAGTCCTTGCAAACAGAATCGACCGACACTTGCCCGTCGTCCTGCACGTGTGCGCTACAGGGGTGCGTGTTGCGGGTCAGACTGTAGTCGACCATACCCCTGAGGCCCCCCAAGATGATCGCTCCATCTTTCACGCGGCACAAAGTTCGATCCGTCGGGATGGTCTGACGTATAGACACAACCCCGCGAACGTCGCGCGGACTCAGGCCAAGCCATGTTCCCAAGCATCGATCATAGTGTGCGGGTAAATTGCGGGTAAAAATCAACCAATCCACTCTGAAATGAGCTTTGGGCGTCACACCACATAGCTTTCCACCATCCTGGATTACTCCTGAACAACAGCTAAGCGGTCGACGTCAAAGGACTTCTGGTCGGTCGTACCCTTGCGCCGTTGTCTATTTCAGGGTCCTTCACGATCCACCCGTCAAGCATCTCAGCCCATGTCTGTAGCATCCCCCTTCGCTGGTCGGCATATTCGGCCTTGTTGTACACAGCGCGCACCCCACGCTGTTCGTGTGCGAGACATTTTTCTATCCAGTCGCTGTTGAACCCGGCTTCATGCAGTTGCGTGCTCGCCGTTCTCCGCAAGTCATGAACCGAGAAGGACTCGAAATCCGGTGTCCCACTCTCACGAATCAGTCTGACCGCGCTGTCAATGACGCGATTCAGTGTGGCCGCGCTGATAGGCAGTTCTAGTTCGTATCTCCCAGGGTGCAGGTACGAGCTCGCGCCAAAACATGTTTTGAAGGTAACCAGAATGTCCAGGGCCTGCTCGCTTAGATAAACGTTATGCGGACGCCCACCTTTCATACGGTCTTTCGGAATTGTCCAGATCGCCGCATTGAAGTCCACCTCATCCCACTTGGCCAGAATGAATTCCGACTTGCGCACCAACGTCAACAGCATGAACTTGACCGCCAGACGCAACGTAGGGAGCGTAGGCGTGCGCTCCAGGGCCTCGAAAAACATGTGAATCTCCCCGGGTGTCAGTGCCCGATCCCGCGGTTTGAAAGTAGCGATCGCGGATGGCCGAATGTCTTGCGCAGGATTGGCTAGCTTCAGCCCTCTTGCCTGCACAAAACGGTAGACCTGGAGAACGATGTCGCGGGCCTGAACGGCAGGTGCAGCCGCACCCCGCTCCTTGATCTTCTCACACCTCATCAGGAGTCTTGAAGGTGTGATCTCTTCGAGCTTCAGCCGCCCGAACTCCGCTGCGAGATTCCGGTCGTAGACGGACTTCCTCATCGCGCGGGTCGACTCCGCGAGCTTGGCTTCCACGAAGTATTTTTCGGCCCATTTCCCGAACGTCATCGCGTCGGCCGCTTCTACGCGCTTTTCAACCTTGCTTCTGGACGGACTGGCGCCCTGCTCCACTTCCCGACGAGCACGCTCAAGTAGCAACCTTGCTTCCGCAAGACGCATCGACATGCCAAAGGAAAGTTCGTCGGCAGCGCGAGCGCCGCGCGCAGGCAGCCCGGGATCGTAGCGGCCAATGACCAGGGTCTCCCGGCGACCATTCAGACGATAGTCGAAGCGAAAACTCACCGCTCCGGCCGAGGTGACCGCCACGTACAGGCCACGCTGATCCGTGACCTTGTATATCCTGCCGGTCGGTCTGAGCGCCCGCAATTCGAGGTCCGTCAGCATGCAATCCTCCATGAACTGATACCGTGTTTGATACCGTCACGCGCCGTGACGGTATCAAAATGGATCGTCTGCAGAAAAAGATGCTATACCGTCGCTCATGCCGTCGGCGACGGAACGCTGCCGACGGACGGCAGCGGACCAAAATAGTCGATAAACCCTTGTTTTTGTGTGGGAAGTCAGGGAATCGACGGACCTCTGCAGACCACTGCAGAGGATCCTAAATTACTCCCACTCGATCGTCGCCGGCGGCTTGCCCGAGATGTCATACACCACCCGGTTGATCCCGCGCACTTCGTTGATGATGCGGTTCGACACATGACCCAGCAGCTCATGCGGCAGATGCGCCCAATGCGCGGTCATGAAGTCCAGCGTCTGCACGGCGCGCAGCGCGACCACGTACTCGTAAGTGCGGCCATCGCCCATCACGCCGACGCTCTTCACCGGCAGAAACACCGCGAACGCCTGGCTCGTCAGGTCGTACCACGACTTGCCGGTTTCCTTGTCGATGAACGTGCGCAGCGTCTCGATGAAAATGGCGTCTGCGCGACGCAGCAGATCCGCAAAATCGCGCTTCACTTCGCCGAGAATCCGCACGCCCAAACCCGGGCCCGGGAACGGATGGCGATACACCATTGCCGGCGGCAGACCGAGCTTCACACCGAGTTCGCGCACTTCGTCCTTGAACAGTTCGCGCAGCGGTTCGAGCAGCTTCAGGTTCAACGTTTCAGGCAGGCCGCCCACGTTGTGGTGGCTCTTGATAGTCTGCGTCGCCTTCTTGCCCTTGCCCGCCGATTCGATCACGTCCGGATAGATCGTGCCTTGCGCGAGCCACTTCGCGTCGGTGAGCTTGCCGGCTTCCGTCTGGAACACCTCGACGAACTCCGCGCCGATGATCTTGCGCTTCGCTTCCGGGTCAGTCACGCCTTCCAGCTTGCGCAGGAACACGTCGCTTGCGTCGACATGAATCACCTTTACGCCCAGGTGATCCGCGAACGTAGCCATGACCTGCTCGGCTTCGTTCAGGCGCAAAAGGCCATGATCGACAAACACGCAGGTGAGCTGATCGCCGATCGCGCGGTGCAGCAGCGCCGCCGCCACCGACGAATCCACGCCGCCCGACAAGCCGAGAATCACATGTTCGTTGCCGACCTGCTCGCGAATCTTCGCGACTGCTTCGTCGATATAGTGGCCCATTTCCCAGTCGGGCCGCGCGCCGCAAATCTGCAGCACGAAGCGCTCGAGCATCGCACGGCCTTGCACGGTGTGCGTGACTTCCGGATGCCATTGCAGGCCGTAGAGGCGGCGCGTCTCGTCGGCCATTGCGGCGATCGGGCACGATTCCGTCGACGCCATCAGCGCGAAGCCGGGCGGCATTTCGAGCACCTTGTCGCCGTGGCTCATCCACACCTTCAGCATGCCGTGACCTTCCGGCGTAGTGAAGTCGCTGATGCCTTCGAGCAGGCTCGTGTGATTGCGCGCGCGCACTTCGGCATAACCGAACTCACGCAAATGGCCGATGTCGACCTTGCCGCCCAGTTGCTCGGCCATGGCCTGCATGCCGTAGCAGATGCCGAGCACCGGCACGCCGAGTTCGAACACCGCTTGCGGCACGCGCGGCGTATCCGTTTCGGTGACGGAGCTCGGGCCGCCGGACAGGATCACGCCCTTCGGCGCGAAGTCGCGGATGAACGACGCATCGACATCGTACGGATGAATTTCCGAATACACGTTGGCTTCGCGAACGCGACGTGCAATCAGTTGGGTGACTTGCGAACCGAAGTCGAGGATCAGGATCTTGTCATGCATGGCAGCGGACGGAGTCAAAAGTGAGCGGATACGGAATGCCGCGCACGAAGCGCGGCGTTGAATTCAAAGCGGTCCACGCAGACATGCGGGCCCGCGGATGCGATGGCGAAACGCGATGATGAAGCCTGTGTGCGCCTGGTCCGCCACTGCTGCAGAGAACTGCCTGCGGCGCGCGCGTACGGATTGCGGTTGCTTCGGCGAATGCAGTGGCGCGCGGCGCGTCAGCCATGAAACGGGGGCCGGGGCGCATTGGGCGCATCGGCAGCGGCATTGCGGGCCTCGTCGCGAGCGACAGCAGCTTGCGCGCGTGCAGCGCGTTCGGATGCGCTCAGGCCGGGCTCGTCGACTGCCGGATGCAATGGCGCGGTAGATGCCGAGCCGAGGGGCCGCGTGTCCGGAGCAGCAGGCACCGCCGTCGCAGCAGGCATAGCCGGCTCGACGAGCGGCTCCGCGCGATACACCGGGAAGCCCGCCGTAGCAGGCACCGCGGGCTCGCGCCGGCCGTCCGTGCTTGCAGTGCTGGTTGCCGTGTTGATTGCCGCTTCGTTCGCCGCCCTGTTTGCCGCATTTTTGGCGGCGTCTTTCGCGGCCTGCTTTTCCGCACGCTCCGCGGCAGTGGCTTCAGCGACGCGCAACTTCTCGCGCCGCCGCACCGCGCCCGACAACCGCACACCGCCCAGACCCAGCACCAGCAACACCACACCCGTGAGCACCGCGACGATCTGCCCGAAGCCGGTCAGCGCCGGCGTATGCAAACCGAGCAGCCAGACCAGCATCAGCACGCCGGTCAGCCAGTTCACGTGGCCCACAGCCCTTGCAACCGACGACGTCAGCCCGCCGTCGATCGACGCATGCAACGCGAGCCACGCGAGCCCGATCAACGCAATGCCAAACGCCTGGCCGACCAGCGCCGGCTGCGTTTGCACCAGCAGCAGCGCGTTGTACAACGAAGTCCACGGCGTCAGCAGGAACAACAGGCCGAACGCGAGCAGCAACAACGCGTCGACGATCAGTACAGCGCGCAGCAATGGCTTCATTGGCGTTTAGTCCACGTGGTAGTTGGGCGCTTCCTTGGTGATTTGCACGTCGTGCACATGCGACTCGCGCAAGCCCGCTCCCGTGATCTGCACGAACTCGGCCTTGTCGTTCATCTCGGCAATCGTGCGGCAACCGCAGTAGCCCATGCTGGCACGCACGCCGCCGATCAGCTGGAACAGGATCGCGTTGACCGAGCCCTTGTAGGCGACGCGGCCTTCGATACCTTCCGGCACGAGCTTGTCGATGTTTGCCGAGTTGTCCTGGAAGTAGCGGTCCGCCGCGCCGTCCTTCATCGCGCCGACCGAACCCATGCCACGGTAGGACTTGTACTGGCGGCCCTGATACAGGAACACGTCGCCCGGCGCTTCTTCGGTGCCGGCGAACATGCTGCCCATCATCACGGCATTTGCGCCCGCTGCAAGCGCCTTGCTGACGTCGCCCGAGAAACGCACGCCGCCGTCTGCGATAACCGGCACGCCGGTGCCCTTCAGCGCTTCAGATACGTTCGAGATCGCGGTGACCTGCGGCACCCCCACGCCCGCGACGATTCGCGTCGTGCAGATCGAGCCCGGGCCGATACCGACTTTCACACCGTCTGCGCCGTATTCGACGAGCGCCTTGGCTGCCGCCGCGGTGGCGATGTTGCCGCCGATCACCTCGACGTGCGGGAAGTTCTGCTTGACCCAGCGCACGCGCTCGAGCACGCCCTTGCTGTGACCGTGCGCGGTGTCGACGACGATCACGTCTACGCCCGCCTGAACCAGCAGTTCGACGCGCTCTTCGTTGTCCGCGCCGACGCCGACCGCCGCGCCCGCGCGCAGCTTGCCGTGTTCGTCTTTACAGGCGTCCGGGTGCTCGGTCTGCTTGGTGATGTCTTTCACCGTCATCAGGCCGCGCAGTTCGAATGCGTCGTTGATGACGAGCACGCGCTCCAGCCGGTGGCTGTGCATCAGCGCCTTGGCCTCGGCGAGCGAGGTGCCTTCCTTGACGGTCACGAGCCGTTCACGCGGCGTCATGATGTTGCGCACCGGCTCGTCCAGACGCTCTTCGAAGCGCAGGTCGCGATTGGTGACGATGCCGATCAGCTGCGCGCCTTCCACAACCGGGAAACCGGAGATGCCATGCTGTTGCGACAGTGCAATGACGTCGCGCACCTTCATTTGCGGCGGCACCGTGATCGGATCGCGGACGACGCCTGACTCGAAACGCTTGACCTTGGCCACTTCACGCGCCTGCTCGGCCGCCGTGAGGTTCTTGTGGATGATGCCGACGCCGCCCATTTGCGCCATGGCGATAGCGAGGCGGGCTTCGGTGACCGTGTCCATAGCGGCGGACACGAGCGGCATATTCAGGGAAATATTGCGGGTCAGCCGGGTCTTGAGGCTGGTGTCGCGCGGCAGAACATCGGAGAAGGCCGGGACGAGGAGCACGTCATCGAACGTGAGTGCTGTTTGGATCAGACGCATGGCAAATCCTATAGGCGCAAAAGCGAATTATACGCGATACCTCCCCGCTTTTCACTGCGCGAACAGCAGCTTAGCGAATTTCGGGTGCTTTTTTTCGTGGCTTCGCGTCCGCTATTTCGCTTCGTCTTTCGCCTCGGGTTCGATCGCGTTTCGTTTGCTCGCCTCGAATGCAGAATCAAACAAGACGCGCGCGGCGCCCAACGGCTAATCTGCAGCCCATCCCGGTTTTCTTGCAGGAGCAGTCGATGCAGCGCGGTGTCGCATATGGAGTGATAGCTGGAGCCTTGTGGGGCATGGTTTTTCTGGTCCCGCGGGTGCTGCCGGACTTTTCACCGCTTCTGCTGTCCGCCGGCCGGTACACCATGTACGGCGTCGTCTCGCTGGCAGCGGCGCTGCCAATGGCGCGCTCGCTCGTCAAACGCCTGACTCGCGAGGACCTGGTCGCGCTCGTCAAGCTCGCGCTGGCCGGCAATCTGCTGTATTACCTGCTGCTGACTGCCGCTGTGCATCTGGTCGGGATTGCGCCGGCGTCGCTGATCGTCGGCGTGCTGCCCGTCACGGTGACGCTGATGGGCCGCGGCGACCACGGCGCGGTGCCGCTTTCCCGCCTCGGCTGGCCGCTTGCGATGGTGATGGCCGGCATCGCCTGCATCAATATCGACGTCTTCACGGTCGCCGAAGGCACGCCGGTCAGCGTTCTCACCAAAATGCTCGGCCTCGCCTGCGCGGTCGGCGCGCTCGGCTGCTGGACGTGGTTCGCAGTGGAAAACGCTCGCTACCTTCAGCGGCAGACGCGTTTCAGCGGCAACGAGTGGTCCGTGCTGTGGGGCGTGGTGACGGGCATGCTCGGCGCCGCGCTCTGGCTCGCGGCCGCCGCGCTGCCGCCGGGCGGCCCGCAAGGCGAACTGGCGTCAGGCCGCTGGCACAGCTTCTGGATGCTCAACCTCGGTCTCGCGATTGGCGCGTCGTGGCTCGGCAACGGGCTGTGGAACGCGGCGTCGAAGCGGCTGCCCCTCACGCTTTCCGGCCAGTTGATCGTCTTCGAAACGCTGTTCGCGCTGCTCTACGCGTTCATTTACGACGAACGGCTGCCGCGGCCGTTGGAGATCGCGGCAATCCTGTTACTGGTGGCGGGTGTGTGCTGGTCTGTGCGTCAACATGCGGATGACGATTCCGGGGGCGCCACGCCGATCGGGAAAAAGGCGCACGGTTCGGCGCCCTGAAGTGGGCGATGCGCCTGTGAGCCGGCGCCTACCGCGAATCCTTGTTCTGCCAGCGGCGGCCTTCAATGGAGCCCGCCTTCCGGGTTTTTTCGACGCGGCGTTGGCGAGAAACCTTCGGGTCCACCAGCAGCGGCCGGTAGATCTCGACGCGGTCGTGATCGGCCAGCGCCGTATCGAGTGGCTTGAGCTTGCCGAACACACCGACCTTCTGCGTGCGCAGATCGATCTGAGGATAACGCTGCAAAACGCCGCTAGCCTCGATCGCCTGCATGAGTGTGGCGCCCGCGGGCAGTTCGACGTCGATCAGCGCCTGCTCGGTCGCGAGCGCATAACAGACCTGAACGGACAGACGTTCGCTCATGCCTTGCCGTAGCGCTGATCGGCGCGCTTCACGAACGATTCGACGAAAGTATTGGCGATGTGATTGAACACAGGCCCAATGATCTTCTCGAGAATGATGTTGGTGAACTCGTAGTGCAGCGCGAATTCGATCTTGCAGGCGTCAGCGCGCAACGGCGTAAAGCGCCAGAAACCGGTGAATTTGCGAAACGGGCCGTCAGCGAACTCCATGTCGATACGCGTGGGCCGCTCCATGCTGTTGCGCGTGGCAAAGTGTTGCTTGATACCCTTGAAGTTGATGTCGATCTTCGCCTCCATGCTGGTGTCGTCCCGGTGGCGGACCTCCACTCCTCCGCACCAGGGCAGGAAGTTGGGGTAATCGGCGACGTCGGTGACGAGGTCGAACATCTGTTCCGCCGAATGGCGGATCAACACGGTTTTTTGGACATCTGCCATAAATTGAACAGCGCGCGGCGAGGGTGGACGAGCGCGGCGGGCTTTCCTTGCCCCGCTTTGCTAAAATCGTGATTTTAAACGAGTTGGGCACTTTCCATTCATGAGCATTATCGACAACAGAAAAGCCTTCTACGACTATTCGGTCGAAGAACGCTACGAAGCAGGGCTCGTGCTCGAAGGATGGGAGGTCAAGGCCTTGCGCGCCGGCCGTGGCCAGATCAAGGAAGGTTACGTCGTGATCCGTAACAACGAACTGTTCCTGATCGGCACGCATATCAGCCCGCTGCCCGAGGCCTCGACCCACATCACGCCCGATCCGGTCCGCACACGCAAACTCCTCTTGCATAGCGAGGAAATCAGCAAACTGATCGGCAAGGTCGAGCAGCGCGGCTATACACTCGTGCCGCTGAACTTTCATTACAAGGGCGGCCGCGTCAAATGCGAAATCGGTCTCGCCAAGGGCAAGAAGCAGCACGACAAACGCGAAACCGAGAAAAAGCGCGATTGGGAGCGCGAAAAGGCGCGTTTGATGCGCTCGCCGGGCTGAGGTCTTGCTCGCTCTGCGTCGTTCGCTTTACGCGACGCGAAAGAACTATCGCGCGGATATGCCGCACCTTGCCCCCGAGGCCGCCGCATCTTTTTTCAACTGATCTAACAAAAATGGCCCGCACTGATGCGGGCCATTGTTTTTGCTGCGCCATTATTGAAACGGTCTTACGGCCGACTCGCCCGTGCCTCGCCCGGACTGGTCAGTGCGCGTCCGCCACACCCTTGCCTTTATTCACGATGGCGAGCGCCGACGCGATCATCGAACTCATGTCCGACAGATTGCCCGGCACGATCAGCGTCGTGCCCTGCTTTGCCAGATTGCCGAACGCGTTCACGTATTGCTCGGCGACCTTCAGATTCACCGCCTCCATGCCGCCGTTCGACTGAATCGCAGCGGCAATCTTCTGAATGGCCTGCGAATTTGCGTCCGCAACGGCAAGAATCGCCGCGGCCTGACCTTGCGCCTGGTTGATCGCCGCCTGCCGCTCGCCTTCCGATTTCTGGATCGCCGCTTCGCGGCCGCCCGACGCGATATTGATCTGCTCCTGCTTGCGCCCTTCCGACGCCGCGATCAACGCGCGCTTCTCACGCTCGGCGGTGATCTGCGCCTGCATCGCGTGAAGAATTTCCTTTGGCGGCGTCAGATCTTTGATCTCGTAGCGTAAGACTTTGACGCCCCAGTTCGCCGCAGCTTCGTCGAGCGCGGAAACAATGCTGTGATTGATGAAATCGCGCTCTTCGAAAGTCTTGTCGAGTTCGAGCTTGCCGATCACCGAGCGCAGCGTGGTCTGCGATAACTGCGTGATTGCAAACACGAAGTTACTCGACCCATACGACGCCTTCATCGGATCCGTGACCTGGAAGTACAGCACGCCATCGACCTGCAACTGCGTATTGTCGCGCGTGATACAGACCTGGCTCGGCACTTCGAGCGGGATCTCCTTGAGAATGTGCTTGTAAGCGATCCGGTCGACGAAAGGGAACACGAAGCTCAAACCCGGCGTCAGCGTGCTGTGATAGCGGCCAAGGCGCTCGAGCACCCACGCGTGCTGCTGCGGCACGATCTTGATGGTCTGCGCCGCCAGCACGATCACGATGACCAGGAACACCGCCCCGATGATGGTCGAATCCATATCTGCACTCCAGAACCGTTAGTTGGTTTAATTAATTGCTGCGAGCCTACCGGTCAATATCAAAGATGCGCCGCATTGGACCGTGCGTGCTGCGCCGCGGCCACCACGAGGCAACTGCCGCGCAACTCTTTGATCTCGTAAATGCGCGCATCGTCCGGCTCTCCGGGCGCGAGTTCGACGTCCCATTCCGCACCGCGATAACTCACTCGCGCACGACGCTCGTGCCATGCCGGCACGCTCACCGTCTGACCGATGTCGAGATTGACGTCCGGATTCCTGGACGCCTCCTTGCGCGTTCTGCGGCCGAAATGCGAACGCCTCAGCACGAGCACTGCGGCGAGCGCGACGGTCGCCGCGACCGCGAACTGCATGTCTGCTGCAGCGCCCGCGATATGCGCAATAGCTGCAGCGACGCAACCGAGCGCGATCATCAGCAAATAGAAAGTGCCGCTGAGCAACTCCAGCACGACTAGCACACCGGCCCCGACCCACCAGAACAGTCCACCTGGCGCCACTTCGACCTCCACAAAGCAAAACACCCCGGATCTACCGGGGTGTTTATAGCACGAAGCGGATGCGGATTACCGGCATCGAACGTGCGGTTGGGCCTGCCTTTGATGCGCGTTCGATGTGCTTTCGCTACGCGTTCGATCAGCCGCGCGTTTCGTCATGCGTGCCGCTTACGGCGCGGCACGCGCAACGCTTACTTCGTCGACGTCTTTGCCAGCTGTTGCCAGGTCTCGATGATCGTGTCCGGGTTCAGCGAGATCGACTTGATGCCTTCGTCCGTCAGCCATTGAGCAAAGTCGGGGTGATCCGAAGGACCCTGACCGCAGATACCGACATACTTGTCGAGGCGCAGGCACGTTTCGATCGCGCGCTTGAGCATGAACTTGACCGCCGGGTCGCGTTCGTCGAAATCGACGGCCAGCAATTCCATACCGGAGTCGCGGTCGAGGCCGAGCGTGAGTTGCGTCAGGTCGTTCGAGCCAATCGAGAAACCGTCGAAGAACTGGAGGAATTCCTCTGCCAGAATCGCGTTCGACGGCACTTCGCACATCATGATGAGGCGCAAGCCATTCTCGCCGCGCTTCAGGCCGAACTTTTCGAGCAGCCCGACCACGCGCTCGGCCTGCTTGAGCGTACGCACGAACGGCACCATGATCTCGACGTTGTCGAGGCCCATCTCTTCGCGCACCTTCTTCAGCGCGACGCATTCCATCTGGAACGCTTCGGCGAAGTCTTCAGCGATGTAGCGCGATGCGCCGCGGAAGCCGAGCATCGGGTTTTCTTCGTCCGGCTCGTAACGCGAACCGCCGATCAGCTTCTTGTACTCGTTCGACTTGAAGTCCGACAGACGCACGATCACGGGCTTCGGATAGAACGCTGCAGCAATCGTCGCGATACCTTCGGTCAGCTTGTCGACGTAGAACGCGCGCGGCGAGGCGTGACCGCGAGCGACGCTTTCCACGGCCTTCTTCAGGTCCTGATCGATGTTCGGATATTCGAGAATCGCCTTCGGATGAACGCCGATGTTGTTGTTGATGATGAACTCGAGCCGTGCGAGACCCACGCCGGCATTCGGCAGTTGCGAGAAGTCGAAAGCCAGTTGCGGGTTGCCGACGTTCATCATGATCTTCACCGGAATCGGCGGCAGGTCGCCGCGCTGCACTTCGGTGATTTCGGTTTCGAGCAGACCGTCGTAGATCTTGCCTTCGTCGCCTTCAGCGCACGAGACGGTGACGAGCGAGCCCTCTTTCAGCACGTCGGTCGCGTCGCCGCAGCCCACCACGGCCGGCACGCCCAGTTCGCGCGCGATGATCGCCGCGTGGCAGGTGCGCCCGCCCCGGTTCGTAACGATCGCGGATGCGCGCTTCATCACCGGCTCCCAGTTCGGGTCGGTCATGTCGGCGACCAGCACGTCGCCCGGCTGCACACGGTCCATTTCCGACGGATCGTGAATCACGCGCACCGGACCCGCGCCGATCTTCTGGCCGATCGCGCGGCCGGTGGCCAGCACGTTCGATTGTCCCTTCAGCTTGAAGCGCTGCTCCGCCTTGCCGGTCGCCTGGCTCTTCACCGTTTCGGGACGTGCCTGCAGGATAAAGATCTTGCCGTCGCGGCCGTCTTTGCCCCACTCGATGTCCATCGGACGCTCGTAGTGTTTTTCGATGATGACCGCGTACTTCGCGAGCTCGATCACGTCTTCGTCAGTAATCGAGAAGCGGTTGCGCTGTTCGTGCGGCACGTCGACAGTCTTCACGCGGCCTTCTTCGCCGGCCTTCGTGAATTCCATCTTGATCAGCTTGGAGCCGATCGAACGGCGGATGATCGGATACTTGCCTTGCGCGAGCGTGGTCTTGTAGACGTAGAACTCGTCCGGATTGACCGCGCCTTGCACGACGGTTTCGCCCAGACCATAGCTCGACGTGATGAAGACCGCGTCTTTGAAGCCGGATTCGGTGTCGAGCGTGAACATCACGCCGGCCGCGCCGACGTCCGAGCGCACCATGCGCTGAACACCAGCCGACAACGCGACTTCAGCGTGCGTGAAGCCCTTGTGTACGCGATAGGAAATAGCGCGGTCGTTGTACAACGACGCGAACACGTGCTTCATGCGATCGAGCACTTCCTCGATGCCGACCACGTTGAGATAGCTTTCCTGCTGACCCGCGAACGATGCGTCCGGCAAGTCTTCCGCCGTTGCCGACGAACGCACGGCAAAGGAAAGCTCTTCAGGCGAGCTGTTTTGCAAGGTCTCGAAACCTGCGCGGATGTCAGCCTCGAGTTGCGGCTGCAACGGCGCTTCGACGATCCATTGACGGATCTCCTTGCCCGCTTCGGCGAGCGCCTTCACGTCGTCGACGTCGAGCGTCTCCAGACGTTTGGCGATGCGCTCGGTCAGGTTGTTGTGATGCAGGAAGTCGCGGAAAGCCAGCGCCGTCGTGGCGAAACCGGTCGGCACGCGCACGCCCGCTTCAGCGAGCTGACTGATCATCTCGCCTAGCGACGCGTTCTTGCCGCCGACAATCTCCACATCGGTCATCCGCAACTGCTCGAACGGAACTACATATGCCCTATCCTTTGCGACGGTAACTGCGTTAGTCATACAAGCCCCTAAGTGTGAAAGAAATTCACGGCTGTGCAAGTGGGCTCGAACGCGAGACGCCCATTGGGAGCGTGACCTCGCGTCTTGCACAACCTGTTGGAGAAGCAATCGCTTACGGAGCTTACGGCGCTTGCGTACCACGCCGATGCAACGCGCTTGTGCAATGCATCACGCCGGCAACGCCAATGAAGCCAACGAAGCCAACCGGGGCGACGAAGAGCGCGAATGCCCGGATTTAGCGATCGATGCGCCGCGTTCCGTGGCGTTTGACGTCCGATAGCGGAGCGTTGAACGACCGTTCGCGGCGAGTTAGGCGCCAATCGCCTGCAATTGCTTATCCAACAGGTTGCCGCTATTCTACCGTGCCGACTCTCGAAATGTGACTGTCGGACGAGAATTGCGCCTCCAACCGCGCCCGGACCGCCTGCGCGGCTCTTTCAATCTTTTCCGAAGAGTCTGCAGGTGCTTCCCCGGCGCAGTAGCGGTGCCCACGGCGCGTTGTTTGACGCCGCTGCTTTGCGGTCAGCCACCGCGCAGCGAAATCAACGCAGCGATGTTCCATTCGAGCGCTTTTTGCCGCTCACGTTCCCTGCCCCACTGATGCCGCCCACCGTATTCATCGTCTCCGACGGTACCGGGATCACTGCCGAAACCTTCGCGCATTCGATCCTCTCCCAGTTCGACCAGAAATTCCGCCTGGTTCGCGTGCCTTTCGTCGACTCGACGGAAAAAGCCTACGCCACGCTCGAAAAGATCAACGAAGCGATCCAGCAGGACGGCCGCCGTCCGATCGTGTTCACGACGCTCGTAGACAGCGCCTCGAATCAGATCGTCAAGGGCTCGAATGCGCTCGTGCTGGACATGTTCCAGACGTTCGTCGAGCCGCTGGAACAGGAACTGGAACTGAAGTCGAGCCACGCGATGGGGCGCGGTCACCAAAACGCGGACACCGAGGAATACAAGAACCGGATCGAGGCGATCAACTTCTCGCTTGCGCACGACGACGGCCAGTCGAACCGCAATCTCGCCGATGCGGACGTGATACTGGTTGGCGTGTCGCGCAGCGGAAAAACGCCGACGAGCCTGTATCTGGCCATGCAGTACGGCGTCAAAGCGGCCAACTATCCGCTGATTCCGGAAGATTTCGAGCGAGGCAAACTGCCTACGCCGTTATTGGCGCATCGGCAGAAAATGTTTGGGTTGTCGATCGATCCCCAGCGGTTATCCGAGATCCGTAACGAGCGCCGGCCGGGCAGCAAGTACGCCGCGCCGGAGAACTGCCGTTACGAGATCAACGAAGCCGAAACGATGATGCGTCGCGAAGGGATCAAGTGGCTGTCGTCGACGCACAAGTCGATCGAAGAGATTGCGACCACGATCCTGCAGGAGATCAAGCTGGATCGTCCGTCTTATTGAGCGGGGAAACGCGAAGACGAACGCGCGTCGCCGTGCATGTTCGCGGCGCGCTGTTGTCTGCATTGCTCGAACACGCATACAGCGGCCGCGGCCGCGACGTTGAGCGACTCCATGCCGCCCGGCTGGGGAATCGTCACCCGCAATGAGACGGCCTCACGCCAGATTTGCGATACGCCGGCCCCCTCGTTGCCGAACACCCACGCAAGTTGTCCGCTCAGGTCACAGTCGTAGATCGCCGCTGCGCCATGCGAGTCGGTGATCACGACAGGCACCGCGAGGCGATCGATCAACGTCTGCGCTTCGACGTCTTCGTAGATCCGCAGCAGGAAGTGTGCGCCCATGCCGGAGCGCAACACCTTGGATGACCACGCGTAGGCGGTGCCCGGTGCGCAGAACACGTGCTGGATACCCGCCGCGGCTGCGCTGCGCAAGATCGAGCCGACGTTGCCTGCGTCCTGCACGCCGTCGAGCACGACGCATGTCTGCGCGACCTTCTCCGGCAGCGGCATGGCCAGCTTTTCCACGAGCAGCAGAATCCCGACGCCGTGCACGACATTCGACAACTGTCCGAAAAGCGCATCCGGCAACGTGACGATGCGCTGTTCGTCGATGCGAGAAACGATCGCCTGAGCTTCGTCGTGACGCAGTGCGCCGTCGGTGACGACGCACATTTCCGGCTGCCCGGCTACATCGAGATAAGCGCTCGCGAGATGGAAACCTTCCAGCAGCGCATGGCCGCTGCGGCGCTGTTGATGCGTCGAACCGGCGAGCGCCTTCAGGCGTTTATAGAGCGGATTGTCCCGCGAGGTGATGGCTTTCACAGGCAGCGAAGACGGTGAGGTAAGGAAAAAGGTTAGCGGGGGTAAAGGGTCATGCTGGATGCAATCACGCACCGGGTGTAGATCGGGCCGCCCGCCAAATCCGCGCGATATTCAAGCGCCGCTGTGTTCGCCGAACGCGTCGCGATCGAGCATTGCGTCGTCCAGCATGCCGCTCGCCAGCATATCCGGCACGACGATGACTTCGCCCGCGGGCAGTGGCACGCCAGTGCCGAATCGCAAGTGGGCCTCGCGCACGGGCGCGAACGAGCGCCGATGATGCTCGCAGGGACCGTGCTCCCGCAACGCCGCGAGGTGTTGCGGCGTGCCGTAGCCCGCATGCGCATTGAAGCCGTAAAGCGGATACGTCTGGTGTAGTTCCAGCAGCATCCGGTCGCGCGTGACCTTGGCAAGAATCGACGCCGCCGAAATGCATTTCACGAGCGCGTCGCCACCAATCACTGCTTCGCTACGCACGCTCAATGTGGGGCAGCGATTACCGTCGATCTTCACCAGCGTGGGCGTGACGGACAGCCCTTCCACCGCGCGCTTCATCGCCAGCATGGTTGCATGGAGGATGTTCAGCGAATCGATCTCTTCGACGGTTGCCGATGCAATGCAGTACGCGAGTGCGCGGTCGACGATCTTGTCGTACAGCTCGTCACGCTTTTTGGCGCTTAGCGCTTTGGAATCGTCGAGGCCGCGAATCATCGGCTTCGACGGATCGAAAATCACCGCCGCAGCCACGACCGGACCGGCCAGCGGTCCGCGCCCTGCTTCGTCGACGCCGCAAATAATGTCGTCGGGCGTCTCGAAGTTCAAGCCGACCTGCCGGCCGGCCGATCCCGCCGCGCCTGCGACGGCCGCGGTCTTGCGGCGAGGCGCGGGTGCGCTGGCGCGTCCGTCTGTGCGTCCGTTCTTCACGGCCGCGCCTTGCGTTTTTCGACAACGCTCGCGACGACTTCCGCCGCACGCTGCGCAGTGTTCTGCTTCAGCACGTGGTGCATCTCCGTGAAGATTTCCGTCAGCGTGCGCCGGTTGGCTTCATCGCGCAACTGTTTCAGCGTGGCTTCGGCCAGCGCCTGCGGCGTCGCGAAATGCTGGAGGATTTCCGGTACCACGAAGCGCCCCGCCAGAATGTTCGGCAAACCGACATACGGCAGATAGCCCTGCCGGCGCATGATCTGGCCGGTCAGCCAGGGCACCTTGTAGGAGATGACCATCGGCTTTTTCAGCAGCGCCGCCTCGAGCGTGACGGTGCCGCTTTTCACGAGGATCGCGTCGGCGGCCGTCATGGCGAGTTGGGACTGGCCGTCGGTAATGGTCAGCGCGAGGCCGGGGTGCGAGTCGACCAGCGGGCGCAGCATTTCTCGCAACGCGGGCGTCGCCGCCGGCATCACGAAGCGAAGACCGGGCTCCTGATGCTGCATCATTTCCATCGCCGCGAAGAACGTCGGCCCGATCAGGTCGATCTCCGAGCGGCGGCTACCCGGCAGCACCGCGATGACAGGACCGCTTTCCGCGAGACCGAGCGTCCGGCGCGCGCCCAGCGTGTCAGGTTCGAGCGGAATTTCGTCGGCAAGCGGATGACCCACGTACGAAGCCGCGACGCCCGCTTTTTCAAGCAGCGCCGTTTCGAACGGGAACACGCACAGCATATGGTCGACGGCCTTCGCGATCTTTTTGATGCGCCCGCCGCGCCACGCCCAGATTGACGGGCACACGAAGTGAATCGTCGGAATGCCCGCTTCGCGCAGCGGATGTTCGAGCCCGAAGTTGAAGTCGGGCGCATCGACGCCTACGAACACCGCGGGCGGCTCGGCCAGCAGTTGACGCTTCAGGTCGTTGCGAACACGCAGGATTTCGGGAATGTGCCGCAGCGCTTCGACATAGCCGCGCACGGACAGCTTTTCCATTGGCCAGTGCGCGTCGAAACCCGTGGCAATCATGCGCGGGCCGCCGATTCCGTAATAGTGCGTGGCGGCAGGCAGGCGGCTCGCGAGGCCGTTCAGTAGCGACGACGCCAGCAGGTCGCCGGACGGCTCGCCGGCCACCATCGCGATGCGTAGCGGACTGGGTTGCAATGCCATCGCTTAGCGGATGATGCCGCGCTGCGACGCTTCGACAAATGCCAGCAGCGTTCGCACCGGCTCGTCGCCGTCGCCGCCGGCCGACGCCAGTTCACGCAGCTGCACTTTCGCTTCTTCGAGCGACAGACTGTTCTTGTACAGCAGTCGATACGCGGAGCGCAGCGCCGAAATCGCGTCCGGCGAGAAACCGCGGCGGCGCAGACCTTCGACGTTGATGCCGTGCGGCTCGGCCTTGTTGCCGGCCGCGATCACGAACGGCGGAATGTCCTGCACGAGCGCGGAGGCGCCGCCCAACATGGAATGAGCGCCGATGCGCACGAACTGATGCACGCCCGACATGCCCCCGACGATCGCATGGTCGCCGATCGTCACGTGGCCCGCCATCTGTGCGTTGCTCGAAAGAATTACGTTGTTGCCGACGTGGCAGTCGTGCCCGATGTGCACGTACGCCATGATCCAGTTGTCGTCGCCGAGCGTGGTCACGCCCGCGTCCTGCACCGTGCCGGTGTGGATCGTGGTGAACTCGCGGATCGTGTTGCGGTTGCCGATTTCGAGCCGGGTAGGCTCGTCTTTGTACTTCATGTCCTGCGGGCGGCCGCCGACCGATGCATAGTGGCCGATCCGGTTGTCTTCGCCGATCGTGGTGTGGCCTTCGATCACGCTATGCGAACCGACGGTGGTCCGGGCGCCGATCGTCACGTGGGCGCCGATCACCGCATACGGTCCGACTTCGACGGATTCGTCGAGTTGAGCGCCCGGTTCGACGATCGCAGTGGGATGAATCCTGCTCATGCGTCCTCGCTTCTGATTCTGTTGCGTTGTCTGGATGGGCTGGGTCCAGCCGGCAGCGTCATGAGGCGCCGGCTGCCCGAACATTGACTCAGGCGTCCTTGTCCGTGTGACGCACAGCGCACATCAGGTCTGCTTCCGCCGCCACCGAGCCGTCCACTTCGGCACGCGCCTTGAACTTCCAGATGCCGCGCATATGCCGCTCGAACGTGCAGTTCAGGATGAGCTGATCGCCGGGCTCCACGACGCGCTTGAAGCGCGCGTTGTCGATACCGACGAACAGGTACAGCGTGTTCGACGGGTCGCTCGGCTCTTCCGAGAACGTGAGGAGCGCTGCCGTTTGCGCGAGCGCTTCGAGGATCAGCACGCCAGGCATGACGGGACGCGTAGGAAAGTGCCCCTGGAAATACGGCTCATTGATCGACACGTTCTTCAACGCTTTGATGCTCTTGTGCGGCTCGAGTTCGAGCACCCGGTCGACCAGCAGGATCGGGTAACGATGTGGCAGCAGCGTGAGAATCTTATGAATGTCGAGATTGATTTTTTCGGTGCTCATGGTGTTTCTGCTCACGCATTGACTGCGCGATGATGACTGCGGATGCTGGTGCAGGTGGGTTGGTAACGCGTGCTGCCGGCGCTCGCCGTGACCTGATTGCCGTGCCACCGGGTCACGGCAACCGTCTTCGCTTCCTGATATTCGCCCGCCATTTTACGCGGTACTGGCGGGCCGCCCAGAAATCTAGCTTTTGTCGCTCTGTGAAATGCCCGTCGCGCCCGATGCCAAAGGTGCTGGCGTGTTGGCCGGCTTCGCGTCCGGCCGGTCAGCCGAGGCAGTTTCCAGCGCCTTGATACGGTCGCGGAGCTTGTCGATATTGCGCAGCAAAGCTGCGCTTTTGTTCCAGTCAGCGTGGTTCACGGCCGGGAATGCGCTCGTGTACATGCCGGGCTTGAGCAGTGACTTCGACACGCCGGACTTCGCGGTGACGATCACGTAATCGGCGAGCGTCACGTGCCCGGCAATCCCGACCGCACCGCCGATCATGCAATGACGGCCGATGGTGGTGCTGCCCGCGATACCCGCACAACCGGCGATTACCGTGTAAGCGCCGACCTTGCAGTTGTGGCCGATCTGCACGAGGTTGTCGATCTTCACGCACTCTTCAATGATCGTATCGGCCATTGCGCCACGATCGATCGTGGTGTTCGCGCCGATTTCGACATCCGCTGCAATCGATACGCCGCCAACTTGCGGAATTTTCACCCAGCTACCGGTACGCGCTTCGCCTTCGCCGACGAAATCCGGCGCGAATCCGAAACCGTCGGAGCCGATCACCGCGCCCGCGTGCACGATCACGCGCTCGGCGAGCTTGCAGCCGTGATAGACGGCCACATTAGGATACAGATGCGAGCCGGCGCCGATGCGCGTGCCGCGGCCTATGACGACATTCGCGTCGAGCCGCACGTTTTCGCCGATGACAGCGCCGGCTTCGACCGTAACGTGCGGTCCGATCACCGCGCTCGCAGCGATCTGCGCAGACGGGTCGATCGTCGCGCTCGGATGAATGCCGGGCGCGACCTTTGGCGTGGCGAGGTCGATGAAGGTTTGCGCGACGCGCGCGAAATAAGCGTACGGATTCGGCGTGACGATGAAGTTACGGGCGCTGCGGGACGTGAGCTTCGCCAGGTCGTCGGCATTGATCAACACGGCGCCAGCCTGGGTCGTTTCCACTTGCGACAGGTACTTGGGGTTCGCGAGGAACGCCAGCTGGTCCGGACCTGCCTGGTCGAGCGGCGCGAGGCTGCCGACGCGCTGCGAACCGTCTCCTACTACTTCACCGCCGAACCGTTGGACGATGTCCTCGAGCGTAAATGCCATGCCTGTCCTGTCTCCTGCTGTTCAGTGCGTCTTGTCAGAGTCGCCGGTGAGAGCCCCGCCCCGGCTCGCCTTCCGCAGTTCAAGCGCGGCGGCGTACTTCGGTTCGCGTAAAGCTGATCTGCAGCTCACCAGACGGCGCGCGTCGTGCGCGGCGTTTGCATTCAACGCCGTGGCCAAGGCCGCCCTTCAACCGCTGCTTGCAACGCTCCTGCGTGTGCTCTTAGTTGCCCGAGGCCGCGAGAGCCTTGAGCACCTGATCCGTGATGTCGATGCGCGGGCTCACATACACCGCTTCCTGAACGATCAGGTCGTAATGCTGCGCCTCGGCGATCTGCTTGATCACCTTGTTCGCGCGATCCAGCACCGCCGCCAGTTCTTCATTGCGGCGCTGGTTCAGGTCCTCGCGAAACTCGCGTTGCTTGCGCTGAAAGTCCGTGTCGAGTTGTGACAGATCGCGCTGCTTTTGCGCGCGATCCGCCGACGACATCGACGCACCGCTCTTGTCGAGCGAATCGGACATCGACTTCAGCTTCTGGGCCATGTCCGCGAGGTCCTTGTCGCGCTTCGCGAACTCGGCCTCGAGCTTGACCTGGGCCGCCTTTGCCGCAGCCGATTCCCGCAGAATCCGGTCCGAATTCACCGCGGCAATCCTGGCTTCCTGCGCGTGCGCTACTCCGACGCCCAGCGTCATTGCCAGCGCCAGTGCGCAAGCCACACGTTTCGAAAACATACCGGTTAGCAAAGTGATCCTCTCGATACTGTTGTTTGGCGAGCTGTCCGCAACGCGGATCAGAACGCCGTTCCGATCTGGAACTGGAACTTCTGATACTGGTCGCCCGTATGCTTGGTCAGCGGGAAGCCCAAGCTCAGCTTGAGCGGTCCGATCGGCGAAATCCACGCGAGACCGACACCGTAGCCGTAACGCAGACCGTTAGCGCCATTCGACGTGGCGGCGCTGCTCGCGTCCGCCCACACGTTACCCGCATCGAGGAACGTGAATACGCGCAGGGTTCGATCATAGCCGGTGCCCGGCAACGGGAACGTCAACTCGATATTGCCGACGAGCAGCTTCGAGCCGCCGATCGGGTCGCCCGTGGTGGCGTCGCGAGGACCAAGCGAACTCGGCTCGTAGCCGCGGACCGAACCGATACCGCCCGCGTAGTAGTTCTTGAAAATCGGGTACGGCTTGCCGCCCATGCCTTTGCCGTAGCCGCCCTGGAAGTTGAAACCCAGCACGAAGCCACGCGAGAACGAGTAATAGTACTGCGCGTTGATGTCGGCCTTGTAATACTGGGTGCCGCCGATCGGCGTGCCGTATTCGGCGTTTGCCTGCGTGAAGTAACCGCGGCTCGGTACCAGCGCGCTATCTCGCGCATCGCGCGACCAGCCGACAGTAAGCGGCACGTTGTTCGACACGCGGCCGAAGTCCTGAACGTATTGCTTATACGACGCAGGCGTGTTTGCGTCGACGTCCAGCTGGTTCTGCTCGAGACCCGCGCCAAAGTACACCGTATCCACTTCGGAGAACGGAATACCGAACTTCAGGTCGCCACCAATCGTAACGATCTTGAAGCTCGAGTCGGTCGAGTAATACAGCGGCTGATACGTACGGTAATAGACGTCCGTAATACGCTTGATGCCGTCGACCGTGAAGTACGGATCGACCTGCGTAACCGTCAACGTCCGGTAGGTCTTCGCGGTATTGACGTTCACCGCGAGGCTCGTGCCCGAGCCGAACACGTTGTCTTGCGAGACGCCGGCCGACAGCACCACCTTGTCGGTCGACGAAAAGCCCGCGCCCAGCGTGATCGCACCCGTCGGCTTTTCAGCGACCTTCACGTCCACGTCGACCTGGTCGGGCGTGCCTTCCACAGGAATGGTGGTCACGTCGACGTCGGTGAAATAGCCAAGACGGTTGATTCGGTCTTTCGACAGTGCGAGGCGGTTGGAGTCGAACCACGAGCTTTCGAGCTGACGCATTTCGCGGCGCACCACTTCGTCGCGCGTGCGTGTATTGCCGACCACATTGATACGGCGCACATAGACGCGGCGGCTCGGGTCCACCTGCAACGTCAGGTCGACCTTGTGGTTCGACTGGTCGATCTGCGGCTGCGCGTTGACGGTCGCGAACGCGTAACCATATTCGCCCAGTTTGTCGACGATCGACTTCGTGGTGGCCTGCAGCTTTTCGGCCGAAAAGCGATCGCCCGGTTTGATCTTGATGAGCTTGGCGAGCTCCGGCTCGCGGTCGAGCAGATTGCCGGCCAGCTTGATGCTCGAGATCGTGTACGGCTCGCCTTCATGCAGCGTGACCGTCAGATACATGTCCTTCTTGTCCGGCGTGATCGACACCTGTGTCGACTCGATATTGAACTCGAGGTAGCCACGGTTCAGGTAATACGAGCGGACATTTTCGAGGTCGCCGGTGAGCTTGTCTTTCGCGTACAGGTCGTTCTTCGTGTACCACGAGAACCAGTTCGGCGTGGACAGCTGCATTTCGTCGCGCAGCGTGCCCGTGCTGAACGCCTTGTTGCCGATGAAGTTTATCTGGCGGATCTTGGCGCTCGGCCCTTCGGCCACCGAGAACAGCACCGAGACGCGATTGCGGTCGATCGGCGTGATCGTGGTCGTGACCTCGGCTGCATAGTAGCCGCGCGTCAGGTACTGACGCTTCAGTTCCTGTTCGGCCTTGTCGACGAGTGCCTTGTCGTAGTAACGGCCTTGCGACAAACCAACGGCGCGCAGCGCCTTGGTCAGGTTTTCCTTGTCGAACTCGTGAATGCCCGCGAAGTCGATCGTGCCAATGGCCGGACGCTCCAGCACCTGCACGATGACCACATTGCCTTCGGTCGCGATCTTGACGTCGTTGAAGAAGCCCGTTGCGTACAGTGCGCGAATGGCTTCCGATGCCTTGTCGTCGCTGAACGTGTCGCCCTGCTTGATAGGCAGATAGGCGAACACGGTACCAGGTTCGACGCGTTGCAATCCCTCGATCCGGATGTCTTGCACCACGAAGGGCGTGGTTGCGTGGGCGACCAGCCCATGCGCGGCGAATGCCGCGGTTATAACCGTCTTCGGAACAAAGCGATGAGGTTTAAACAACGTGCTTCCCCAGTGTGTATAGCTGCATCAGGTCGGACGGTCGCCATTGTTAGCGCCGCCGGACACTTTAAAAGTGGATTAAACGAGCGAGATCGTTGAACAGTGCAATCGCCGACAAAGCGACGATGCAGGCGAGACCCGCCCTCTGAAAAACGAGTTGCCAGCGATCGGAGACAACTTTACCGGTCACAGCTTCAACCAAATAATATAACAGATGACCCCCGTCCAATACCGGAATTGGTAGCAGGTTCAGTACGCCGAGGCTAATACTGACGAGGGCCAGGAACGACAGAAATGCAGAAGGACCGAGACGTGCACTCTTTCCCGCGTAATCGGCGATCGTCACCGGACCCGAAAGATTTTTCAGCGAAGCGTCGCCGACGATCATGCGGCCGAACATCCGCACCGAATAAACCGCCAGGTCCCACGTACGGCGCGCGCCCAGTCGAAGGCTTTCGAAAGGTCCATAGCGCACATTGATCGACGGCACCTGGGTCGCGAGTTCCGCGCCGATGCGGCCGACCTGCTGTCCCGTTGCCGCGTCGCGCTGTGCCTGCGGAACAATGGTGATGTCTTCGAGCTTGCCCTGCGCTTGATCCTGCGCCTGGCCCTGCACTTTGCCGCCGGCCGCGCGCTCCACTTGCAGCGTCAAAGGTTTGCCGGCGTGCGATTTTACATACGCGATGAAGGCCGTGGCGTTGTCGGTTGCCATGCCGTTGATCGCGCGCAAACGGTCGCCCGGAACAAGCCCGGCTTTCTGCGCCGCGCTGCCCGGCTGCACACCCGCAACGGTCAACTTGCCGCCGCCGGGCTCGAAGCCGAGGCGCGACATGAAGTCGTCGTCTACGTCCTTTTCACCGACACCGCGCAGATCGAGTTGGAAGTCCGACGTGCCGCCCGGGCCTTTCGCGCTCAGCACGACGCGCTTGTGATCGAAAGCTGCGCCCAGCAACTTCCAGCGCAAGTCAGACCAGGACCGCACCGGCTCGGAGTCGGCAGCGTTCTCCGTGCGCACCGCTACCACCGTCTCGCCACCTTCGAACCCGGCGACGGCAGCCGCCGTGTTCGGCGCGGGCACGGCCAGAATGGCCGCAGGCTCTGTGACGCCGGTGGCGAACACGAGGCCGAACAGCACGATGGCGAGCAGAAAATTGGCGACCGGCCCGGCCGCCACGATCGCGATACGCCGCCACACCGACTGCCGGTTGAACGCATGCGGCAACGCTTCGGCAGGGATCGGCGCGCTGCCGGTCTCGCGCTCGTCGAGCATCTTCACATAGCCGCCGAGCGGCAGCGCGGCCACGGTCCATTCGGTGCCGCTCTTAGGACTGACCCACTGGAAGAGCGGCTTGCCGAAGCCGATCGAAAAGCGCAGCACCTTGACGCCGCACAGCCGCGCCACGCTGTAATGCCCATATTCGTGGACGACCACGAGCACGCCAATCGCAACCGCGAAGGCGAGCACTTCGATCAGCAGATTCATAAGCGCCTCACTGGACGGCGCGTTCCGTGCGGCGGGCGGCGTCAGGCAGACGCGCGATGAATTCGGCAGCGGCGCGACGCGCTGCGGCGTCTGCTTCGATCACGTCTTCGAGCGCGTGCGCGCTGCCGTTCGGCAACCCGTTGAGCACCGAGTCGACCACTTGCGCGATCGCCATGAAACCAATCTGGCGCGACAGGAACGCTTCAACAGCAATTTCGTTAGCGGCGTTGAGCGCCGCACTGGCGAGGCCGCCTTCGGCAAGTGCCTTCATCGCCAGAGCCAGACAGGGGAAACGCGCGTAGTCCGGTTTTTCGAACGACAGCGACGCGATTTCCGCGAGGTCCAGTTGCGCGACGCCCGAATCGACACGATCCGGAAACGCGAGCGCATGAGCGATGGGCGTGCGCATGTCCGGGTTGCCGAGTTGCGCGAGCACCGAGCCGTCGGCGTACGAAACCAGCGAATGGATCACGCTTTGCGGATGAATCAGCACGTCGATGCGCTCGCCCGGCAAGCCGAACAGCCAATGAGCCTCGATTACTTCAAGGCCCTTGTTCATCATCGTGGCGGAGTCGACCGAAATCTTGCGGCCCATCACCCAGTTAGGGTGCTTGCAGGCTTCTTCGGGCGTGACGCCCGCGAGTGTGGCCGGTTCGCGCGTACGGAACGGGCCGCCCGAGGCGGTCAGAATGATCTTGGACACGCCGCCATGCAGCGCGGCTTCGCGCGGCAAGCACTGGAAAATAGCGTTGTGTTCGCTGTCGACCGGCAGCAGAACCGCGCCGTTGTCGTGGACCGCGTCCATGAAGATCGCGCCCGACATGACCAGCGCTTCCTTGTTGGCAAGCAGAATCCGTTTGCCGGCGCGTGCGGCGGCGAGGCTCGGCGCGAGGCCTGCCGCGCCCACGATGGCCGCCACGACCGTGTCGCAGCCGCTCGCCTTCGAAACGTCGACGAGCGCCTGAGCGCCGTAAGTCACTTCGGTCTTGCAGCCCGCCTCGCGCAACTTGGCCGCGACGCGCGCTGCCGTGTCGGCGTCGCCGACCACCGCGACTTCCGGCCGGAAACGCAGGCATTGCTCGACGAGTTTGTCGCCGTTGCGGTGTGCAGTGAGCGCATAAACCGAAAAACGCTCCGGATGACGCGCGACGACGTCGAGCGTGCTGTCTCCAATCGAGCCCGTGGAACCGAGCAATGTCAGACGTTTTTGCATATCTCTTTCTCTAGCCGAGCAGCAGCATGGCAAGCGGCAGCACCGGCAACAATGCGTCGATGCGGTCGAGCACGCCACCGTGCCCCGGCAACAGGCCGCTCGAATCTTTCACGCCGGCCTGGCGCTTCATCATGGATTCAAAAAGGTCGCCTACCACGCTGAACACCACCAGCAGGGTCAGCGCAAGCAGCGCACGCGGGGCGCCCCAATGCGCCCACAAGCTGGAATACAGGGTCGGCTCGAACGCATGCAAAACGACCGCCGCCAGCGCGACAATCATGACGACGAGCCAGCCGCCGATCGCGCCCTCCCACGTCTTGCCCGGGCTGATGGCGGGCGCGAGCTTGTGCTTGCCGAACGCCTTCCCCGAGAAGTATGCGCCGATATCGGCGAGCCATACCAATAGCAGCAGCGACAGCACGAACGGCACACCCTGCATGCGCGCGGCGACGAGAGCATGCCAGCACGCGACGAATATCACAATCCCGGCAAGAAACAGGAAGTTACGCCACGCGCCCTGAGCGAGCGTCGGTTTGCGCAGCAGCACGAACGGGCCGGCGATCACCCAGAAAATGGCGGCCGCTTTGTAAAACGGCCGCGCATCGTCGACGCCGATGCCGAGACGCGTGCTGGCCACTAGCGCCACCGCCGCCACCAGCGCGTAAATGACGGGGCCCGCGCCGCCCAGCTTGAGCAGGCGCGCCCATTCCCACGCTGCAAACACGACGACGAACGCAATCAGCGCGCCGAACGCGCCGACCGGCGCGAACAACGTGACGGGCAGGAACACCGCCAGGAGGACGACCGCCGTGATGACACGGGTTTTTAGCATGGAAGCGAATCGACGTTTTGCGATTGCGGCTCGAGTTGAGCACTGGTGCGGCCGAAACGGCGCTCGCGCTCCGCATATGATGCGATTGCGTGTCCGAGGGCGTCGGCGTCGAAATCCGGCCAGAAGATGTCGGTGAAGTAGAACTCGGTGTAGGCGAGTTGCCACAGCAGGAAATTGCTGACGCGCCGCTCGCCGCCCGTGCGGATGAACAGATCGGGCTCGGGCGCATAGGCCATGGACAGATGTTCGGCGAACGATTCCTCGTTCACCTCGACCGCCTTACCCGCCAGCGCCGACTGCTCGGCGAGCTTGCGGGTGGCCTGCATGATGTCCCAGCGACCGCCGTAATTGGCTGCGATGGTCAGCGTGAGGCGCGTATTGCGCGCGGTCTTGGTCTCGGCGCGCTTGATCAGATCGCGGATGCGCGTATCGAAACGTTCGAGATCGCCGACCACCCGCAAACGGATGCCGTTCGCGTGCAGCTTGCCGATTTCGCGCTCGAGCGCGGTGACGAACAGGCGCATGAGGAACGACACTTCCTCGTTCGGCCGACGCCAGTTTTCGGAACTGAAGGCAAACAGCGTCAGATATTCGACGCCCTGACGGGCGCACGCCTCGACGGCTGCACGCACAGCGTCGACGCCGCGCGTATGACCGGCCACGCGCGGCAAGCGGCGCTGGGTGGCCCAACGGCCATTGCCGTCCATGATGATCGCGATGTGTCGCGGCACCGCGGCGACATCAGGCACGCGCACGGTTGAACTGGTGTAGGTCATGGCCGTCGGGACAATAACTGCAAATGAAGAAGTGCAAACCTTGAATTGGTGAATGCTCCCAGACCTGGCGCTGCATGACCGACATTTAGCGCCAGCCCCTGAAGGGGCAGGAAAACCCGTGCCGGCTCCGCGTCTGGACGGAGCCGAGCAGCATTACACCGTCATGATCTCTGCTTCTTTGGTCACGACGAGCTTGTCGATTTCAGCGACGAATTTGTCCGTCAGCTTCTGAATGTCGTCACCTGCACGGCGCTCGTCGTCTTCCGAAATTTCTTTATCTTTGACGAGCTTTTTCAGTTGCTCGTTAGCGTCGCGGCGCAGATTGCGGACAGCGATCTTGGCCGTTTCGGCTTCGCTCTTGACCACTTTCGTCAGTTCGCGGCGGCGTTCTTCGGTCAGCGCGGGCATCGGTACGCGGATCACGTCGCCCTGCGTAGCCGGGTTCAGACCCAGGTCCGACTCGCGGATCGCCTTTTCGACGACTTGAACCATCTTCTTTTCCCACGGCTGAACGCCGATCGTGCGTGCGTCGATCAGCGTCAGGTTCGCGACCTGAGAAATAGGCACCGGCGAGCCGTAGTAGTCGCACTGGATGTGATCGAGCAGGCCCGTGTGCGCACGACCCGTACGGATTTTCGACAGATCGTTCTTGAACGCGTCGATGGAACGCTGCATCTTTTGCTCAGCGCCCTTCCTGATATCAGCCACAGACATTTTTAAACCTCCGAACCTTCAAAACTGTGCGAGCCGGCCAGCACGCGCGATATGCGGCGGCCCGGGCCCGCGTCGAAGCCCACTTATGTGAACGAGAGTTTACACGTGGACGAGGGTGCCCTCGTCCTCGCCGAGCACGATACGCTTGAGCGCGCCCGGCTTGACGATCGAAAACACGCGGATCGGCAGCTTCTGGTCGCGGCACAGCGCGAACGCGGTCGCGTCCATGACCTGCAGATTGCGGCCGATTGCCTCATCGAAGCTGATCGTCGTGTAGCGCGTCGCGCTCGGATCTTTCTTCGGGTCGGCGGAGTAGACGCCGTCCACCTTGGTGGCTTTCAGCACGACTTCAGCGCCGATTTCCGAGCCGCGCAGCGCGGCGGCCGTGTCGGTCGTGAAGAACGGGTTGCCGGTTCCGGCCGCGAAAATCACGACTTTACCTTCTTCGAGCTGGCGAATCGCGCGCGGGCGGATATACGGCTCGACCACCTGGTCCATACGCAGCGCGGACTGCACACGCGCCTCGATGCCTGCATGCCGCATGGCGTCCTGCAGTGCCAGCGCGTTCATCATGGTGGCCAGCATGCCCATGTAGTCGGCCGTGGCGCGGTCCATACCGGCCGCGCCGCCTGCTACACCGCGAAAAATATTGCCGCCGCCGATCACCACGGCCAACTGCGTTCCAAGACGGACCACTTCGGCCACGTCCGCCACCATTCGTTCGATGGTCGCGCGATTGATGCCGAAGGCATCATCGCCCATCAGAGCTTCACCGGAGAGTTTGAGCAGAACGCGTTTGTAGGCAGTGGGCATAGGGGTATCCAGATCGCGCAGAACAGGGCAACAACAAGGGACTAATGTAGGGGTGAAATGCTGATTCGGGCAAGCGCCGCCAAATTGATCGACACATGAGGCTCGTCAATGGCGGCTGCACAGCGGGGGTCGACCCGCGCGCAGCCTTGCGGCGCTGCCGACCGCGGCACAGTCTTGCTCTGCCGCGGGTACAACGGTACTAGCTGAAGCTTAGGTGAAGCTTATTGTTGCTTTGCAGCAGCCACTTGAGCGGCGACTTCAGCAGCGAAGTCGTCCTGCTTCTTCTCAATGCCTTCGCCGACCACGAACAGCGCGAACTTCTGGACGCTCGCGTTGCCAGCCTTCAGCATCTGCTCGATCGTCTGCTTGTCGTTCTTAACAAACGTCTGGTTCAGCAGCGACACTTCCTTCAGGTACTTCTGCACGCTGCCGTCGACCATCTTGGCGACGATTTCAGCCGGCTTGCCCGATTCGGCGGCCTTCTGCTCAGCGATGCTGCGTTCCTTGGCGATCAGATCCGCCGGCACGTCGTCCGACGACAGCGAGACCGGCTTCATGGCGGCGATGTGCATAGCCACGTCCTTGCCGACCTGCTCGTCTGCACCCGTGTACTCGACCAGCACGCCGATGCGCGTGCCGTGCAGATACGCAGCCAGCTTGTTCGACGTCTCGAAACGCACGAAACGGCGGATCGACAGGTTTTCACCGATTTTGCCGACCAGCGCGAGACGCACTGCGTCGACGGTCTGGCCGTCGAGCGGCAGAGCCGCCAGCGCGGCGACGTCAGCCGGGTTTTGCGTTGCGACCAGCTCGGCGATCTTCTTCGAGAAAGCCAGGAAGTCGTCGTTCTTCGAGACGAAGTCGGTTTCGCAGTTCAGTTCGACCAACGAACCCGCATTGCCGCCAATGAACGAGGCGACCACGCCTTCAGCCGTGACGCGCGATGCAGCCTTGCTCGCCTTGTTGCCCAGCTTCACGCGCAGCAGCTCTTCAGCGCGCGCCATGTCGCCGTCGGCTTCCGTCAGCGCTTTCTTGCATTCCATCATCGGCGCGTCGGTCTTTGCGCGCAGTTCTGCAACCATGCTTGCGGTAATTGCCGCCATCATTTGCTCCTTGAGTTCGATCTGTCACACGCCGCCCGGACTTCGATACCGGCGGCAAGAATTCGTTTCAGCGTTATGCGCATTTTTTACGGATAACGCGTCGGACACAGCCCCAGCCGGAGACAGCGCCCCACTACGGCGTCGCGGCTTAAAAAAAGGGGGCCTGTAGAAAGCCCCCTTTTTTGCCGGACACAGGGCAGCTTTACGCTTCCGCGTTGACCTCGACGAACTCGTCGCCGTCGTCGCCGCGTGCAGCCTGCACCACTTCGTTGACCGCATTGGCGCGGCCTTCGAGGATCGCGTCAGCCACGCCAGCCGCGTACAGAGCGACGGCCTTGCTGGCGTCGTCGTTACCCGGGATCACGTAGTCGATGCCTTCCGGCGAGTGGTTCGTATCGACCACTGCGATGACCGGCACGCCGAGCTTGTTAGCTTCGGTAACAGCGATCTTGTGGTAGCCGACGTCGACCACGAAAATCGCGTCCGGAATGCCGCCCATGTCCTTCACGCCGCCAATCGACTTTTGCAGCTTGGCCATTTCGCGTTCGAACAGGAGCGCTTCCTTCTTGCTCATGCGTTCCGTTTCACCTGCTTCCAGCGCTGCTTCCATGTCCTTCAGGCGCTTGATCGACACCTTCAGCGTCTTGAAGTTGGTCAGCATGCCGCCGAGCCAGCGTGCGTTGACGTACGGCATACCCGCGCGCTGCGCTTCCTGAGCGATCGTGTCGCGCGATTGACGCTTCGTGCCGACGAACAGGATCGTGCCGCGGTTTGCTGCCAGCTGACGCGCGTACTTCAGCGCGTCGTTGTACATCGGCAGCGTCTTTTCGAGGTTGATGATGTGAATCTTGTTGCGATGACCGAAAATGAAGGGGGCCATCTTCGGGTTCCAGAAGCGCGTTTGGTGACCGAAGTGGACACCGGCTTCCAGCATTTGACGCATGGTAACTGCCATGAAAATCTCCGCGAGGGTTGGGTCTTAAGCCGGCTGCCGTATCCGCCGCGCTGCCAGGTCAAGTCTTGCCTGGCTACGCGCCGCGGACACCCTGGGTGCGCCGGCTTGCGAGTCTGCTGCCCGGTACAGCTTTTCCCATGGCTCGGGCAGCCAGCGCCACGGGAAGCGTCGCTCACATCTGCCTGACACTGCTGACTGCCCAGACGGGTAGCCAGCGGCGACAAGAGAAGGACCGACTTAGCCAAAGATTATAGCATGCGACTATCGGCCGACTCAACCTGCCCGGTTGCCCGTCTTTGCTGCCGCTGGTTGCACCCGGACGCTTCCCGCCGCTTCGCGCCCCACCGCGAGGCCATAAATGACGGGGCATCAATCCCGGCGCAAAAGCCGTCCGGCGACCGCCAAAACGCTGCGGCACCGGGAATATGGTGCGATAATCCCGGGATAAATCGCATTTCAGGCCCGACTCATGGCTATCACGCTAAAAAACGAACACGATATCGCGCAAATGCGCGTCGCCTGCAAACTGGCGAGCGAAGTGCTCGATTACATCACGCCGTTCGTCACCGCCGGCGTCACGACCGGCGAACTCGACCGCCTGTGTCACGAATACATGCTGAAGGAACAGGGCACGGTCCCCGCGCCGCTGAACTATCAGCCGCCCGGCTATCCGCCCTACCCCAAGGCCACCTGCATTTCTGTCAACGACGTGATCTGCCACGGCATTCCCGGCGACAAGACGCTCAAGAATGGCGACGCACTGAACATCGACATAACGGTGATCAAGAACGGCTATTTTGGCGATACGAGCCGGATGTTCATCGTGGGCGAGGGTTCGATTCTTGCCAAACGGCTCGTTCAGACCACTTTCGAATGCATGTGGCTCGGCATCGACCAGGTGCGCCCGGGCGCGCATCTGGGTGACATCGGCTACGCAATCCAGAAACACGCCGAGGCGCAAGGCTACAGCGTGGTACGCGAGTATTGCGGCCACGGCATCGGCACGGTGTTCCATGAAGATCCGCAGATTCTGCACTATGGCCGTCCCGGCACAGGGCTCGAACTGCAAGCCGGCATGATTTTCACGATCGAGCCGATGATCAACGCCGGCCGCCGCGACATCCGCACCATGCCCGACCAGTGGACGGTCAAGACCAAAGACCGCAGCCTCTCGGCACAATGGGAGCACACAGTGCTCGTGACGGAATCCGGCCACGACGTACTGACCGTTTCCGCCGGCACGCCCGCGCGCCCGCCGATGGTCGCCGCCACGGCCTGACCGATTTCGCTCCCCGACCTTCAGCCGCCCATGAGTAGTGTTCCAGCCGTCGCCCCGTCCCATGCCAAGTCGCTCAAGGCGGACTACAAAGTGGCCAAAGCCCAGTTGCTGGAACGCTTCAAGACCGCCACCAACGTGGAAGCGTTGATGGCGGCGCTTTCGCGCACCACCGACGACTCGCTGCGCGCCGCCTGGAACACCTGCGAACTGCCCTCGGATCTTGCGCTCCTCGCAGTGGGCGGTTATGGCCGTGGCGAACTGGCGCCGCACTCCGACATCGACATTCTGGTGCTGCTGCCCGATGCGCCGCTCGAACACCTCGAAGCGCGTATCGAGCGTTTCATCAGCCTGGCATGGGATCTGGGACTGGAACTCGGCAGCAGCGTACGCAGCGTTTCGCAGTGTCTCGAAGAAGCCGCCAACGACGTGACCGTGCGCACGTCGCTGCTGGAAGCGCGGCGCATTACGGGCAGCGCGGCGCTGTTCGACGACTTCGCAAAGCGTTATCGCGAGGCGCTCGACCCGAAAGCGTTTTTCCAGGCCAAAGTTCTGGAAATGCGCCAGCGCCACGCCAAGTTTCAGGACACGCCTTACGCGCTCGAGCCGAACATCAAGGAAAGCCCGGGTGGGCTGCGGGATCTGCAGCTGATTCTATGGATCACCCAGGCGGCCGGTTTCGGCAGCAGTTGGCGCGAACTCGAAGCGCGCGGTCTCATTACAGAGCGCGAAGCGCAGGAACTGCGGCGCAACGAAGGCTTCCTGAAGTCGCTGCGCGCCCGGTTGCACGTCACCGCCGGCCGTCGTCAGGACATTCTGGTGTTCGACCTGCAAACTGCGGTGGCAGAAAGTTTCGGCTACAAGCCCACCGCCACCAAGCGCGCAAGCGAACAGCTGATGCGCCGCTATTACTGGGCCGCCAAGGCGGTCACGCAGCTTGCCACCATCCTGATCCAGAACATCGAGGCGCAGCTTTTCCCGAGCACGAGCGGCATTACCCGCGTGCTGTCGGACCGCTTCGTCGAAAAACAGGGCATGCTCGAAATTGCGAGCGACGATGTGTTTCAGCGCGAGCCGAACGCGATCCTCGAAGCGTTCCTGCTGTACGAGCAGACGCCGGGTGTCAAAGGCCTGTCGGCGCGCACGCTGCGCGCCATCTACAACGCGCGCGAGGTCATGGACCAGCACTGGCGGCGTGATCCGGAAAACCGGCGCCTCTTCATGGACATCCTGAAGCAGCCGGCCGGCATCACGCACGCGTTGCGCCTGATGAACCAGACGAGCGTGCTCGGGCGCTATCTGCTCAACTTCCGGCGCATCGTCGGACAGATGCAGCACGACCTGTATCACGTCTACACGGTCGACCAGCACATTCTGATGGTGCTGCGCAATCTGCGGCGCTTCGCGGTCGCCGAACACGCGCATGAGTATCCGTTCTGCAGCCAGTTGATCGTCGGCTTCGACCGGCCATGGGTGCTGTACGTCGCGGCGCTGTTTCACGATATCGCCAAGGGCCGCGGCGGTGACCACTCCACGCTCGGTATGGCCGACGCGCGGCGTTTCTGCCGCAATCACGGCATCGAGGGCGAAGACGGCGACCTGGTGGTCTGGCTCGTGCAGCAGCACCTGACCATGAGCCAGGTCGCGCAGAAGCAGGACACGAGCGACCCGGAGGTCATCAAGCGTTTCGCCGAACTGGTCGGCAACGAACGCCGTTTGACCGCGCTGTATCTGCTGACCGTGGCCGACATCCGCGGGACCAGTCCAAAAGTCTGGAACACGTGGAAGGGCAAGCTGCTGGAAGACCTGTACCGCGCGACGCTCGCAGTGCTCGGCGGCGCCCGTCCGGACGCGCATTCGGAACTGGAGTCGCGTCAGGAAGAGGCGCTCGCGCTCCTGCGCCTCGAGACGGTGCCGGAAGGCGCGCAGAAAGCACTGTGGGACAAGCTCGACGTCGGCTACTTCCTACGCCACGACGCGGCGGACATCGCATGGCAAACGCGCGTGCTCTACCGCTACGTCGAGACGCCCACACCGATCGTTCGCGCCCGCCCCTCTCCGATCGGCGAAGCGCTTCAGGTGCTCGTGTATGTGAAGGACCAGCCGGATCTGTTCGCCGGCATTTGTGCGTATTTCGACCGCAACGGCCTGTCGGTGCTCGATGCCCGGGTCAGCACCACGCGTCACGGCTATGCGCTGGATAATTTCCTCGTCGCGCATACCGAAGAAGACGTGCATTATCGCGACATTGCCAATCTCGTCGAGCAGGAACTGACCGCGCGCCTAACCGGCGACGGCACCTGGCTCCCGGGGCCGTCGAAAGGCCGCTTGTCGCGGCTTTCGCGAACCTTCCCTGTTACACCGCGCGTCGATCTTCGGGCCGACGAGCGCGGCCAGTACTACATCCTGTCCGTGTCGGCGAACGACCGGCCAGGCCTTCTTTATTCGATCGCGCGCGTGCTGGCCGAACACCGGGTCGGCGTCGCGTCGGCGCGGATCAACACGCTCGGCGAACGCGTCGAGGACGTGTTTCTGCTGGACGGACACGGTCTGTCGGACAACCGCCTGCAAATTCAGGTCGAGACGGAACTGCTGCGCGCGATCGCAGTGTGAGATTTCATGCGAGACAAATTAACAGCCAAGCACCCGCGGCCGGCTTCGTCCGAACGCGCCCCTGTCCGTAGCGGCAGCACGTCGGCACGTAAGCCGACACGGCCGGCAGGACCTAAATCGTCGATGGCGGACCCGAGCGGCCCGCGAGGCGAAGGCGCGGGGACGTCGTCCGGTGGGAAGCGTCCGGCTGGCGCAGGCGCGCGCGGACCGCGTGCGCCCCGCGCGGAAGGCTCGTTCTCGCGCGAACGCGAAGCGGGCGGGGCCGGCGGCGCACGACGTGCGACGTCTGACCGGCCGCCGCGCAGCGAGAATGCGGGCGCACCGGCGCGGCGTTTCGAAGGAAGCGGCGAGCGTGGTCCGCGGCGTGAGGGTGGTGAGCGCGCGCCGCGCAGGTTCGAAAACCGCGCGGCTGGCGACGAGCGGGCGCCGCGCGGCGCTGGCGGTGAACGCAGCGAGCGCGCACCGCGTCGGTTTGAGGATAGGACAGGTGGTGGCGAGCGTGCACCTCGTGGCCCGGGCGGTGAACGCGCACCGCGCCGTTTTGAGGATCGCACGGGCAGCACCGACCGCGCGCCCCGCCGCTTCGAAGACCGTGCTGGTAACAGCGAGCGGCCGCCGCGTGGACCTGGCGCCGAACGCAGCGAACGCGGACCGCGCCGCTTTGAAGATCGCTCGAGCAGCACTGACCGCGCGCCCCGCCGCTTCGAAGACCGTGCTGGTAACAGCGAACGGTCGCCCCGTGGCCCAAGTGCCGAACGCAGCGAACGCGCACCGCGCCGCTTTGAAGATCGCTCGGGCAGCACTGACCGCGCGCCCCGCCGCTTTGAAGACCGTGCTGGTAGCAGCGAGCGGTCGCCCCGTGGCCCAAGTGCTGAACGCGGCGAACGCGCCCCACGCCGTTTCGAAGACCGCACCAGCAGCACCGACCGCGCGCCTCGACGTTTCGAAGGAAACGCAGACCGCGGCGCCTCGCGCGGCTTCGGCGGCGAACGCCGTCCGACCAGCGGCCCGCGGACAGGAGCAGGCCGTCCCGCGGAAGGCGGCCAGCGTGGCGAGCGTCCGACGCGCGGTGAACGCGACGCTTCCGACCGCCCCCGCTTCAGCGCAGACCGCGGCGCCTCGCAAGACCGCCGCGGCGGCGAGCGCGGACCGCGCAGCGACAGCGCGCCTCGACGCGCCGAAAGCGAGCGCGGCGAGCGCAGCTTTGCCAAGCCCGTCAAGAGCGGCTATGGCGACCGCGCCGATCGTCCGGCCCGCGCAACTGCCGACGCACGAGGGGACCGGGGCGACCGAGGCGACCGCGCACCGGCTCGCCGCGAATTCGGTGACCGCGCCGCCCCGCGCACCGACCGTGCGGAACGCCCGGCACGCAGCTTCGACAAGGCGCCGGCGGCCGAACGCCGTTTCACCGACGACCGCCCCGCGCGAGCCAGCAAGTCGCGCGGCGCCGCTCCGGCCGAACATCGCCCGCACACTGAGGCTGCCCCGCGCACGCCGCGTCGGGATATCGAGGACGCGCCCGGCACCCTGCGCCTCTCCAAGCTCATGTCCGAACTGGGCCTGTGCTCGCGCCGCGAAGCCGACGAATGGATCGAGAAAGGCTGGGTGCTCGTCGACGGCGAGCGGATCGACACGTTAGGCACGAAGGTTCGCCCCGATCAGCGGATCGAGATCGATCCCGCTGCCGAGGCCGTGCAAGCAAGCCAGGTCACGGTGCTGATCCATAAGACTGTCGGCTACGTGTCGGGCCAGGCGGAAGACGGCTACCAGCCGGCCATCACGCTCGTCACGCCGGAGAATCGCTGGGAGGGCGACCGCTCGGACATTCGCTTCTCCGTCGCACATTTGCGGCAACTCGCGCCGGCCGGGCGTCTCGACATCGATTCGACAGGCTTGCTGGTGTTGACGCAGGACGGCCGCATCGCGAAGCAGCTGATCGGCGGCCATTCCGACATCGACAAGGAGTATCTGGTGCGCGTCGCCTACGGCGAGCACACGGTCGACGTCGAAAGTCACTTCCCGCCGGAAAGCCTCGCGCTCTTGTGTCACGGTCTCTCGCTCGACGACGTTCCGCTCAAGCCGGCGCAAGTCAACTGGCAAAACGGCGAGCAGTTGCGCTTCGTGCTGCGCGAAGGAAAGAAGCGCCAGATTCGCCGGATGTGCGAACTGGTCGGCCTCGAGGTTCTTGGCCTGAAACGCGTGCGGATGGGCCGTGTGATGCTTGGCGCGCTACCGCCTGGCCAGTGGCGCTACCTCGCACCGGACGAGTCGTTCTGACGTCATCCGGCAAGCTCAGAGGCTGCGAGATCGACCGCTTCATGTGATCTTGAAGCGCATCGAGCGCCGCAGCAGCCCGATAAAAAACCCACGCTTTTGCGTGGGTTTTTTATTATCAACGCGCGGCGCCGGCCAAGGGCCAAGGGCCAACGGGCCGCATCAATCGTCGCTATTCGGATCCATGTCCGGAAACAGCACTTCTGTAAAGCCAAACTTGGCGAAGTCGGTAATCCGCATTGGATACAGCTTGCCGATCAGGTGATCGCATTCGTGCTGTACGACGCGCGCATGAAAGCCTTCGGCGACGCGGTCGATCGGCGTGCCGTACTGGTCGAAGCCGTGATACTTGATCATCGAAAAGCGGCTGACCGCGCCGCGCAGGCCCGGAACAGACAGGCAACCCTCCCAGCCCTCTTCCATATCCAGCGAAACCGGCGTGATAGTCGGATTGATCAACACCGTTTCCGGCACCGGCGGTGCATCCGGATACCGTTCGTTGCTGCCGAACCCGAAGATCACCACCTGCAGATTGACACCGATCTGCGGCGCGGCGAGCCCCGCTCCGTTCGCATGGTGCATGGTCTCGAACATGTCTTTCACGAGTTCGTGCAATTGCGGCGTGTCGAAGTGATCGACCGGATCGGCAATGCGCAGCAGGCGCGGATCGCCCATCTTGAGAATTTCGCGGATCATAACTGCCCCTCCAGGAGCTTACGCATACCATCTTCGTCGAGTACGGGAATGCCGAGTTCCTCGGCCTTCGCTAACTTGCTGCCTGCTTCGGCCCCCGCCACCACATAGTCTGTTTTCTTGGACACCGAGCCGGCCACTTTCGCGCCGGCCGCTTCGAGCATTTCCTTCGCCTCCTCGCGAGCGAGGCTCGGCAAGGTGCCCGTCAACACAACGGTCTTGCCGGCCAGCACGCCCTGCGGCGCCTTCGGCGCGGGCGGGCCCTCAGGCCACGTGACCTTGCCCGGCGCGCGCAGTTGCTCGATCACCGTGCGGTTATGCTCTTCGGCGAAAAACTGGTGAATCGATTCGGCGACGACCGGCCCGACGTCGTTGACCTCCAGCAATGCTTCCACCGAGGCCTCCATGATCGGATCAAGCGAGCCGAAGTGCTTCGCCAGATCTTTCGCCGTGGATTCGCCGACATGGCGGATGCCGAGCGCGTAAATAAAACGGGCAAGCGTAGTGTGCTTGGCCTTTTCGAGCGAGTCGAGCAGGTTCTGCGCGGACTTGTCGGCGAAACGGTCGAGCTCGGCGAGCGTCGAGAAGCCGAGGTTGAACAGATCGGCGGGCGTGCGCACCAGGTTCTGTTCTACCAGTTGGTCGATGATTTTCTCACCCAGCCCGTCGATGTCCAACGCGCGCCGCTGCGCGAAGTGCCACAACGCCTGCTTGCGCTGGGCCGGACAGAACAGGCCGCCGGTGCAACGCGCAATCGCCTCGTCGGGTAGCCGCTCGATGTTCGAGCCGCACACCGGACAATGCGTGGGCATCACGAATTCATGCGCGTCAGGCGGGCGGCGGTCGATGAGCGCGCTCACCACTTCCGGAATGACATCGCCCGCGCGCCGCACGATCACCGTGTCGCCGATACGGATGTCCTTGCGACGCACTTCGTCTTCATTGTGCAGCGTGGCGTTCGTGACAGTCGCGCCGCCGACGAACACGGGCTCAAGGCGCGCCACGGGCGTGATCGCGCCGGTGCGCCCCACTTGCACGTCGATCGCGACCAGTTTGGTCAACGCTTCCTGCGCCGGGAACTTGTGCGCGAGCGCGAAACGGGGCGCACGCGACACGAAGCCGAGCGTCTCCTGCTCGTCGCGCCGGTTGACCTTGTACACGACGCCGTCGATGTCGTACGGTAACTTGTCGCGCTTCTCGCCGACCGCGTGGAAAAACGCGAGCAGACCTTCGGCGCCCTTCACGACCGCGCGCTCCGCATTGACGGGCAAGCCGAGTTCCTTGTACCAGTCGAGCAGTTCGCTATGCGTGGCCGGCATCTCGACGCCTTCGAGCACGCCAATGCCATACGCAAAGAACGACAGCGGCCTTTGCGCGGTGATTTTCGAATCGAGCTGACGCAAGCTGCCCGCTGCGGCGTTGCGCGGATTGGCAAACTCCTTGTGACCCGCGGCGCGCTGACGTTCGTTCAGACGCTCGAAGTCGCGCTTGAACATCAGCACTTCGCCGCGCACGTCGAGTATGTGCGGCACGCGCTTGCCCTTCAGCTTGAGCGGAATAGAGCGGATCGTGCGGACGTTCTCCGTGACGTTCTCGCCAGTCGTGCCGTCGCCGCGCGTGGCGGCCTGCACGAACACGCCGTCGACATAGCGCAGCGAGATCGCGAGGCCGTCGAACTTCAACTCGGCCGCGTAGTCGACCGGCACCGGCGGTTCCTTCGCATTGTTGCCGAGTGCGTCGCCCACGCGCTTGTCGAACGCGAGGATGTCTTCGTCCGCGAAACCGTTGTTCAGTGACAGCATGGGCTGGTCGTGGACGACCGGCTCAAACCCGCTTGCCGCCTCGCCACCAACGCGCTGCGTAGGCGAATCAGGGACGATCAGATCGGGATGCTGCGCCTCGATACTCTCCAGTTCCTTGAACAGCTTGTCGTACTCCGCGTCCGGCAAGTCGGGCTGGTCGAGAACGTAGTACGCGTAATTGGCGCGTTCGAGTTCCGCGCGCAGCCACGCGGCCCGCTCGGCCGGAGCGCTGGTTGCTGGATCTGAGGCGGGAGTTCGAGCCATGCTGTAGGCGCTTCTTCAGTGAAATTGGACACTGGATTATCGCAGGAAGCGTGCCCCTTTACATCGGCCGAATGGCCAGCTTGCAGACCTGAGCGCGTGTATGCGAAAGTCGGCGGCGTTACTCTTCAAAACGACAACGGCCGCGCATTGCGCGGCCGTTCGAGGCGTTTTGAAACGCGGCGGGTTACTGACTGAACAGACGCCGAGTGGCCGGCGATCCTGCCGGAATGCCGGCCTGTTCGAGCTTCGCGTAAAGCGTCATCAACTGCTTTTCGATGGCGAGCAGCGCGGTCTCCGGCAACGGGCGACGGCCGTCGTCCACCACCCGCCCGCCAATGCGCTCGGCCAGCGACTTCGCGTAGTCGCACATCAGACGGAACGGCAAGATGTCTTCGTCGGCCACCGGCACGTCGAGCACCAGCGTGATCATCTGACCGCCCTTGTACGTGAGGTCGTCGCGCAGGAAGTTCGTGTCGCCGAACTGCAGCATGAACACCGGAATCTGGCGCGCGTCGAGCTTGACGAAGCGCGTGCCGTCGCGCGAAAGCAGCAAGCCGTCTTGCGAGGCCACGGCTTGCACGTAGTTGGCCGACCACGGCGCACCGTCGGAGAGCACGTTGATCGACAACTGCGCGTCGCACTGCGCGGCGAAACCGTCGAGCTCACGCGCCATCGCGACTGTTTCGAGCATGTCGGGAAATTCCGGCGAGGCGTCGATTGCGTCGGCAAACTGCTGTACGCCCGTCACGAACTCGGAGAACTCAAGTTCGTTCAACGCACCGCTGCGATTGGCCAGCTGCGCGGCCGCGCGCAGCTCTTCATAACGCGCGCCGTTTTGCAGCAACTCCCACGCGCCGCCCTCGAGTTTGCCTTCGATATGTACCGGCTTGCTGCCGGCGCGGCGCAGACGCTGCGCGAGCGGAATCACCTTGTCGCCCGCAACCGGTCCGTTCAGACGAATCGGCACGATGCAGTCGATCCGGCGATCGACGATAGCCGGCGGCGCGGACGAGATCGTCGTGGCAGCCGGCAGAATCGGCTCGATCTGTTCGTCCGCTTCGCGCGACGCGTTGCTCGCGGGTTGTTGACCCGCCGCCGCGTCCTTGCCGGCGTCGCCCTTAGTGCCACCCTCCGCCTCAGCATCATCGCCGTCCGACAGATAGCCGTTCGGTGTGGTCGTCTCTGCCTGAATGTCGGCCGGCGTATCAAGCGGTGCCGCGCCTACCGGCGCGCCAAAAGTCGGTTCGACGCGGGCCGACGCCGTGTCGGCGGATGCCTCTGCGCCCACTACGGGCTCGCGACGCGTTGTGGGCCGAGCCGGTTCGATGAACGGGCTCTGTTCCTGATGGTCGTCGCGCGCGAAATTTTCCGCGGCATCCGCGGGCATGGGCCGCGGCATCTTGCGGCGCACCTTGGCGCCCTGCCACGCGTTGTACACCACCACGCCCCCGACCACCACGGCACCCGCGCCGATCAAACCGAGTGTCAACTCGTCCATGCATGCTCCATCAGCAATTCTTTATCTGCGCGTCCTGACGCCCGCCCCACGTATCGCGCGGCGAGTGCCGCAGCGCTGAACGCGGGCGCCCGCGCTTCCTTGATTCAAACGAAAACTTAAACGATATTCTGGGCGAAACCCGCAGCCGTTTCCATGTCGACGGCAACGATGCGCGACACGCCCTGCTCCTGCATTGTCACGCCGATCAGTTGCTGCGCCATTTCCATCGCGATCTTGTTGTGCGAGATGAAAAGGAACTGGGTTTTGTCCGACATCGCGCGTACCAGGTTGGCGAAACGTTCGGTGTTCGCGTCGTCTAGCGGCGCGTCCACTTCGTCGAGCAGACAGAAGGGCGCCGGATTCAACTGGAACATCGCGAACACGAGCGCGGTTGCGGTCAGCGCTTTTTCGCCGCCCGACAGCAGGTGGATCGTCGAATTTTTCTTGCCCGGAGGCTGCGCCATCACCTGTACGCCGGCGTCGAGAATCTCGTCGCCGGTCATGATCAGCTTCGCCTGGCCGCCGCCGAAGAGACGCGGGAACAGTTCGCCGAAATGACGGTTCACTTCGTCGAACGTGCCTTGCAACAGCGTGCGCGTTTCCGCGTCGATCTTGCGGATTGCGTCTTCGAGCGTCTCGATCGCGCTCGTCAAGTCGGCCGATTGCGAGTCGAGGAACGACTTGCGCTCGGTGGCCGCCTTGAGTTCGTCGAGCGCGGCCATGTTGACCGGACCGAGCGCGGTGATCGCGTTGTTGATGCGCGTGACTTCGCCCTGCAGATACGACGGCTTCATGTCCGGCGTGAGCTTGGCCTGCAGTTCCGCCTCGTCGACGCCCGCTGCCGCCAGTTGCTCGATGAACTGCTCGCCGTTCAGCCGCGCGGCCTGTTCCTTCAGTTGCAATTCGTTGATGCGGTCGCGCAGCGGTTGCAGCGCGCGCTCGGCGGTGAGACGCGTTTCGTCCGCGGCACGCAGCTTGGCAGTCAGGTCGTCCAGTTCGAGACGCGCGGCGTGCAACGCCTCTTCCTTGACCGCGCGAATGTCGAGCGCGTCCTGCAAGCCCGTGTGAGCGGTCTGCTCGTTGATGGTTTCGAGTTCGGCGCGTGCGTCTTCGAGCGACGCCGCGACCCGCTCGCTCTGCTCGTGCGCGACCTGAATGCTGCGCTTCAATTCGTCGATGCGGTTCGCCATGTTGCGCGCGGCGAAGCGCGCGTCGGTCGCGGCGCGGTCGAGATCGCGTGCCTCGCCGCGTGCAGCGGTAAGCGCTTCGTCGAGCGCCTCGAAAGCCAGTTGATGATCTTCGAATCGCGCCTGCAATTCGGCGAGTTCGCCGTCGTAACGCTCGAAGTTCGCTTCGGATTCCGCACGCATCGCGCGCTGCTCTTCGATCTGTGCGTTGATCTCTTCGAGCTCTTCACGAATCTGCGTGCTGCGCTGCGTGTAACGCTCGTGCGCCTGCGTGAGCTTGAGCACGTCGAGTTGCAACGCGTGCACGCGCTGGGTCGCCCGCTCGGCCTGCTGACGCACGTCGGTCAGCGCCTGCGCCGCTTGCGTGTGCGCGGCTTCGGCGCGGATCGCGGCGGCCTTCGCTTCGTCGGCGAGCAGGGCTTGTGCGCGCACCTGACGCGCGAGATTTTCGATTTCCTGCTGACGGGCCAGCATGCCGGCTTGTTCCGAATCGGCCGCATACAGTTGCACGCCGACGCGCGTCACCACGTGCCCCGCCTTCACGACGAACGAGCCGCCTTCGGGCAATTGCGAGCGCATACTGAGCGCCTGCTGCAGATCGTCGGCGACGAACGCAAGGCCGAGCCAGTCGTTCAACACCGCGCGGATGCCCGCGTCGTCGATACGAACGAGCGACAGCAGCGGCCGAAGCGCGGACGACGCCGCGGCCGGCTGACCGGCGACGGGCGGTGCGTAAAACGCGAGCTTGGCGGGCGGCGCGTCGGTAGCGAACGCCTTGACCCAGTCGAGATTCGATACTTCGAGCGCGGCGAGCCGCTCGCGCAGCACGGCTTCGAGCGCGGCTTCCCAACCGGACTCGACGTGCAGCTTCTTCCAGAGTCGCGGCAGGCCGCCGAGCTCGTGCTTTTCGAGCCACGGCTGAATCTTGCCTTCGGTCTGGACGTTTTCCTGCAACTGCTTGAGCGCGGCAAGGCGCGCGTCGAGCTGATGAATCTGCGCGCTTTCCGCCTGCACACGGTCCTGCGCGGCACGGCGCTCGGCGTCCAGACGCGGCAGGGTTTCCTGGGCATCGGCAAGACGCGTCTGCGCGTCGTGCAGAATCTCTTCGTGTTCCGCGAGTTGCATGCGCAGCTCTTCGAGCTGTGCTTCGTCGGGTGCGTCGAGGCCGCCTGCTTCCGCCTTCAGCCGCTCGTGACGCTGCTGCAACTGCTGCAATTGCTGATCGGCATTGCGCTGATGCGCGGCTTCGAGCTTGAGCGCCTGTTCGGTCTGCGCAATGCCGCCGCGCTCCGCATTCAGTTCGGCTTGCGCATCGCGCCAGCGCGCTTCGAGGGCGGGCATTGCGTCGTGCTTCGCGGCGGCTTCTTCTTCGGCGAGCGCCGCCTTTTCTTCGGCGACGGCGAGTTGCTCTTCGGCGTCTTCGAGATCGCCCTGCGCTTTTTCAGCCTGCGATTGCCACTGTTCACGCTGCGCGGTCAGCGCAGCGATTTGCGCCTGCACGCGGTTGCGCGATTCGACGATGAACTTGATTTCGGCTTCGAGCCGGCTCACTTCGGCGTTCGCTTCGTATAGCGCGCCTTGTGCGCCCTGCATCGCGTCGCTCGCCGAGTAATGCGCGACGCGCAGCGTTTCGAGTTGCGCTTCGACTTCGCGCAGCTTGGCTGTCTGCGCTTCGAGGTCGATTTGCGCCTGTTCGATGGCGCGCTGCTGACGTTCCTGCTCGCTGCCCGCCTCGTTCTTGCGCAGCAGCCACAACAGGCGTTGCTTCTCTTCGCCGTCGGTTTGCAGTTCCTTGTAGCGCGTGGCGACCACCGCTTGCGCTTCGAGCTTCTCGAGGTTCGTGCCCAGTTCACGGACGATGTCTTCGACCCGCGTCAAATTCTCACGCGTGTCGTGCAGGCGGTTCTCCGTCTCGCGGCGGCGCTCCTTGTACTTGGAGACACCCGCGGCTTCTTCGAGAAAGACGCGCAGTTCTTCGGGCTTCGCTTCGATCAGGCGCGCAATCATGCCCTGCCCGATGATCGCGTAGGCGCGCGGGCCAAGACCGGTGCCGAGGAAAATGTCCTGAATGTCGCGGCGACGCGCCGGCAGGTTGTTGATGTAGTAGCTCGACGTGCCGTCGCGCGTGAGTACGCGCTTCACGGCGATCTCGGCATACTGGCCCCACTGCCCGGCGGCACGCCCGTCGGCGTTGTCGAACACGAGTTCGACGCTGGCGCGGCTGCCCGGTTTGCGCGCAGTCGAGCCGTTGAAGATCACGTCCTGCATCGACTCGCCGCGCAGCTCCGAGGCGCGCGACTCGCCGAGCACCCAGCGCACGGCGTCGATGATGTTGGACTTGCCGCATCCATTGGGTCCGACCACGCCTACTAGCTGGCCCGGAACCTGGAAATGCGTGGGATCGACGAATGACTTGAATCCAGCGAGTTTGATCGAGGTCAGACGCACGGCGATTTCGCTGTTTGAAAGGGAGAAAAAATAGGTGGCTCACGAAGGCCGCACGAGCCGTGTGCCGCTGCAGCGATGCGGCCCGCGCTCCTTGCCAGCCCTCGAGACATGGGCGCCGGCTGCACGCGCACCGCGCATGCGCCGGCTAATGAGGGGCAATCATACCATCGCGCGTGGGCGGTTCTTGCCGTCCTTATGGCCGTCGCGCTGGTGGATGTCGGCCGAGCATGTCCTCGCGGCGCTCCTGGCGCCCGGGTCGTCGCCCGGGCCCTCGCCCGCATCCTGATTGGCGGGATCGGGCGGCATTGCCTTCGTGCGATGCATCCAGCTCGACAGCGCCGAAGCGAGCACGATGCACGCGCCGCCCGCCCATTCGCGCGGGCCGGGCGTCTCCCCGGCAAAGAGCCACGCGGACATTGCCGTGACCACGAGTTCGAACAGCATGATGATCGACGCCCGGTTGGCCGGCACGCGCGACAGCCCGTATTGCACGAGCATGTTGTTGGACGCGAGCAGGAAACCGAGGCCGAGCACCAGCCACGCGGCAGTAGCGAGATGTGCGCCGGTGGGCGGCGCGGGCATCGCTTCGAATAGCGACGCGCAAGCGCCGAAAATCGCCGCGCCGCCGAAGATGGTCGCGGTGCGCATCTCCGGTTTCATCTGCGGCAATACACGGCTGGTCTTCAGGATCAGCACGTTGCTCATTGCGAAGCCCATGCCGCCCGCAAGGCCCGCCCATTCCGCGAGATTGCCCGGCAGCGGAATGCCGAGCTGCGGCGACCACAGCATCGTCATCGCGCCGGCCAGCGACAGCGCGGCGAGCCCCGCGCCGGCCCACGTCAGGCGTTCATGCAGGATGAAGTGCGCGAAGAGCGCGGTCCATGCAGGTGTCAGATAGAAGAGCAGAAGCACGCGCATCACCTGCCCGTGGATCGATCCCCACACGAAGCCGAGATTCGTGATGCCCGCGGCGAGCGCGAGCGCCGGCAGCAGCCAGTGCCAGCGCACGGTTTTCAGCGCCCGATGGCGCACCAGCAGCACGAACAGGCACCCGGCGCCGCTCGTGAGCGCGCTCGCGGCCGTGCCGGTCACGCCGAGCGATGCGAGCATCCGCAGCGGATACCAGATCATTCCCCACACCGACGCGCCCAGCATGATCGCGAGCGTCGGCCACCCTGTGCGAAGCCAGTTTGTCATGGCGACGCTCTCCGCGAGACGGTGCTGTTCGTGTCACGGACTGCGGCGTTTTCGCGCGCTCCTCGTCCGGACGTCTCCTCAATTGCTGCGTACATTGCTGCTCCTGCCTTGTTTCTGCGCGGACTGTTACGTTCCGCGTCGTTCCCGCTGCAGCGCATTAACTGCGCCGCCTGGCGGGTGGTGGTGCTTTGGTTGATGCCAGGTTACTTCTAGTTGAAGATTCGTTGGCGTCCGGTCGGCGTGGCCAAGGCCCGCTTGCCGCAGGCTCAACCGTGGACCACGCCCGCCAGCGACCCAACGCCAGCCCCCGCGCACGCTATAATCCCCTGCTCGCCGCCGCTGCTATTTTCGCGCGGCGCGGCCCAGCGCATGCGCCGTCGTGCATCTTTCCGCGCCCTCTTCGATCAGGCTCGATCCGCCCAGTGAATCCGCTACTCGACTCCCTCCAGCCCTATCCGTTCGAAAAGCTGCGCGCGCTTTTCAAAGACGTCGCGCCGGCCGCCGGCTTCCCGCATATCAGCTTCGGCATTGGCGAGCCGAAACATCCGACGCCCACGTTGATAACCGACGCCGTGATCGCTTCGCTCGGCGGTCTGTCCGCGTATCCGGCCACCGTGGGGTCGCTGCCGTTGCGCGAGTCGATCGCGAAGTGGGTTACGCAGCGCTACGGCCTGCCGCCGGTGGATCCCGCGACCCAGGTGCTGCCCGTCTCGGGTTCGCGCGAGGCGCTGTTTGCGCTCGCACAAACGGTCATCGACCCGAAGCGCAATGCGAAAGGCGAGCCTGCGATCGTACTCTGTCCGAACCCGTTCTACCAAATCTACGAAGGCGCGGCGATTCTCGCGGGAGCAGAGCCTTATTTCGTCAATAGCGACCCGGCGCGCAACTTCGCGTGCGATTACTCGGCGGTGCCGGCCGACGTATGGGCTCGCACGCAACTGCTCTATGTCTGCTCGCCGGGCAACCCGACCGGCGCGGTGCTGACGCTCGAAGACTGGCGCGAACTCTTCGCGCTGTCGGACCGCCACGGCTTCGTGATCGCCTCCGACGAGTGCTACTCCGAGATCTATTTCGACGAAGCCAACGCGCCGCTCGGCGGCCTCGAAGCCGCGCACAAGCTCGGCCGCGGTTATGACAGACTCATCATGCTGTCGAGCCTGTCGAAGCGCTCGAATGTGCCCGGCATGCGCTCGGGCTTTGTCGCGGGCGACGCGGCGATCCTCAAAGACTTCCTGTTGTACCGGACGTACCACGGCGCGGCGTTGTCAACGGTGTTTCAAAGCGCGAGCATCGCAGCCTGGAACGACGAAGCGCACGTGCGCGAGAACCGCGCGAAATACGTGCAGAAGTTTTCCACCGTCACGCCGATGCTTGCCGCGGTGCTCGACGTGCGTCTGCCCGACGCCGCGTTCTATCTGTGGGCCGACGTCTCGCGCACCGGCCTCACGGACACGGAGTTCGCCCAGCGTCTTTACGCCGACTATAATGTGACGGTTCTGCCGGGCTCGTTCCTCGCGCGCACCGCGCACGGCGTGAATCCCGGCCGCAATTTCGTGCGCCTCGCGCTCGTCGCCGACGTCGACGAATGCACGCAGGGCGCGCAACGCATCGTCGATTTTTGCCGCGGGCTGGCGGGCTGAGTTTGCCGGGTTCCAGGCCGGCACGTCGTCAGATTCGTCGCGCGGCCTGCCGCTGATTGTTCCTGTTCCGTTTTCCCGGCGAACGCCTTGCGCACCGCCTCCCTTCTTCAGACTTCAACTCTTCAGAAAGCACGCATATGTCGCAACAACTTCAGCAAATCATCGACACCGCCTGGGACAACCGCGCCGAGCTGTCGCCCAAGGCCGCGCCGGCCGACGTGCGTGAAGCCGTCGCCCACGCCATCGAGCAACTGGACAAGGGCGCGCTGCGCGTCGCCGAGAAGAAAGACGACGACTGGGTCGTCAATCAATGGCTGAAGAAAGCCGTGCTGCTGTCGTTCCGCCTCGAAGACAACGCGCCGATGCCCGCGGGCGGTTACAGCCAGTTCTACGACAAGGTGCCGTCGAAGTTCGCCAACTACACCGCTGAAGACTTCGCCGCCGGCGGCTTTCGCGTCGTGCCGCCCGCCATCGCGCGCCGCGGCTCGTTCATCGCGAAGAACGTCGTGCTGATGCCGTCGTACACCAACATCGGCGCCTATGTCGACGAAGGCTCGATGGTCGACACGTGGGCCACCGTCGGTTCCTGCGCGCAGATCGGCAAGAACGTGCACCTGTCGGGCGGCGTAGGCATCGGCGGCGTGCTGGAGCCGCTGCAGGCGAACCCGGTCATCATCGAAGACAACTGCTTTATCGGCGCGCGTTCGGAAGTGGTGGAAGGCGTGATCGTCGAAGAAAATTCGGTGATTTCGATGGGCGTGTACCTGGGCCAGAGCACCAAGATCTACGACCGCGAAACCGGCGAAGTCACATACGGTCGCATTCCGGCCGGCTCGGTCGTGGTGGCGGGCAATCTGCCGTCGAAGGACGGTTCGCACAGCCTCTATTGCGCCGTGATCGTGAAGAAGGTCGACGCAAAGACACGTGCGAAGGTCGGCCTGAATGAGCTCCTGCGAGGCGACTAATGGCGCGCGGCACCAAGACTGTCGTCTACGGAATTCCGAACTGCGACACCGTGAAGAAAGCGCGTGTATGGCTCGAAGAGCACGGCGTGGAGTTCGAGTTTCATGACTTCAAGAAAGCCGGCGTGACCGAGCCGCTCGTGCAGGACTGGTTGAAAGACGTCAAGCTCGACGCATTGCTGAACCGCCGCGGCACGACGTGGCGCGGTCTGTCCGACGACATGAAGGCGGCGGCGGACACCCAGCCGGGCGCGATCGCGTTGATGATTCACAAGCCGTCGGTCATCAAGCGGCCCGTGCTGGTGATCAATGGGCGCGTGAAGTCGCTTGGTTTTTCGCCCGAAGAATATGCAGCGCTGTTTGCGTGAGCATGGCGGCGTTCGCGTGAGCGCTGCGCCGCGTGCCCTGCTGCTGCATTGTGTTGCTTGAACGCGGCGTCGCCGCGTTGCGTCAAAGCTGTTGCCGGCTGCGGTGCGTCACCGCCAGCCGGCATTTTTTCATCCCAAAGTGGCTTGTATCGAATCCATGTCCGGCACCCTCGCCCTTACCGAACAACTGATCGCGCGCGCCTCCGTCACGCCCGACGATCAGCATTGCCAGCGCCTCCTGATCGAACGCCTGTCCGCGCTCGGTTTCGAGCACGAAACCATTGAATCCAACGGCGTGACGAACCTGTGGGCCGTCAAACGCGGCGTTGACGGCCGCGCGGGCAAGCTGCTCGCGTTTGCCGGTCACACCGACGTGGTGCCCACCGGCCCGCTGGAGCAATGGCAATCCGCGCCGTTCGAACCGACGCATCGCGACGGCAAGCTGTACGGTCGCGGCGCAGCCGACATGAAAACCTCGATCGCCGGCTTCGTGGTCGCGAGCGAGGAGTTCGTCGCGGCGCACCCGCGGCATCGCGGCTCGATCGCGTTTCTGATCACGAGCGACGAAGAAGGCCCCGCCACCGACGGCACCGTCAAAGTCGTCGAGGCGCTGCAAGCGCGCGGCGAGCGCATGGACTATTGCATCGTCGGCGAACCGACTTCGAGCACGCAGTTCGGCGACACGGTGAAAAACGGCCGGCGCGGTTCGATGTCGGGCAAGCTCGTCGTCAAGGGCGTGCAAGGCCATATCGCTTATCCGCATCTGGCCAGGAATCCAGTGCATCTGCTCGCGCCCGCGCTCGCAGAACTCGTCGCCGAGCGCTGGGACGACGGCAACGAATACTTCCCGCCCACCACGTGGCAGGTGTCGAATATCCATAGCGGCACCGGCGCAACCAACGTGATTCCAGGCCACGCGGACGTCATGTTCAACTTCCGCTTCTCGACAGCCAGCACGGTGGAAGGATTGCAGCATCGCGTGCATGCGATCCTCGACCGGCATGGTCTCGAATACGACCTGCAGTGGACCGTGAGCGGCCTGCCGTTCCTCACGCCCCACGGCGATCTGTCGAACGCGCTGGCCAAAGCGATCAAGGACGAAACCGGCGTGAGCACCGAACTGTCGACGACCGGCGGCACCTCGGACGGCCGCTTCATCGCGCGGATCTGCCAACAGGTGGTCGAGTTCGGCCCGCTGAACGCCAGCATTCATAAGATCGACGAGCATATTGACGTCGCCCACATCGAGCCGCTCAAAAACGTGTACCGCCGCGTGCTCGAACAACTGATCGCTTAACCGGGAAATATCCAAGGACTATTGCGATGACGCTGCCCTTTTCCACTGTCCGCGACCTGCTGCGTTTCGCGGTATCGCGCTTTAACCAGTCCGGGCTCTCGTTCGGCCACGGCTCGGCCAATGCGTACGACGAAGCCGCCTATCTGGTGCTGCACACGCTGCATCTGCCGCTCGACCTGCTCGATCCGTTCATGGACGCACGCTTGAGCGCGGCTGAGATCGACGCGGTTCTCAACGTGATCGAACGTCGCGCCACCGAGCGGGTGCCGGCTGCGTACATCACCCAGGAAGCGTGGATGCACGGCTTTCGCTTCTACGTCGACGAACGCGCGATCGTGCCGCGTTCGTTCATCGGCGAGTTGCTGCAGGACGGGCTGCAACCTTACGTTGAAGATCCCGAACAGGTCAGCGCCGTGCTCGAACTTTGCACGGGCTCGGGCTGCCTCGCGATTCTTGCGGCGCATGCGTTTCCGAATGCCGATATCGACGCGGTCGACCTGTCCGCGCCGGCTCTCGAAGTCGCCGCGCGCAACGTGGACGACTACAAACTCGAAGAGCGCATCGCTCTCTTCGAAGGCGACCTGTATGCGCCGCTCGCGGAGCGCCGCTACGACGTGATCATCAGCAACCCTCCGTATGTGAACGCCGCGTCGATGCAGGAGTTGCCCGCCGAATATAAGCACGAGCCGGAAATGGCACTCGCGGGCGGCAGCGACGGCATGGACATCGTGCGGCGGATCATTGCCGAGGCGCGCAACTGGCTGACCGAAGACGGCGTGCTCGTGATCGAAATCGGCAACGAACGTCAGCATGTGGAAGCGGCATTCGGCGGGTTGAATCTCGTGTGGCTGTCGACGAGCGCCGGCGACGACAACGTGTTCCTGATCCAGGCCGCCGACCTGCCTGTCTGAACCGGTCAGACACCGGGCCGGAGTCGAGGCTTGGTTGTGAGTCGCAGTGAGTGCTTCCGCTGCTCACTGCGACTTCATGCAAAATGCTTGCTCTGATCCGGTAGAAGCTCGGTCACAGCGGATGCCTGAGCCGTCGGTCACGGTTAGCTTCCCCGCAGTCGTTGCGACGCCGTGCAAACGCTTGCCGTCGTTTCAGACAATACCCAACCCGCCCCCAACCCGCGCGCGTTCTGTAAGATGGGCGCCGTTAGGTCGTTAGCTCGTTAGTTCCTTAGCTTGTTAGCTTAGCTGCCTGTGTTCGTCCAGCGAGCCGTGCAGCGCTTCGCCCATCCCTTCGCTTGCCTATGCAATTCGACCTGCTTCACGTCGGCACGCTGGTGGCCCTCGCCCACATACTCGGCGTGGTCGCGGCATGTCACGCGATTCTCAATACCCGCACGTCACAAGGCGCGATTGCGTGGGCCGTGTCGCTGGTCGCGATGCCGTATCTCACGCTCGTCCCATACCTCTTTCTTGGGCGCAGCAAGTTTGCGGGTTACGCCGACGCGCGCCGCGTCGAAAACGAATTGCTGCGCGCGCACGCGCATCCTCCAGAGTGGGACAGGCTTGCTTCTTCGGCCCAACTCCCCGCGCATGCACTTGGCGGCAGGCTCGTCCACTCGCTCACACGGCTGGGCGGCATGCCGTTTCTGCCAGGCAATTCCGTGCGCACGCTGGTGAACGGCACTGCGACATTCGAGGCAATTTTCCAGGCCATCGAAAACGCACGCCATTACGTGATCGTGCAGTTCTTCATCGTGCGCGACGATGCGCTCGGCGAAATGTTCAAAGACGCACTGATAGCGAAAGCCCAGCAAGGCGTGCGCGTGTACTTCCTCTACGACAGCATCGGCAGCTTCGATCTGCCGCACCGCTATGTCGCGTCGCTGCGCGCGGGCGGCGTGGACACGCATCCGTTCGCCACCAATCGCCGGTTCGTCAACCGGCTGCAACTGAACTTCCGCAACCATCGCAAGATCGTTTCGGTCGACGGCGAACGCGCGTTTGTCGGCGGCCACAATGTCGGCGTGGAATATCTTGGCGGCAAGCCGCCGCTCTCGCCGTGGCGCGACACTCATATCGAAGTGCGCGGACCGGCGGTCGCCAGCATCCAGTTCGTGTTCACCGAAGACTGGTACTGGGCAACGCAGCAGTTGCCTGAACTCCATCTGCCGACGGCGCCGTCGCCCGACCTCGCGGCGCCGTCGGACCCGGCCAACTCCGCGCACCCGGCAACGGGCCACGACATGCACTGCCTCGTCGTGCCGAGCGGCCCGGCCGACAAGCAGGAAACCTGCTCGCTCTTTTTCGTCGAAGCGATCAATGCCGCGCGCGAGCGCATCTGGATTACGACGCCCTACCTGGTGCCGGACGAAGCCGTGTTCTCGGCGCTACGGCTCGCAGCGCTGCGCGGCGTTGACGTCCGCATTCTGATTCCCAGCCGGCGCGATCACGTGGTGGTGTTCGAAGCGTCGAAACTATATGCGTACGATTCGCTGCGCGCGGGCATCCGCATTTTTCGCTACCAGCCGGGCTTCCTGCATCAGAAGGTCGTGCTGATCGACAGCGTGGCGGCGGCGGTCGGCAGCGCCAATCTCGACAACCGTTCGTTCCGCCTGAACTTCGAGATCATGGTGATGACGGTCGACCGCGATTTTGCGAAAGAAGTCGAGGCAATGCTGCTCGCCGATTTCGCCGAATCTCGTGAGATAGATCGCAACGAGTACCGCCACGCGAGCGCACTACGGCGCGTGCTGATGCATGTGGCCCGACTGTTTTCGCCAATTCTGTAAGCCGTCGCGGCGCGCGCCGCGTGGTTACAGCAGTTTTTCAATGTCTTCGACAATCGCCTCGGGCTTGGTCAAAGGCGCATAGCGCTTGACCACGTTGCCGTCACGGCCAATAAGAAACTTCGTGAAGTTCCACTTGATCGCTTCGAGACCCAGCAGACCGGGCGCCTCGCCGGTCAGAAAGCGGAACAGCGGATGCGCGTTGGCACCGTTCACGTCTACCTTGTCAAACATCGGGAAAGTAACGCCGTAGTTCTTTTCGCAGAAGCTGCCGATTTGCGCCGCGTCGCCCGGCTCCTGCTTGCCGAACTGGTTGCATGGGAAGCCCAGCACCGCAAGCCCGCGCGCGGCGTAGCCCTCATACAGCTTCTGCAAGCCCGCATATTGCGGCGTGAAACCGCATTCGCTCGCCGTATTGACGATCAGCAAGACCTTGCCTTCGTACTGCCCGAGGCTCACTTCCTCGCCGCCTAGCGTGCGGGCCGAAAAAGAATAAATCGATGTCATGTGCTCTCCCCAGGAAAGCCGTCAGTCTATGCCAAAAGCGCGGCGGATACAGTCGGCCGAATGGCTGATGCCGGCTGAGCGCCCGCTGTCATCCCCGGCAGTCTAAAATAGCGTTTTTCTCAAGCCGGCCTCTTCGTGATCCGCTTTAACCAGTTCAGCCTCGCGCGCGGCACCAAGCCGCTCTTCGACAACACCACGTTCACCCTGAATCCCGGCGAAAAGGCGGGCCTCGTGGGAGCAAACGGCGCTGGCAAGTCGACACTGTTCGCCGTGCTGCTCGGCGAACTGCACGCGGACGGCGGCGATTTTTCGATCCCGCCAACGTGGCAGATCGCGCACGTCGCGCAGGAAACACCCGCGGCGGACAAGACTGCCCTCGCCTATACGCTCGACGGCGACGCGGCATTGCGTGCAATCGAAGCGCAGATCGCGGCCGCCTCCGCCGCGCACGACGGCGCGGCCGAAGCCAACGCGCATGCAGCCTTTGCGGACGCCGACGGCTACACCGCGCCCGCGCGCGCCGAAGCGCTGCTGCTCGGCCTCGGTTTCACGCTCGACCAGACCCGCGAACCGGTGAGCAGCTTCTCGGGCGGCTGGCGCATGCGGCTCAATCTCGCGCAGGCGCTCATGTGCCGTTCGGATCTGCTGCTGCTCGACGAACCGACCAACCACCTGGATCTCGACGCAATCGTCTGGCTCGAAGACTGGCTGCACCGCTATCCGGGCACCTTGATCGTGATCTCGCACGACCGCGAATTTCTCGATTCGGTCTGCAACGTCACGCTGCATCTCGAACAGCAGCAGATCAAGCGTTACGGCGGCAACTACTCGCAGTTCGAAGTGCTGCGCGCGCAGCAGATCGCGTTGCAACAGAGCGCATACGAAAAGCAGCAGCGCACGGTCGAGCATCTGCAGAGCTACATCAACCGCTTCAAGGCACAGGCCACCAAGGCGCGCCAGGCGCAAAGCCGCGTGAAGGCGCTCGAGAAGATGGAACTGATCGCGCCGGCGCACGCTGCGTCGCCGTTCACCTTCGAATTTCGCACGCCCGAGTCCGCACCGAACCCGATGATGGTGATGGAAGACGTGCGCTGCGGCTATCACAGCGAAGAAGGCGTTGAAATTCCGATCGTCGAGCGCGTGATGCTGTCTATCCAGAACGGCCAGCGCATCGGGCTGCTCGGCGCAAACGGCCAGGGCAAGTCCACGCTGATCAAGACGCTGGCCGGCACGCTCGCGCCGCTCGGCGGGCACGTGCGCGAAGGCAAAGGTCTGCGCATCGGCTACTTCGCGCAGCATCAGCTCGAAACGCTGCGCGCGGACGACACGCCCTTGCAGCACCTCGCGCGCCTTGCGCCGGATACGCGCGAGCAGGAATTGCGCGACTTCCTCGGCAGCTTCAATTTTTCCGGCGAAATGGCGACGTCGAAGATCGCTCCTTTCTCCGGCGGCGAAAAGGCGCGGCTCGCACTCGCGCTGATCATCTGGCAGAAGCCGAACCTGCTCCTGCTCGACGAGCCGACCAACCACCTGGATCTCGAAACACGGCACGCGCTGACCATGGCGCTCGCTCAGTTCGAAGGCACGCTGATCCTCGTGTCGCACGACCGGCATTTGCTGCGCGCCACGACAGATCAGTTCATGCTGGTCGCAAAGCACCGTTTGCAGGAATTCGACGGCGATCTCGACGATTACCGCGACTGGCTGCTGCAACATGCAGCCGAGCAGCGCGCGGCGTTGAAAGCGGGCAATGCGGCGAACGGCGCGTTCAATGGCGACAACGGCGCGGACGGCGGCGTGAATCGCAAGGAACAGCGCCGGCTGGAAGCGGAAACCCGTCAGAAGCTTGCGCACCTGAAAAAGCCGCTGCAAAGCCGTATCACGAAGATCGAGAAGGAGATGGACGCGCTCAACGCGGAAAAGGCGACGCTGGACGCATTTGTCGCCGATCCTGCCAGCTACGAGCCGGCTCAAAAGAGCAAACTGACGGACGCAATTCGCCGTCAGGCAGACGTGAACGCGCGCCTTGAAGCACTCGAAGCCGAATGGCTCGAGACACACGAGGAACTCGAACAAATCGGCTAGCGGGACGCTGTCCGCGATCCGCGCCGGCATCGACGAGAGGTTGGCTTTGTCATCTGCGATGTCCTCCGCTGCATCTTCCGTTTCAGCCGCCGACTCCGCTTCGAACGCGGCGTCCGCCCCGCCTCCGTTAAGAGGCCTGCGCGTGCTCGACCTCACGCGTCTGTTGCCGGGCCCGGTCGCCGCGCTGCGGCTTGCGGAACTCGGCGCCGAAGTGCTGAAAATCGAAGCGCCTGGCGCCGGTGACCCGACGCGAACAATGATGCAATCGTCGAGCGACCGCGTGGCCGGACGGCCCGGCGCGTTTTACCGGCTGGTGAATCGCGGTAAGCGCGAGACGCGGCTCGACCTCAAGTCGGAAGCAGGACGCAATGTGCTGCGAGCGCTCGCGGCCGAAGCGGACGTGTTGATCGAAAGCTTCCGGCCGGGGGTGATGGATCGGCTCGGCGTGGGCTACGCGACGCTGCGTGCGGCCAATCCGCGGCTCGTGTACTGCGCGATCAGCGGTTACGGCGCACGCGGCCCGTTCGCCGATCATGCCGGGCACGATCTGAACTACATCGGCTACGCGGGCGTTCTCGACCAACTCACCGACCGGGACGGCGCGCCAATCGTGCCGAATTTTCAGATTGCCGATCTGCTCGGCGGCGCGCTCAGCGCGGTCACGCAGATCCTCGCCGCGTTATGGCATGTATCGCGCGGCGGCGAAGGCCGTTTCGTCGACGTTTCGATGACACACGCCACTCATGCGCACAACGTGATCGCGCAGGTCGCGCTCGCTAATGGCGATTCCGCGGGAAATGCCGCGAGAGATAGCGCGGCCAGCGCCGCCGGGAACACGGCGCGAAACGCAACGGAACAGACAGCGCCAGGCGCGGGCCTGCTGAACGGCGGCGTGCCCTGCTACAACTTGTACCGTACGCTGGACGGCCGCTGGCTCGCGGTGGGTGCGCTGGAACTCAAGTTCTGGGAAAGCCTGTGCATGGCGCTCGACCGCCCCGAATGGGCCACGCGCCACTGGAGTCTCGGCCAGGCGATCGGTGGACCGGACGCCGTTGCGCTCACACGGGAACTCGCCGACGTCATCGGTTCGCGTGCGCTCGATGAATGGGTCGCGTTGCTGGAGCCGCTTGACTGCTGCGTCTCGCCAGTCTTGACGGCGGCCGAAGCGGCCCAGCATCCATTGTTCAATCCGCAAGCGCATGATGAGCACGACGAGCATGTCGAGCCGGACGAACTCGCAAACGGATCTGAAGACCCGAAGCGACGCGCGCCCTGAAGCGCGACCGGAGCACGATTGAACCGCACTTCAATACCGGCGCGAAACGCGACTGGAGCGCCGGCAAAGCGCAATCGAAGCCTGAGCCAGGCGTAACGCGCTTTAACACGTCGCGCCGGCCCGCAGCCTCACCGCCGCGCCACCGTCTGCCGCGGCAACGTCTGACGCGGCGTCTTTTCGTCGTCGTACAGCAGATGCTTGCGGCCTTCCACATGGCGATTGATGGTGGCGCGCACCTCGGCGGCGGTCGCGTCGCCGGCTACCACGCGGCGCGAAATCTGCCCCGTTCTGTCGATCCACTCGACGATCCGGCAAGTGCCGCCCCACGGCTGGTGAATGGGCGCTGAGACCCGACAGCCGCGCACCTGTATCGGCCCTTCGGCGATGGTTTCATGTGAGTGTTTCAAGGCGCGATCCTTTTTCGGGCATCGGAAGGGATGCAATAGCTTTGCAGCTTAAGGAAAAAGGAAGGGCTTGTTGGTTACAACCAACCTGGAGATATTTACGGCGCATTACGGCGCGCGCGTGGCGCACCACGCGCGCTATCGGCGTCTATTCAAGGGTGCGGACCCGGTCGATAGCCTGTTCGATACGTTCGACCGCAACAACCTGTAAGCCTTCTATCGGCTGCTTGGGCGCGTTGGCCTTTGGAATGACGGCGACCGAGAAGCCGAGCTTGGCGGCTTCCTTCAAGCGCTCCTGGCCACGCGGCGACGGCCGGATTTCGCCGGCAAGACCCACTTCGCCGAATACCACGAGCCCTTTCGGCAGCGGCTTGTTGCGCATCGACGAATGAATAGCCAGCAGCACCGCGAGATCCGCGGCCGGCTCGGTGATCTTCACGCCGCCCACCGCGTTCAGGAACACATCCTGATCGAAACATGCGATGCCCGCGTGCCGATGCAGCACGGCGAGCAGCATCGCGAGCCGGTTCTGCTCCAGGCCGACGGCGAGACGCCGTGGATTCGGTGCATTGGCGGAATCCACCAGCGCTTGAACCTCGACCAGCAGCGGCCGCGTACCTTCCTGCGTGACCAGCACGCACGAGCCCGGCACCGACTGCTCGTGCTGCGACAGGAAGAGCGCCGACGGGTTCGCGACGCCGCGCAAGCCGCGCTCGGTCATTGCGAACACGCCGAGTTCGTTGACTGCGCCAAAGCGGTTCTTGATCGCGCGCACGAGGCGAAACGACGAGTGCGTGTCGCCCTCGAAATACAACACCGTATCGACGATGTGCTCCAGCACGCGCGGTCCCGCGAGGGCGCCTTCCTTGGTCACGTGGCCGACCATGATGATCGTGGTGCCCGACTGCTTCGCGATGCGTGTCAATTGCGCCGCGCACTCGCGCACCTGCGCGACCGAGCCCGGCGCCGACGTGAGCGCGTCGGAATAGACGGTCTGGATCGAGTCGATGACCGCGACGTCGGGCTGCTGCTCCGCAATCGTCGCCTGAATTTTCTCAAGCTGGATTTCGGCGAGCAATTGCAGTTCGCTCGCTTTGGAGCCGGGTTCCAGCAGCGACAACCGTTGCGCGCGCAACGCAATCTGCGCGGCCGACTCTTCACCGCTGATGTAAAGCGCGCGCTTGTCGGCGGCAATCTCGGCGAGCGACTGCAGCAGAAGCGTCGATTTGCCGATGCCCGGATCGCCGCCGATCAGCACCACGCCGCCCGGCACGAGGCCGCCGCCGAGCACCCGGTCGAACTCGCCCACGCCGGTGGAAAAGCGCGGCACGTCGGAGGCTTCGATATCGGCGAGGCACCGCACCGGCGCACTCTTTGCGAGCGACTGGAAACGATGTGTGGAAGGTGTTTCGGCGACCGATTCGACGAGTGTGTTCCAGGCCTGACAGGACGGGCACTGACCCGCCCATTTTGGCGTTTGACCGCCGCATTCACTGCATACGTACAACGTTTTTGCTTTTGCCACGCGTTCTTGCCTGGTTACTGTTGTCTGGTTTTCCTGTTTCGAGCGCGCCGTTCGATGAAGCAGCGCGCTCCGCTATTGCCCCGCGTCAATACGCGTTGCCGGACATTACTCGGCACGCACCGGCACGCGCGGCGCGACCGAGCACATCAGCTCGTAGCCGATCGTGCCGCAGGCACGCGCAACGTCGTCGATCGGCAGCGACGCGCCCCACAGCTCGACGCGCGAGCCCACGTTCGCAGTAGGAATCGGCGTGAGGTCGACGGTGAGCATGTCCATGGACACGCGTCCCACGACCCGCGTGCGCACGCCCTCGACGATCACCGGCGTGCCTTCCGGCGCGACTCGCGGATAACCGTCCGCGTAACCGCACGCCACCACGCCGATGCGCATCGGCCCACGCGCCTTGAAGAGCGAACCGTAGCCGACCGTGTGGCCTTCCGCGATGTTCTGCACGGCGATCAGTTCGGACGTGAGCGTCATGGCGGGCTGCAAGCCGGTGCCCTGGATTGCCGCGGACATGCCCGACGGCGACGCGCCGTACAGAATGATGCCCGGGCGCACCCAGTCGAAGTGCGATTGCGGATGCCACAGCGTGGCCGCCGAATTGGCAAGGCTGCGCATGCCGGCGATGCCCTGCGCACCGCGCTCGAACGCTTCCATCTGATGAGCCACGCCACGCTCGCTGTCGGCGTCGGAAAAATGGGTCATTAGCGTGATCTGACCGACGCCCTGACAGGCGCGCGCCCGCTCCCACGCCGCGCGGTATTTCTCCGGCGTGTAGCCGAGCCGGTTCATGCCGCTATTCATCTTCAACTGGATGTTCACAGGCTTCGAAAGCCGCGCCATTTCCAGCATGCGCAACTGCTCGTCCGAGTGGAGCGCCGTGGTCAGGCTATAGCGGTCGATGACGTCGATATCCGTCGGACGAAAAAAGCCCTCGAGCAAAAGAATCGGGCCGGCCCAACCCAATTCACGCAACTTCACGGCTTCTTCGAGGTCCAGCAACCCAAAGCCGTCCGTTGCACGCAAACCTGGGAAAGCGCGCGCGAGGCCATGGCCGTACGCATTGGCCTTCACGACCGCCCAGATCTTCGATTTAGGCGCATAGCGGCGCGCGACGGCGAGGTTATTGGCGAGGGCGGAGGTGTGAATCGTGGCTGAGAGGGGGCGCGGCATGGAGTATTTTCGTAAAGACGCTTGCGAATCAGCGGCTTACAGGGCGTTTTCAACGCGCGGCAGCCCGCTGGGCGGTGCGATCAAGGATTCTGCTAGTCTGAATGCAGCTATTTTCATGATATAAAGCCGTGCGCACAACCCATTTCGAACGGCATAAGCCCGGACGCATAACAAACGGCCGGGGCGGACAGACCGCAGCGAGGACAGCATCGCATCAGATGAAAAAAGGTTTTTACACCATCATGGCCGCGCAGTTTTTTTCGTCGCTGGCCGACAATGCGCTTCTGATCGCTGCTATCGCACTGCTGAAAGATCTACACGCCCCGAACTGGATGACGCCGCTGCTCAAGTTGTTCTTTGTGCTGTCGTACGTCGTTCTAGCCGCCTTCGTGGGCGCCTTCGCCGATTCGCGTCCCAAAGGGCGCGTGATGTTCATCACGAACACTATCAAGGTGCTCGGCTGCATCACGATGCTGGTCGGCGCGCATCCGCTTCTTGCGTATGGAATCGTGGGTTTTGGCGCGGCTGCGTATTCGCCCGCCAAATACGGGATTCTCACCGAACTGCTGCCGCCTGACAGGCTCGTCGCCGCAAACGGCTGGATTGAAGGCACCACGGTCGGCTCGATCATTCTCGGTACGGTGCTCGGCGGAGCGCTGATCAGTCCGCATATTGCTGCGCCGATCCTGCGGCACCATATCCCCACGGTCAACACGCCCGCTGAAGCGGCGATGCTGGTCATCATGGTGATCTACGTCATCGCTGCGCTCTTCAATCTGCGTATTCCCGACACCGGCGCGCGCTACCCGAAGCAGGAACGCGGCCCGATCAAACTCGTCACCGATTTCGCCGACTGTTTTCTCGTGCTGTGGCGCGACAAGCTCGGGCAGATCTCGCTCGCGGTCACGACGCTGTTCTGGGGCGCGGGCGCCACGCTGCAATTCATCGTGCTGAAGTGGGCCGAAGTGTCGCTCAACATGTCGCTCTCGGAAGCGGCAATCCTGCAGGCGGTGGTGGCCGTCGGCGTCGCGGGCGGCGCGATCTTCGCGGCCTCGCGCGTGCCGCTGAAGAAGTCGCTGTCGGTGCTGCCGGTGGGCATCATGATGGGGCTTGCCGTCATGCTCATGGCCTTCTATACGCGCAATCTGTTCCCTTCTCACTGGGGGCTGTACTTCGGCCGGATGCACGTGCCGGGTTATCTGATCGTCGCTTATGTCTTCCTGATGATCGTCGGCGGCCTGTCGGGCTTCTTCGTCGTACCGATGAATGCGCTGCTCCAGCATCGCGGCCACGTGTTGCTGTCGGCGGGTCACTCGATCGCCGTGCAGAACTTCAACGAGAACCTCTCCGTGCTCGTCATGCTGTGTCTGTACGCGGTGCTCGTCTGGCTCGACGTGCCGGTCACGGCGGTCATCGTGCTGTTCGGCACCTTCGTCTGCCTGATGATGTGGCTCGTGATGCGGCGTCACCAGGCGAACCAGCGCGCGTTCGACTCCGTCGCGCTGATCGGCGAAGTCAAGCACTAACGCGTCTGGGCGCGTCCGCTTCTGCCGCCGCCCTCGCGCCTTCACCCTTTCCCGCTTTGCGATGACCCAACCGATTCCCAATGTGCTGACCATCGCCGGCTCCGATTCGGGCGGCGGCGCCGGCATTCAGGCCGATCTGAAGGCTTTCTCGGCGCTCGGCGCTTACGGCGCGAGCGTGATTACCGCGCTCACCGCTCAGAACACGCGCGGAGTCACCGCGATCCACGCGCCGGACGCGAGCTTCATCACCGCGCAACTCAACGCCGTGTTCGACGACATCCGCATCGACGCGGTGAAGATCGGCATGCTCGCCAACGCGTCGATTGTCCGTGCAGTTGCCGACGCGTTGCGCCGGCACAAGCCCACGTACATCGTCCTCGATACGGTGATGATTTCGAAGAGCAACCATGCGCTCTTGCTGCCGGATGCGGTCGCCGCATTGCGCGAAGAACTACTGCCGCTCGCCGATCTGCTGACGCCCAATCTTCCTGAAGCCGCCGCACTGCTCGACGGCGTGCAACCGGCTGCCGACGAAGCGGGGATGGTCGAGCAAGGCGAAGCGCTGCGCGCGCTCGGCGCCCGCGCGGTGCTGATGAAAGGCGGTCATCTGAGCGCAACCGACAGTCCGGACTGGCTGATCCAGGAAAGCGGCACGCTGCGGCTGGGCGGCCCGCGTGTGCCGGTGAAGAACACGCATGGGACGGGCTGCACGCTGTCGTCGGCGATCGCAGCACTGATGCCGCAACGCGACGATCTGGCGAGCGCGGTCGCGGATGCCAAGGAATACCTGACCGGCGCATTGCAGGCGAGCGATCGGCTCGACGTCGGCAACGGCGTCGGCCCGGTGCATCATTTCTATCGATGGTGGTAACGCGGCCGCGCTACTGCCTTGCGTAGGCCTGAGCCTGCTCAGGCCACTCGTCGGGTACGACAAAGCCACGCGAGCGTTCAACCAGGTTGCCCACCGCGTCTTCTGCCAATGCGGCGATCATGGTCGGGCCGGTTTGCTGGGCGCTTCGAGCGGTAAGCGTTAGCGGATCGATCGACGCCCTGCTGGCGGTCTGCTCCGCGTCTTGACCATAACGCCGGGGCGCCAGCCATTCAAGCCGCGGCAGGACGCGCCAATGCTGCGCATGCGCCGCTGCAAAGTCCGGCCACTCACTGCGTGTCACCCACCAGCCGCGGCCATGCGCGGGGTCGAGTTCGACCGCATCTGCCGGCGTCTCGCCATGCCGATAGAACAACCATCCTTTGACGAACATTTGCGGCGTCCACGGTCCCGGATAACCCGTCGATGCAAAGTCTTCGCGCGCGCTCAAGGGCAATTGATGACTGAGCAGATGGGCGAGCTTGAGGTCGAAGCGGTCCTTGAGGTTCGGGCCGACATAGTCCGATAACTGCGATGACGTGAGAGATGACGAGAGCGATGATGCGGACGGTGATAGCGGCGCGGTTCGCGCGTCGACATTGCCGGCATGCAGATAGCATTTCACCGCAAGTTCCCAGTGAAGCCGCGCACCCTCTTGCGTGTGCAGCAGAAAATCGCATTCGCCCAGCGTGACCCCCGCACGCCGCAGCGGCACGCCCGCCGCGATCAGCCTAGCCGTGGGGCCATGTTGCAGGAACCAGCCGAGCAAGCGTTCGGCGTAGCGGCCGAGGCGAGTCGTGCGCGTTGCGGCGAGATCGTCATGCAGCGGAGCGGGCGCTGCATCGAGCGCGCACAGCCAGTCGACGATGTCGTCGAGTTGCCGCAAGGACGCGAATGGAGTAGCGAGTTCGCCCACCGGCGGTTGCGGACGCAACAAATCGACGCTCAACAGCAGCCAGGCGAGATCGCGAACTGCGCAGTCGCGCAGCTTGTCGAGCAATGTGGGAAGAACGGCGTGCGCGCGTGCAGCATCGGCTGGGACGGAATCTCCGCTCCGAACAGCCGCTCCGACAGAGTAAGCGCCGGCGACGTTTTTGCGCGCCGCCGGCTCGTCCGCGCTCACTGTTTTGCCGCGTTCGACGCTGCGCCGCCGGCCGCACGCCACGTATCGCGCGCGAGGCACAAATCGGCCCATGCTTTGGCCTTGTCCGGCAGGCTACGCAGCAGATAGGCCGGGTGATAGGTGACGATCACCGGCACACCCTCGTACTCGTGGACGCGGCCGCGCAACGACGAAATGCTCGCGTCGGTCTTGAGCAGGCTTTGCGCGGCAAAGCGACCGAGCGCTACGATCAGCTTCGGCTTTACGAGCCCCACCTGGCGTTGCAGATAGGGTTCGCAGCGCGCGACTTCATCAGGCTCGGGATTGCGGTTGCCGGGCGGCCGGCACTTGATGACGTTCGCGATATACACGTTCGCGTCGCGCGCCAGCGTGAGTGAGCGCAGCATGTTGTCGAGCAGCTTGCCGGCCTGGCCGACGAACGGCTCGCCCACGCGGTCTTCGTTCTCGCCGGGCGCTTCGCCGATCAGCATCCAGTCGGCGTTCCGATCGCCCACGCCGAAAACCGTCCTGGTGCGTTTCTCGCACAGCCGGCAACGCTCGCAGGTTGAGACCCGCTCGCTCAGCGCGTCCCAGTCGAGCGTGTGGATCGCGGGAGGTTGAGGCGTGTCGCCGAGCGCGTGCATCGGTGCGCCAGCGTCGCCCGGCGGATGAAGAGGGAGATCGTCGAACCAGGCGAAGTCGTCGGCGGGAGGAGCGTCGAACGAGGACGAGTCTGGCACATGCGGCTCGGCGCTCGCGCTAGCCGGATTGCGGCTTTCGGCGGCACGTGGCGCGCGCTGCTGCGTCGCCTCCGCGCCATTTGCCGATTGATCTGCGCGGCGCGCGGACTGTTCCGCACGCGCAGCCGGCTCTGCCTGCCGCGAATTATTCAGCTGCGCTTCCGGCTGGGACCGCTGTGTTTCGAGACCTCGCGCATCGTTTCCAATCCGCGTCTGCGTCTGCGTCTGCGTCTGCGTCGGCGTCTGCATCTGCTCGTCGTCGGCTTGTCGCGACGGCTCTGCCGCGCGCATAGCCGGCGTGAGCGACTTCTGCGGCGTCAATCCGACCGAAGAAGGCTCGCGCGCATCGAGCCGCGTGAGGTCGCTTGCACGGTGCGGGCGCGGCGCGTCGGCGCCCTGCTCCGCGCCGGGTTCGTCAGCGGCTTCCGGCGTCGCGGCCATCCCGCGACGCACCCAGCGCGGCGCGAGCCCGAACTCTTCCAGTACTGATTCATGCAGCGCCATCCGCGCCCTCCCTGACAAACGATAAACGCATCACGATGGCGTCCTCCCGGCTGCGATGCCGCGCCGGATAATAGTTTTTGCGCCGGCCGATCGACGCGAAGCCGAAACGCTCATAGAGCCGGATGGCGCGATGATTCGACGGCCTCACCTCCAGCAGCAGACCGTCGAGTTTCTCGGCGCGGGTAATGCGCACGGCTTCCCGCAGTAGCGCGAGTCCTGCGCCCGCCCCTTGAGCGGCGGGCGTCACGCACAGATTCAGCAGATGCATTTCGTCGACGACCGGCATCAGCACGCAATAGCCGATCAGCGTACCCGTCACATGCCGCAGACAGACACCGAAATAGCCGTTGCGCAGGGAGTCGCCGAAATTAACGCGGCTCCAGGGGAATTCATAGGCGAGCTTTTCAATGGCGGCCACTTCGTCGAGGTCGCCTTCGGTCATGGGCGACATGTAGCGGTCCGCCAGCAGCACGCCGCTCATTGCCGTCCCTCGCGAGGCTCGGCGTGATGAGCGAGCGCCGCGGCCTGCTCCGCCTTGGCGGCCTTTTCCGCGACGCGCTCAGCCGTGGTCTGCGCGACCTTGTTCCGGATGTACTCGGGCGCGGCCTGATCGGCCGGGACTGTGCGGCCCGCGTGGAACGCACGCAACGCGGCGCACGCGAGCGGCAGCGCATGCGGCAATGCTTCATGATCGACGGTTCGGGCGGCTGCGAGCGCCGGAAGCCGCGCGCCGAAGGCCGCGGCGGCGTTGCCTGCGAGCGTGAACGGTTCGTCGGGTAACACGAGCCGCTCGGGCGTATCGAGCGATGCGCGTTGAACGATGCGCCATTCGCCGTCAACGTCGTCCCACGCGTAGTCGGCCCAGTAGATCTCGTCCATGCGGGCGTCGAGCGCCGCCAGCACGCGTGTAGCGGCCGGATCGCGGCGCCGCGCACTCTCCGCGCAAACCAGCAGCGTGCTGACGGGCACCACCGGCAGATCGAGGCCGAACGACAGCCCCTGCGCGGCGCCAGTCGCCGTGCGAAGGCCGGTGAACGAGCCGGGACCTGAACCGAACGCAATGGCGTTGCAGTCGGCGAGGGTCAGGCCGGCTTCGTCGAAAAGTTCGCGGATTGCGGGCAGCAGGCGGGTGCTGGACACGGCGCCCGTCTGCTCGTGACGGACCCACACACGCGACTCGGCGCGCGCGTGGCCCGCTGCACCGGCGTCGGGGGCAGACAGAAGCGCTACCGAGCAGAATTCGGTGGAAGTATCGAGGGCAAGAAGCACTGTTTGAGTCATGGACCGTATTGTAATCGGCGCCGCGCGCGCGGATGCGGTTTGGTCTCGGCTGCAACGCGCGTTGTTGCCACGCGGCCCACGCTAGCGTGACCACCGATACAAAACTGGTGCGCACTCCCTCTGCTCGCACGTGGCTCGCGTTTGGAATAAGCCCTCGGCCACGCCGTGGCATGCAATTGCTATGATCGTCGGCCACCTAACCATCCCGCCGGAGAGCACGACGATGACGGACCTCGACACGCAATTCACCCAAGCCCAGGAAGACGTCAAACAACTGCCGGAGCGTCCGGGCAACCTCACACTGCTGCGCCTTTACGCCCTGTACAAGCAAGCCAGCGAAGGCGACGTTCAAGGCGACAAGCCGGGCTTCACGGATATCGTCGGAAAATACAAGTACGACGCGTGGGCGGCGCTCAAGGGCACTGCGCAGGACGCCGCCAAGCAGCAGTACGTGGAACTGGTCGAATCGCTGAAGAGCGGCGCGTCCGCGTAAAGTGCAATTGGCGCCGAGCCGCTCGCAGCGGAGCGTCGCGCGATCTCAAGCGCGAGAGTCGCGCCAGGAAATGTCTTAACAGTGGCGCAGTGCAACAAATACCTATACAATGTTGCCTGCGCTTCACTGCTTTGCCCGGTTTTTCATTATCGGCCTTTGCGGCGCAGCGCCTCGTAGCGTTTAGCTCCAATCCAGTTTAGAACCTGTCCCCTCCTGCCTAGCCCCCTACGGGCGATCATGTCCCAGGCTGGCGGCAAGCCAATGTTGGCCTGTCGCATCCGATACAGCTTCTAACGAAAAACTCGCCTTTATTGTTGCGAGTTGCCCCCGTTTTTCGATTTGCTCGCTGCTTCTTTGCTCGCTGAATCCGACGACTTGGGTATGCCGATTGGCGCCGACGTTTTAATTCCCTGTGTTTCAAGGATTCTCATGACTTCGAGCAATACCCCCAGCAGCCCGTTGAACGCCATCGCCGACCAAGCCCTCGGTCTCGCCGACGCACCCGTGCAAGCCGCAGCCGTCGCTGCCGCGCCGGCCGTCGCCGCTGAAGCCGCCGCGCCCGCCGGTCCGACGTTCGCGTCGCTCGGCCTGTCCGCGGATGTCGTCTCCGCGCTGACCGCCGCTGGCTACCAGAACCCGACGCCGGTTCAGCAACGCGCAGTTCCTGCTGGCATCGCCGGTCGCGACCTGCTGGTTTCGAGCCCGACCGGTTCGGGCAAGACCGCCGCTTTCATGCTGCCGGCCATCGAACGTTTCTCGCAATTGCAGAAGGCGCAAGCCAGCCAGCCGCGCGAACCGCGTCCGGCTGACGGCGCACGCACGCGCCGCCCGCAACCGGTTGCCCGTCCGACCATGCTGGTTCTGACGCCGACTCGCGAACTCGCGATGCAGGTCACCACCGCTGCCGCTACGTACGGCAAGCATTTGAAGCGCCTGCGCACCGTCAGCATTCTGGGCGGCGTCGCTTATGGCCAGCAATTGATGCTGCTTGCAAAGAACCCGGAAATCCTGGTTGCCACGCCGGGCCGTCTGATCGACCATCTGGAACGCGGCCGTATCGACCTGTCGCAACTGCAGATTCTTGTGCTCGACGAAGCTGACCGCATGCTCGACATGGGCTTCATCGAAGACATCGAGACGATCGTCGCGGCCACGCCGGCCACGCGTCAGACCATGCTTTTCTCGGCCACGCTCGACGGCAAGATCGGTTCGCTGACCGGCCGCCTGCTGAAGGATCCGGAGCGTATCGAGATCGTCCAGCGCCTCGAACAGCGCACCAACATCGCGCAAACCGTTCATTACGTCGACGACCGCGATCACAAGGACCGTCTGCTCGACCATCTGCTGCGTGACGCGGGCCTCGACCAGGCTATCGTCTTCACGGCGACCAAGATGGACGCGGACCAACTGGCCGGCCGTCTTGCTGACGCTGGTTTCGAATCGGCGGCACTGCACGGCGATCTGCCGCAAGGCGCGCGTAATCGCACAATCAAGGCACTGCGCGAGCGTCGCGTTCGCGTGCTGGTCGCAACGGACGTCGCCGCTCGCGGTATCGACATTCCGGGCATCACGCACGTGTTCAATTACGACCTGCCGAAGTTCGCCGAAGACTACGTGCACCGTATCGGCCGCACTGGCCGTGCTGGTCGCTCGGGTATCGCAGTGAGCCTCGTGCATCACGCCGAACAGGGCGCACTGAAGCGCATCGAGCGCTTCGTCCGCACTCCGCTGCCGGTCAACGTCGTCGCTGGCTTCGAGCCGCGCAAGTCGGCTCCGTCGGGTAACGGCCGTCCTGGCTTTGGCGGCCGTGGCCGTCCGGGCGGCGGCAATGGCGGCGGTCGCCGCTTTGGCAGCGGCTCGGGCAAGCCGGCCGGTAACGGCAGCAGCTCGCGCAGCGGCACCGGCGGCGGTTGGGCCGGCAAGTCGGCTGGCGGCGGTTCGCGTGACGGCGGCTTCGGCGGCGGTTCGCGTGAAGGCTACGGCGGCTCGCGTGACGGCGGCTACGGCGCACGCCGCAGCGACGGCCCGCGTACCGCGCGTCGCGGCAGCTAAAGCGCGCTAGCGCGCGCGGCCAGCAAGCGGTTTGGCTGCTTCAATGCGGCAGCCGCGCCCAACTGGCAGCAGCTAGATCTAGTTGTACAGACCCCGCAGCCTTGCGCTGTCGTCGGGTCGAACGAAAACCGGTGCTCATGCACCGGTTTTTTTTCGCCCGCACTCCCATCACCTCCCAAATTTCACGATGTGCAAAAATTTTTTGCGTCGTAAAAAATCGTGCTGCACGGCACAACTTGGCAATTGCAAGATGGGAAAAATCGTTTCTTAATGTGGAACACAATACGTAAACCTTTGATTTTTATCATTAATAAATATCGGAAAATCGCGCGCAGGCCGCTGTTGTGTCTCCATGGATTTGCCTAGACTCTTATATAAGAGTTCGGGAAACGGAACGCCTTCAAGGCCAACCGCTTCGACGAAGACAGATTTGAACATCCATTTTAGGCAACCAAGGAGAACATTATGACGACGCGCGAAGAACAAGCCCGCCAACTTCAACAGCAATGGGAAACCGATCCGCGCTGGAAAGGCGTCAAGCGCAGCTACACCGCCGAGGACGTGATCCGTCTGCGCGGCTCGGTGCAGGTCGAGCACACGCTCGCCAAGCGCGGCGCGGAAAAGCTCTGGCATAGCGTGAATACGGAGCCGTTCGTCAATTCCCTCGGCGCGCTGACCGGCAACCAGGCAATGCAGCAGGTGAAGGCGGGTCTGAAAGCCATCTACCTGTCGGGCTGGCAGGTCGCGGGCGATGCCAACGTGGCCGGCGAAATGTACCCGGATCAGTCGCTTTACCCGGCGAACTCCGTGCCGCTCGTCGTCAAGCGCATCAACAACACGTTGACGCGTGCCGATCAGATCCAGTGGTCGGAAGGCAAGAACCCGGGTGACGAAGGCTACATCGACTACTTTGCGCCGATCGTCGCGGACGCCGAAGCCGGCTTCGGCGGCGTGCTGAATGCGTTTGAACTGATGAAGGCGATGATCGAAGCCGGTGCCGCAGGTGTGCACTTCGAAGATCAGCTTGCGTCGGTCAAGAAGTGCGGTCACATGGGCGGCAAGGTGCTGGTGCCGACGCGCGAAAACGTCGCCAAGCTGACAGCTGCGCGTCTCGCCGCGGACGTGTCGGGCGTGTCGACCGTGCTGCTCGCTCGCACTGACGCGGAAGCAGCGGACCTGATTACGTCGGACGTCGACGAGAACGACAAGCCGTTCCTGACCGGCGAGCGCACTGTCGAAGGTTTCTACCGCACGAAGCCGGGCCTCGAACAGGCCATTTCGCGTGGCCTCGCTTACGCTCCTTACGCCGACATGATCTGGTGCGAGACGGGCAAGCCGGACCTCGAGTTCGCGAAGAAATTCGCCGACGCCATCCACAAGGAGTACCCGGATCAACTCCTGTCGTACAACTGCTCGCCGTCGTTCAACTGGAAGAAGAACCTGGACGACGCGACCATCGCCAAGTTCCAGCGCGAACTGGGCGCGATGGGCTACAAGTTCCAGTTCATCACGCTGGCCGGCTTCCACGCGCTGAACTACTCGATGTTCAACCTCGCGCACGGCTATGCCCGCAATCAGATGACGGCGTTCGTCGAGATGCAGCAGGCCGAATTCGCGGCAGCGGAAAAGGGCTTCACCGCCGTCAAGCATCAGCGCGAAGTGGGCACCGGCTACTTCGACGCGGTCACGCAAACAGTCGAGCGCGAAGCATCGACCACCGCGTTGCACGGCTCGACGGAAGACGAACAGTTCTTCGACAAGAAAGTCGCGTAACGGCCTCGCGGCCCGATCGCGAAACGTAAGGCAGACAGACGGCGGAACAACGGCGAAGCGGTTTTGCCGGGGGTTCGCCGTCGACAGGGAGGAGTCTCGCCATCGCCGCATCGGCAGATCAACGCCGGGCAATGGCGGGTTCTCGCATGGCGGGGGCTAGACAGAAAGCCAGCACAAATCATTGTGCGGCGAATGGGACGACGCGCCGGCTGACTGCCGGCGCGTTTTCCGCTGGAGCTGCGAGCCGCAAGGCTGCGATACCGTAACGTCTCCGCAGTTCAGCGGTACACCAGCACCGGAATTTTGGTATGGGTGAGCACCCGTTGCGTTTCACTGCCGATCAGCAGGCTGCCGAGACCGCGACGTCCGTGGGAGGCCATGAAGATCACGTCGCATGCGCCCCGCTCCGCAGCTTCGATGATGCCGAGATAAGGCGCCGGATGCACGCTGGTGCGCCTGTCGACGACTACCCCGACACGGCTCGCGGCAAGCTCCACTTCGCGCAGATGTTGTTGCGCTTCGCGTTCGCTGCGTTCGAGAAACTCGGACGGCGGTTCGACAACGATGTCGGAGAACGGCGCATACGGATATTGCGGCAGACATGCGTAGGCGGTGATGCGCGCGCCGACCGCCTGCGCGAGGTCGATTGCGCCGGCCATCGCCTTGCGCGAGAGATCTGAGCCATCGGTCGGAACGAGAATGTGCTTGAACATGTGCCCTCCGTATCCGTATCCGTATCCGGCTGCCCTCTCGCCTTCGTTCGGCGCGGCATTGCCACACTTTTTCAGGCTCGTGAACGGCCCATCCGTCAGCGCCGGCCGAGGCTTCGCGTGCTGGCCTCAAAAGAATTGTAGGTCGTGGATACCTGTCGCCAACCGTTATTGAGGGTCTGTCCGAGTATGGAAAACCCGTTGCGCCGCGTCAGCCCCAGTACTCCGGAAGGCCATACGTATGCTTGAGAAAATCCAGGAAAAGCCGCACTCGCAACGGCAAATGGCGGCGCTGAGGAAACACCGCATGAATGCCGATGGGCGGCGCGGCGAACTCGTCGAGCACGCTCACGAGGCGCCCCGCCGCGATGTCCGCGCCCACTTCCCACCACGAACGCCATGCGAGGCCGTGGCCTTCGAGACACCACTCGTGCAGCACGGCGCCGTCCGAGCATTCCATCGTGCCGGACACCTTGATCGATACGACTTTGTCCGCCTGCTGGAACATCCAGCCACGCTGCTGGTTGGCGCTTGCACCGAGCGCGAGACAATTGTGCCGAGCAAGATCCGCAAGGCTATGCGGCGCGCCGCGCCGGCTCAGATACGACGGCGATGCCACGCACACACGCCGGTTTTCGCCGAGTTTGAGCGACACCAGCGACGAATCGGGCAATTCGCCGAGCCGCACCGCGCAATCGAAACCTTCGTTGACCAGATCGACAAGCCGGTCCGACAGATCGAGCGTGATCGAAACATCCGGATGCGCGACGGTGAACGCCGGCACCAGCGGTGCGACGTGTCGGCGCCCGAAACCGGCCGGCGCGGAGAGCCGCAAGTGGCCGCTCGCCTTGACGCCGCCCGCCGACACGCTCGCCTCGGCGTTCTGCATGTCATGAATGATGCGCTGACAATCTTCGAGAAACGCCGAGCCTTCGAAGGTCAGCGTGATCTTGCGTGTCGTGCGCACCAGCAATTTGACGCCAAGGCGTTCTTCGAGCGCATCGATTCGCCGTCCGATGATCGCGGGCGCCACGCCTTCGGCAAGCGCCGCGGCGGACAGGCTGCCTTTCCCGGCGACAGTGACGAAGGTCTCGATCTGCTTGAAACGGTCCATGGAAGGACGCCGCTAGCGCAGCGAAGTTGGCCGGAGCGCGTCAGATTAGGTGGATGAAAGTAAAAGATCAAGTGATCTTTGCCCTCTTTTTTAGCGCTCAGCAGCGCTAATACAATCCGTCCTGACCTCTGACAGGAGCGCACGGCAATGTCGGCCACAACGACACTCTCCCCCCAAAGCAGTGATTTTCGACGCCTACGGCACGCTTTTCGACGTGCATTCGGTGATCGCTGCCGCGGAGCAGTTGTTCCCCGGACACGGCGACGCCCTCTCGCAGTTGTGGCGTCAGAAACAGATCGAATACACGCAGTTGCGCACGCTGGCCGATGCCGGCGGCGACGCTGCGCACTACCGGCCGTTCTGGGACATCACGCTCGACGCGCTGCTCTTCTCTGCGAAAAAACTTCAGATCACCCTCGGCCGTTCCGCTGAAAAGCGTCTGATGGATGAATACGCGTGCCTGTCCGCGTTCCCCGACGCGGTGCCAACGCTGCGTTTGCTAAGGGACTCGGCGTCTGTGTCTGCGTCCGGGGTTGCGGCCGGGCTGTCGCCGGCATCCGCATCCCGAGCCTCACGCGGGCCGGCCTCTGCAGTAGGCACGTCAGGCGGTTCGCGCCCCGGCCTCGCGATTCTGTCGAACGGTAACCCTCAAATGCTCGACGTCGCGGTGAAGAGCGCGGGCATGAGCGGCCTGTTCGACCATGTGCTTTCCGTCGATGCCGTACGCGCATACAAACCCGCGCCCGCCGCCTATGCGCTCGGCCCTCAGGCCTTCGACGTGCTTCCGCGCGAGATCGTCTTCGTGTCGTCGAATGGCTGGGACATCGCCGGCGCAACGTGGTTCGGCTTCACGACGTTCTGGCTCAACCGGCAAAACGCTCCGCTCGAAGAACTGGGCGTGACGCCGCACGGCACGGGCGCGGGGATGAGCGATCTGTTGGCTTTTTTGAAGACCGTCACATCTGCCGGACGCGCCCACACCACAGCGAGCCGCATACGCCACAGCCCCGGCGCATGAAGCTCCCCTCTCGCAACTCATTGAATCAACTGAATCAACTGAATCAACTGAATCAACTGAATCAACTATCGCTGCATTTCAACTTTGCATTTTGCAATCTGACCGACCAAGGAGAAAACATGGCGAATCCGCTGTCATCGTTGTCGCTGCCGCAGGGCATGGAAATCACCGCTGAAATCAAGCCGGGCTATGAAGCGACCCTCACGCGCGAAGCGCTCGAACTCGTCGCCGCACTGCATCGCACATTCGAGCCGCGTCGTCAGCAGTTGTTGCAGGCGCGGACGGAACGCACGAAACGGCTCGACGCCGGCGAGCGTCCCGACTTTCTCGCCACGACGAAGAGCGTACGCGACGGCGACTGGACCATTGCGCCGCTGCCTGAAGATCTGAAATGCCGCCGCGTGGAGATCACCGGTCCGGTCGAGCGCAAGATGATCATCAACGCGCTGAACTCGGGCGCGGATTCGTACATGACCGATTTCGAGGATTCGAACGCGCCCAGCTGGGACAACCAGATCACCGGCCATGTGAACCTGAAAGATGCCGTGCGCCGCACCATCTCGCTCGAGCAGAACGGCAAGAGCTATAAGTTGAACGACAAGGTCGCCACGCTGATCGTACGTCCGCGTGGCTGGCATCTCGACGAAAAGCACGTGAAGGTGGACGGCAAGCGCGTGTCGGGCGGCATCTTCGATTTCGCGCTCTTCATGGTGCACAACGCAAAGGAACTGGTCGCGCGCGGCTCGGGCCCGTACTTCTATTTGCCGAAGATGGAGAGCCATCTCGAAGCGCGCCTGTGGAACGACATTTTCGTCGCGGCGCAGGAAGCGGTCGGCGTGCCGCGCGGCACGATTCGCGCGACGGTGCTGATCGAAACCATTCTTGCCGCGTTCGAGATGGACGAGATTCTGTACGAGCTGCGGGAACATAGCTCGGGGCTGAACGCAGGCCGCTGGGACTACATCTTCTCCGCGATCAAGAAGTTCAAGTCCGACCGCGATTTCTGTCTCGCCGACCGCTCGCAGATTACGATGACCGCGCCGTTCATGCGCGCGTATGCGCTGTTGCTGCTGAAGACGTGCCATCGCCGCAATGCGCCGGCCATTGGCGGCATGAGCGCGCTGATTCCGATCAAGAACGACGCGGCCGCGAACGACAAGGCAATGGCCGGCGTGCGCTCGGACAAGGCGCGCGATGCCGGCGACGGCTATGACGGCGGCTGGGTTGCGCACCCCGGTCTCGTGCCGATCGCGATGGAAGAATTCGTCAAGGTGCTGGGCGACAAGCCGAACCAGATCGGCAAGCAACGCGTCGACGTGCTCGTCACTGCCACGGACCTGATGGACTTCCGTCCGGAAGCGCCGATCACCGAAGCCGGTCTGCGCAACAACATCAACGTCGGCATTCACTACCTCGGCTCGTGGCTCGCGGGCAACGGCTGCGTGCCGATCCACAATCTGATGGAAGATGCCGCTACCGCCGAAATTTCGCGCTCGCAGGTGTGGCAGTGGATTCGCTCGCCGAAGGGCACGCTCGACGATGGCCGCAAGGTAACGGCCGAGCTGGTGCGTGAACTCGCCGTGCAAGAACTCGACAAGGTGAAGCAGGCCGTCGGCGGCGATACGAAACCGTACGAACGCGCGGCTCAAATCTTCGAAGAGATGTCGACGTCCGAGCAGTTCACCGACTTTCTGACGCTGCCGCTTTACGAAGAGATCTGAGCGCGAACGCCTGTCGTGTTGTAACGACGAGTGCGTGCAACGATTGTTCGAGCGAACGGCCCGTCAGGCGCATGCCTGGCGGGCCGTTTCTTATGCGCGGGAACGCGCATACGGGCGCATCAGCACATACGAGCGCGCGGCGGCCGCGTCAGCGCGTGGCGCGATACTCGACCCAATCGCCGGACTTGATTTCCGGCAGGCCCTTCACCGCGTGAGGCGTGACCGGATAGAAGCGACAGTTCACGACGTTGCCGTCCACTTTCACCATCACTTCCCGGGCCAGAAAGCGATCTTCGACGCCGGGATACACCGCTTCGATCTCGTCGAGCACCGCGACGAGTTCGTCGTCAATTTCGTAGACATCGCCGGTCACGTCTACGCCCTGTTCGTCGACAACGAGTCCCGGGTACGAACCGAAGTCGAACAGATGGCCGCGAACCGTGGCCGTGCCAAGCAGATTCGGCTCCGCTATTTCGTTGCGAGCCGCGGCTTCGCGGATGTCGTTCACTTCGCCCGCCCGCAGCGTGCCATATACAAAGACGGTTTGCATCGTGGTTGGTGCTCCTCGAATAGGTCGTCGGTCAATCGGACATTATGCAACGTCCAACACTATGCACGCTCTACAATGAGAATCCGCTCGGGTTCGGGCCTCGTGCCCGCAGCGTTTTGTTCCGTGGATCGACTTTTGCCATGACTCCGTACGCCGGCTCGGACCGGTCCAGCTTCGTCAGCTTGACCGACACTCCGCCAGAGTTTCAGCCGAACGACACGCATCCGATTCGCGTGCGCTCGCGACCCATGCCGATGGGTTCTCACTTCGCGCGTCATACGCATGCGTGGGCGCAGGTTGCGTATGCATCGCGCGGCGTGCTGCGGGTGGCGACAACTGGCACGACGTGGATGGTGCCGCCCTCTCGCGCGATCTGGGTGCCGCCGCATGTCACGCATGAAGTCGTGGCCGTCGAAGACGCGTTCCTGCGCACGTTGTACATCACCGAAAGCACGGCGCCTGCCGGGCTCGACGCCCCACGCGTGGTCGAAGTCTCGAATCTGCTGCGCGAAGTGATAGCCGCGCTCGACACACCAGGCATCTCGCCCGCCCGCGAGCAGTTGCTCGGCGCGCTTGCGATAGATGAGCTAACCCGTTCAGAGCCACTGCCGCTATCGGTGCCGATGCCGAACGAAAAGCGGCTGCGCGCGCTATGCGAGGCGGTAATCGCGGATCCGACGCCGGGGGAATCACTCGAACAGTGGGCGGCGAGCGTAGGAGCGAGTACGCGGACGATCGCGCGTCTCTTTCGCCAGGAGCTCGGCGTGAGTTTCTCTCAATGGCGGCAACAGGCGATTCTCGCGCGGGCGATTCCGCTGCTGAGTCAGGGACGGCCACTGTCGCATGTCGCGCAGGAGTTGGGCTATCAGAGTCAGAGCGCCTTTTCCGCGATGTTCAGGCGGGCGTTTGGCGAAAGCCCGCGCGCGTTTATCGAGCGGGGATCGGAGCATCGACTGGAAAACGGAGGAGACCGCGACGATCCGCAAATCAACGACGTAGACGGTCCGGTCGCACGGAACCACGCGGACGCGGCGAGCGACGCGGATCGCTAAACCGCCGCCTGGCGGCTCAAACTCGCCGAGCGAGATGACGGATCGCGCCCAACTGGGCAAGCCGCGGGCCGGCCAACTTGTAGCCTTTGCGCTGATAGAGCCGCGCCGCGGGATTGTCGACGAACACACGCAATTGCAGTTCGCGCAGTCCGCGCTCGCGCGCCCATTGGTGCGACATATCCAGCAGATAGGTGCCCGCGCCGAGCCGCCGGTATCCCTCGGCAATCTGCACGTCGCGGATATGAAGCGAATCGCCTTCCTGCGTGATGCGCAGCACGCCAATCGGCTTGCCATCCATTTCGAGGATGAAATTCTCCGACTCGCGCCAACTGCCCAGAAACAGATCGCCGCGCCAGACGAGATGATGGCGCTGATAATAGCCACCCATGTTGCTATGAGTCAGCGCCTCGGCAAACTCGAAATCATCCATGCTGGCTTTACGCAGATGGAACGATGACGAAGCTTCGGTTGGATCGAACATGGCGGCACGGCGAAGAGAAGTCGGATCAACGGTAAAACAGGCCGCGCGCGCTGGCAATGGCTGTTTGTCCCGAGCATATCCAGGCGGGACCGTCAGCGGAAACAAAAAAGCCCACTTCTTACGAAGTGGGCTTTTTGAATCTGGCGGAGCGGACGGGACTCGAACCCGCGACCCCCGGCGTGACAGGCCGGTATTCTAACCAACTGAACTACCGCTCCAGATTTTGACACCAGGCAAACAAGCTGCGCTCGCTTACCGGCAGCACCGTTCAACTTCCAACCGAACGACGCCGATTTTTTGGCGTCCCCTAGGGGATTCGAACCCCTGTACTCACCGTGAAAGGGTGATGTCCTAGGCCTCTAGACGAAGGGGACAACGTACTGCTTACACCTTTAATGAAAAAGCCCGTTCAAGTGTTTATGAACGGGCTTTGTCTGGCGGAGTGGACGGGACTCGAACCCGCGACCCCCGGCGTGACAGGCCGGTATTCTAACCGACTGAACTACCACTCCAGTCTTCACACCCTGGCTTGCGAGCGTCGGTTATTTCTCTGCAAGCTGCGCTGCTTTACTGCAAATCCGGGATTAACCCGAACACTAAAGCGACGCTGATGTTTGGCGTCCCCTAGGGGATTCGAACCCCTGTACTCACCGTGAAAGGGTGATGTCCTAGGCCTCTAGACGAAGGGGACATAATCTTTTCAGACATGTCTTTTACTCGCCGCTGATTCGGACTAACTAGCGCAACGCTAACTGCTAGATAGTTGTTCCGTCAACTGCGAAGACCGCTATTTTAACTACGATACTGCTGCTTGTGAAGTCTTTTTTGCTACAGGTTCCATGCTTCGGAACGACTTCACTCTGCTCTTCTGCTCTGATGGTGGAGGTAAGCGGGATCGAACCGCTGACCTCTTGCATGCCATGCAAGCGCTCTCCCAGCTGAGCTATACCCCCTTGCAGAACAGAAACGAGATTCTAGAGGCCATTCTGCGCTTTGTAAATACCCTTTGAGCAATTGCATGCGACTTTTTTCCGAAGTCGCATGCAAACAATCTCAATGCGTCCGGGAATGCACTCAGGACCACTTGTTGGCCCTACCGTGCCTCATGCCAACGCCTTTTCGATACGACCGACGACCACGTCGCGACCGAACAGCATCAGAACCATGTCAATCGACGGTGTATGCGTCGTGCCGGCCACGAGCAGTCGGACCGGCATTGCCAGTTGGGGCATTTTCAGCTTGTGCGTGCCGAGCGTCGTTTTGAGCGCAGCGGCGATCGCCTCCTTGGTCCACTCCACCGTCTTCAGCGCAGCGGCAAGGTCGGCGAGCGCCGGGCGCACTGCGTCAGTCACATGCTGCTCTAATGCGTCGGCGTCGGGAGCGGGCGTGCGATAGAACATCGCGGCGTTCTCCGCGATCTCCTTGACTGTCGACGCGCGGTCCTTCAACAAGCCCACGACTGCCGTCAGATCGGCGCCTTGAGCGATGGTGGCCTCGTCGATACCCAGTTCCGCGAGGAACGGCCGTGCAAGTCCGGCGAGGCGCCCGTTATCCGCTTCCTTGATGTAATGCGCGTTCAGCCAGTTCAGCTTGTCGTGGTCGTATTGCGCCGGCGACTTGCCCAGATGCTCGAGATCGAACCATTCGACGAACTGCTCGCGCGAGAAAATTTCCGCGTCGCCATGCGACCAGCCAAGGCGCGCCAGATAATTGACCACCGCCTCCGGCAGATAGCCGGCGTCGCGGTAACCCATCACGCTCATCGCGCCATGGCGCTTGCTCATCTTCTCGCCCTGCTCGTTGAGCACGGTCGGCAAGTGCGCGTACACCGGCGTTTCCCCGCCGAGCGCCCGCAGAATGTTGATCTGCCGCGGCGTGTTATTCACGTGGTCGTCGCCGCGAATCACATGCGTAATGCGCATGTCGAGATCGTCGACCACCACGCAGAAGTTATAGGTCGGCGTGCCGTCGGGCCGCGCGATGACGAGGTCGTCCAGCTCCTCGTTCGATATCTCGATGCGCCCTTTTACCGCATCGTCCCAAGCCACCACGCCAGTGAGCGGATTGCGGAAGCGCAGCACCGGCTGCACGCCGGCCGGCGGCTCAGGCAACACCTTGCCCGGCTCCGGGCGCCATGTGCCGTCGTAGCGCGGCTTTTCGCCGGCTTCGCGCTGACGCTCACGCAACGCGTCGAGTTCTTCCGTCGACATGTAGCACGGGTAGACGAGCCCCGCGTCCTGCATCTGTTTCAGCACTTCGCGATAACGGTCCATGCGCTGCATCTGGTAGTACGGACCTTCGTCGAAATCGAGGCCGAGCCATTCCATGCCTTCGAGAATCGCGTCCACGGATTCGGACGTGGAACGCTCCACGTCGGTGTCCTCGATCCGCAGCACGAAGGTCCCTTTCATCTTGCGCGCGAACGCCCACGGGTAGAGCGCGGAGCGAATGTTGCCGAGGTGAATGAAGCCGGTGGGACTCGGTGCGAAACGGGTACGAACGGAGGTGGTCATTAGCGGTTACTCGAAGACTGGCGCCGACGCAGGACAAGCATCGCCCGTAAAGCGCGGCAGCGAACCGCGCCCATACGGCACGACGGCTGCCGTGCATGGACACGAAGGAATTGAAGCGAATGTCGAATTATACCTTTCGTGAGCGCGCGGCCCGCCCTCGTCCGAACGGGCTATTGACGGCCACGGCCAGTGGCTGTGCAACGTTTCATTACCGGCCGCCGCGCGCGCGCCGCTTTGATTTATGATGTGCGCGCGCTGGAGCGGAGACGCCGCCATCCGCGCATTGAACCGGTATTTGCATTTGCCCCGACCTTTGCCTGAGCGCGGCGAAAAGTGGCTACTCGCGCCGTACGCGCCCCACGTGCCCCACGCGCCGTTGCTGGAGAATTCGTTGAAACCTTCGTCGCCTCGTTACGGCCGTCGCAATTTTTCGCTTGCGGCCGCCTCCGCGGTACTCGCCGCCTGTACCACCGCGGGCAGCAAAATCGACGGCGTGTCGTCGTCGAGCCCGGCCACCGCCACGCCTACCACGAACACGCCGCCGCTCGACAAGCCGCAGCGGCCGATTCGGGTCGCCCTTGCGCTAGGCGGCGGCGCTGCGCGCGGCTTCGCGCATATCGGCGTGATCAAGGCGCTGGAAGCGCGCAATGTCCAGGTCGATCTGGTGGCCGGCACGAGCGCCGGGTCGGTGGTCGGCGCGCTCTACGCGTCAGGCATGAACGGGTTCGCGCTCAACAAACTGGCGCTGAACATGGACGAAGCCTCCATTAGCGACTGGGCCATGCCGTTTCGCACGCGCGGTTTTCTGCAAGGCATCGCGCTGCAAAATTATCTGAACACAACGCTCAACAATCGCCCGATCGAGAAGATGGCGAAGCCGCTCGGCGTGGTCGCGACCGACCTGAAAACCGGCCAGCCGATCCTCTTTCAGCGCGGCAATACCGGCGTCGCAGTGCGGGCGTCGTGCAGCGTGCCGTCGATCTTCGAGCCGGTCAAAATCGGCGGGCATGAGTATGTGGACGGCGGGTTGGTGAGCCCCGTGCCGGCGTCGTTCGCACGCAAGATGGGCGCGGACTTCGTGATCGCCGTGGATATCTCGCAGCGCCCCGAAAGCGGCCTGACGGCCAGCTCGTTCGACGTGCTCATGCAAACCTTCACGATCATGGGCCAGACCATCAAGGCGTATGAGCTCGATAAATACGCCGACATCGTCATCCGGCCGAATCTCGCGGCCATGAGCGGCGGCGACTTCTCGCAGCGCAATGCCGCAATTCTGGCCGGTGAGGAAGCCGTCTCCAAGATCATGCCGGAGTTGCAACGCAAGCTGGCCGCGAGCCGCGCGCAGGCTTAGGGTTACTCACGCGCAGTAAGCTCAGGGATCAGACCCGCCAAAACGCAAAAGCCTGCTTCAAACGAAGCAGGCTTTTTTGTTGTTGCCTGAAGCGCCGGCGCTGAATTAGTTGTTGCCGCCAAGCGTAGCATTCACACGTTTGCGCAGATCTTCGCCTTCCTGGTACGACGTCTCGATCCGGCGTGCACCGGTGAAACGCTTTTCCCAGTAGCCGCTATCCATGTCGTCCACGCGGATCGTGCTGCCCGTGGAGGGCGAATGCACGAACTTGTTGTCGCCGATATAGATGCCGACATGCGAGAACGTGCGGCGCATGGTGTTGAAAAACACCAGATCGCCCGGCTTCAGGTCGCTCACGCGGACCTTTTCGCCCACACGGCTCATTTCCTCGGCGCGGCGCGGCAGCGCCATGCCCAGCGTGTCCTGGAACACATAACGCACGAAACCGCTGCAATCCAACCCGGAGTCAGGCGTATTGCCGCCCCAGCGGTAGCGAACACCGATCATGTTGAGCGCGCCGACAACCACGTCGCCTGCCTTGCCGGCCATGCCGGAAAGGAACGAGCGGGCGCCGCCGTCAGTGTTGCTGCTGAGCGTTTGCGAATTGGAGGAGGACGAGGAATTCGCCGGGTTGCTCGGCGAAAATGAGGCATTCTGATTGAAACTGCTGACTTCGTCGGCGAAAGCGCCGGGAGCTGCTGCGATCAAGACGCCAATGAACATCCCGGCGACGGCGCGCGTGCAAGCCTGGGTCAAATTTCTGTGCTGCATTGGTCGGTATTTTTTGCTAAAGAATCAGTGGGATACGGAAAAAAGTTTGGTCGATACTAGCCAGTAAGTATTCACGTGTCAAAACAAATAGAAAAATACAATCGAGACCCGCACCCAATTGGTGAAAGGGTGAAAAATCAGCGGTCCAATGCTGCTTTCAGGAGCTTTCGAGTGTAGGGGTGCTCGGGCGTCGCAAAGATTCTCTCAACCTCTCCACTTTCCACGATAGAACCGTTTTGCATCACCGCCACGCGGTGCGCCATCGCCCCGATCACCGCCAGATCGTGGCTGATGAAAACGAAGCCCAAGTTGTATTTCTGCTGCAACCCGGCGAGCAGTTTGAGCACTTGCTGCTGGATCGAAACGTCGAGTGCGCTGGTCGGTTCATCGAGGATCAGAATCTGCGGTTCGACCACGAGCGCCCGCGCAATGGCGATGCGCTGGCGCTGCCCGCCGGAAAACTCATGCGGATAGCGCAGCAGCGCGGTCCGGTCGATTCCGACCTCGCGCAGCACCGCAACCACTCTGTCGCGCCGCGCTTGCGGCGTCATTTGCGGCCGGTGCAGCGCCAGCCCTTCGCCGACGATTCGCTCGATCGTCTGACGAGGTGAAAGCGAACTGAACGGGTCCTGAAACACGACCTGCATGTTCGAGCGCAACGCAGACTGCTGAGCGCCTCGGTAGGTGGAGAGCGCCCTGCCCTGAAACTCGATCTCGCCGTGCGCGGTCCGCTGCAACCCGAGCAACGCCATAGCGAGCGTCGACTTGCCCGAACCCGATTCCCCAACGATGCCGAGCGTTTCGCCCTGACGGACCGAGACGCTCGCGTTTGCGACCGCGCGGAACCGCCCGGCCCGGAACCAGCCCGCAAATCCCGGCACCTTGGTTTTGAAATCGACGGAAACGTCGCGGGCCTGCAGCAGCACCGGCGAAATGGGCAGCACCGGCACAACCGAGCGCTGCGGCCGGCTTTCCAGCAGCCGTTGTGTGTAAGGATGTTGCGGCGACTCGAACACCTGCTCGACCGGCCCGCTTTCCACGAGCACGCCCTTCTCCATCACCGCGATGCGCTGAGCGAAATGGCGCACGAGGTTCAGGTCGTGCGTGATCAGCAGCACCGCCATGCCGCGCTTTTGCGCTTCGTCGCGTTGCAGTTCAAGGAGCAGCTCCACGATCTGCGCGCGAATCGTCACGTCGAGCGCGGTAGTCGGTTCGTCCGCGAGCAGCAGACGCGGACGGCACGCCAGCGCCATTGCGATCATCGCCCGCTGGCGCTGTCCGCCCGAAAGTTGGTGCGGGTAGCTGTTCACGCGCTTGCCCGGCTCGGGAATTCCCGTGCGGCCCAGCAGCGCGACCGCGCGCTTGCGGGCTTCCGCCGGCGACACGCCGTCGTGCACGACGATCGTCTCCGCGATCTGCGCACCGACCGTGTAGAGCGGATTGAGCGCGGTCATCGGCTCCTGAAAGATCATCGCGATGTCCGAGCCGCGCATGCCGCGCATCTCACGCTCGCTTTTCGCAAGCAGATCCTCACCGTCGAACCGGATCGAGCCGCTGACCTGCGCGTCGCTCAGCAGACGCAAGATCGACAGCGCGGTGACGCTTTTTCCCGAGCCCGATTCGCCGACGAGCGCAACGCGTTCGCCGCGCTGGATCGCCAGCGTGACGTCGTTCACCGCCACCGTATCGCCGAAACTCACATGCAGATGATCGAGTTCCAGCAACGGCACGGCATTCGGTGCTTCGGCGCCGTCGTGCCCTCGCCCCTTGCGCTGTCCTGGCGCTTGCGTTTGAGCGGTCACTGATTGCCTCCAGCGCGCATTGCATCGGAGATGCGGGTATCGAGCGCATTACGCAGCGCGTCGCCCATGAACGTGAGCAGCAACAGCATCGCGACCAGCACGCCGAACGTAGACAACGAGATCCACCACGCGTCGAGATTCGCCTTGCCCTGCGCGAGCAACTCGCCGAGACTCGGCGTAGGCGAAGGCACGCCGAGGCCGAGAAAGTCGAGACTGGTCAGCGCGAGAATCGCACCGCTCATGCGAAACGGGAGGAACGTGATCACCGGCGTAAGACTGTTGGGCAAAAGATGCCGCCACATGATTTGCCAGTTCGACAGACCCATCGCCCTCGCCGCGCGCACGTAATCCTGCTGCCGGTTACGTAGAAATTCCGCCCGCACATAGTCGGATAAGCCGATCCAGCCGAACAGGGAAAGCAGCACGATCAGCAGAATGAAACCCGGCTCGAAGATCGATGAAAAAATGATCAGCAGATAGAGCTCCGGCAACGCGCTCCAGATTTCGATCAGACGCTGCCCCACGATATCGGTACGTCCTCCGAAATATCCTTGCACGGCGCCCGCTGCAATGCCGAGTATCGTTCCAATGAAAGTGAGCACGAGACCGAACTCCACTGAAACGCGAAAACCGTACAGCAGTCGCGCGAAAACATCGCGGCCGCGGTCGTCGGTGCCGAGCCAGTTTTCACGCGAAGGCGGCGCCGGGTTCGGAGCCTTCGAGAAATAGTTCAGCGTGTCGTAGTAGTAATGATTCGGCGGATACACGGCGAAATTGCCCGGTGCGTCGAAACGCTGCTTGATGTACGGATCCAGATAGTCGGCAGGCGTTGGGAAATCGCCGCCGAACGTGCTCTCCGCGTAGGTCCTGAAGAGCGGGAAATAAAGGTGGCCGTCGTAGCGCACCACGAGCGGCTTGTCGTTCGACCAGAGCGGGCCCGCGAGGCTCGCGGCAAACGCCACCACGAAGATGATGAGGCTCCAGTAACCCAGACGTTGCTGGCGGAACCGCCGCCATACACGGCGCGCAGGCGAAGGCGAGACGAATGCACGCGCGGGTTCGACGCGCGCCGCTGCATCGGCTGAAAGGCGGGCTCGATTCATCAGCGCTCCAGTTGTTCGAATTGGATGCGGGGATCGACCCACACATAGCAAAGATCGGACACCAGCTTCGTCGCGAGACCGATCAACGTGAACAGGTACAGCGTGCCGAGTACGACCGGGTAGTCGCGTCGCACGACCGATTCATACGACAGCAAGCCGAGACCGTCGAGCGAAAAAAGCGTTTCGATCAGCAGACTGCCGGTGAAAAAAGCGCCGATAAACGCAGCCGGAAAGCCGACGATCAGCGGCAGCATGGCGTTGCGAAACACATGCTTCCACAGCACGCTTTTTTCGGAGAGACCCTTCGCCCGCGCGGTCAGCACGTACTGCTTGCGAATCTCGTCCAGAAACGCATTTTTCGTGAGCATCGTGATTACCGCAAAACTGCCGACGACCGATGCCGTGATCGGCAACGCGATATGCCATAAATAGTCGAGGATCTTGCCCACGACGCTCAGTTGCGCCCAGTTATCCGACGTGAGATTGCGCAACGGAAAAAGCTGCAGGAATGTGCCGCCGCCAAACAGCACGAGCAGCAACACGCCGAGCACAAAGCCCGGAATCGCGTAACCGATCAGCACCACGAGGCTCGTCGCAATGTCGAAGCGCGAGCCGTTGCGCACCGCTTTCGCGATGCCGAGCGGCACCGAAATCAGATACGTGAGAAAGAACGTCCATAAGCCGATGCTGATGGACACCGGCAGCTTCGATACGATCAGCGACCACACGCTCTGATGGCGGAAATAGCTCTGCCCAAGGTCGAACGTCGAGAAACGCTTGAGCATCAACACGTAGCGCTCGAGCGGCGGTTTGTCGAAACCGTATAGGGCTTTCAGTTGCGCGACCTGCTGCGCGTCGACGCCGTTATGCGCGCGCAGACCGAACGGCACAGCGCCCTCTGCGCCCTTGCGCAGTTCGTGCTGCATCTGTTCGACGGGGCCGCCGGGCACGAACTGGATCACGACGAACGTGAGCGTGAGCACGCCGAGCAGCGTCGGGATCATCAGCAGCAGGCGTTTGAGGATGTAGCTCCACATGGCGGGTGTTTCCGTTGCGAGGGCGAGGTATGAATAGCGATAGCCGGAACCGGATGACCAGATCGACCGGCTGCGTTACTGCGGCGGCGCCGGCGTTGCTGCTTGCGGTTGCGCGAACCACCACGTCGACGTAATCCAGCCTTCGGCTCCATAGTACAGGGGCAGCGTGGACGGCCACGCAAGCCCGCGTTTGAACGCCACGCGATGCGTCGCGCTGTACCAGTGCGGCACGACGTAGTAGCCATGCATCAGAACGCGATCGAGCGCATGCGTCGCGTCGAGCAGTTGCTCGCGCGTCTGCGCCTGCACGAGGGCGCGCAGGATTGCGTCGACCGCGGGCGACTTCAGTCCGATCATGTTGTCAGAGCCGTTCGTGTCCGCCGCCTTGCTGCCGAAGCGCCCGATCTGCTCGGAGCCGGGCACCTGTACGTCGGGCATGCGGATCGTCGTCGTGTCGAAGTCGTATGCATCGAGCCGCTTCTGGTACACGGCATAATCGGCGACGCGAAATGTTGCGGTAATGCCGAGCTTTTTCAGGTTTCGAATGAACGTCGCGACGATCGGCTCCATTTGCGCGGCCGATCCCGAGTCGTCGAGTATCTCGAACTCGAACGGCTCGCCCTTTGCGTTGCGCAGCGCACCGTCGCGGTACGTCCATCCCGCTTGCTGCAACAATGCGCGGGCTTGCAGCAGATTCGCACGTAGAGAGCCTGGCGGGTCGGTGTCGGGCTGCTTCGGCGGCGGCCCGAAAACCGCCGGATCGAGCTTCGCGCGCCACGGTTCGAGCAGCGCCAGTTCACCTGGCGAGGGCAGGCCCTTGGCCCGCAGATCGGTGTTGGCAAAGAAACTGTCGATACGTGTGTACTGATTGAAGAACAACTGCCGGTTCAGCCATTGGAAGTCGAGTGCGAGATCGAGCGCTTTGCGTACGCGCACGTCCTTGAACAACGGACGCCGTGTGTTCAACATGAAGCCCTGCATGCCCGTGCCGTTGTGCTGCGCGAACACTTTCTTGATCAGCTCGCCGCTGTCGAACTTCTTGCCGACGTCACGCCGCACCCAGTTTCGCGCGACGTATTCGACGAGTGCATCGTATTCGCCGGCCTTGAAGGCCTCCAGCCGCGCGACGTTATCGGAATACAGCTTGTAGACGATGCGATCGAAGTTATAAGTGCCCGCACGCACCGGTAGTGCCGCGCCCCAATACTCCGGGTTGCGCCGGTATGTGATCGTGCGTCCGTTGTCGTAGCGCTCGATTAGATACGGGCCGCTCGTGACCGGCTTTTCGAACGCCAACTGATCGAACGGAATATGGCTGCCGTCCGGCTTTATTCCCCACTTGCGCGAGAACACCGGCATGCCGCCGGCGAGCAACGGCAACTCGCGATTTCGGTGTTGAAACTCGAACCGCACGGTGTGCGGATCGACAACCACCGCGCGGACAATCTGTCCGAAGATCGACATGAATTGCGGCGCGGCCTGCGGGCTTTTCAGTGTGTCGAGCGAATACTTGACGTCGTCCGCGGTAACCGGGTCGCCGTTCGCAAACCGCGCGCGCGGATTGATATGGAACGTGGTCGACAAGCCGTCCGGCGCGACCTTGATATCGTCGGCGAGCAATCCATACGCGGAAGCCACTTCGTCGCTGCTGCCGGTTGTCAGGCTCTCGAACAGCAGGTCGACGCCGGGCGCGGTGTTGCCGCGCAAAGTGAACGGATTGAACTTGTCGAAGCTGGTGAGGCGGCTCGGATTGGCCAGCACGAGTGTGCCGCCCTTCGGCGCATCCGGATTGACGTAGTCGAAATGCTTGAAGTCGGCTGGATATTTCGGCTCGCCGTACTGAGCGATCGCATACACCGCGTGCGCCTCTGGCGCTGCGAACCAGCCGGCAGCGGCCAGCGCGCCACACAGAATCGCGACACGGGCCCTGCGCAAAGAACGGGACGCGAGCGCGGGACCGACACACGAGGGCCTGAAAAACGTGCATTCAGATGCACGAGGCGATGAAACCCGTCGCGAGCCAGTTGTCATAAGCGCCTTGGTGATCAGTGGGCAATTGCGTTGTCACGGAATTCTACCCAATAAACCTCCGCAAACCGACGTCGCGACTGTCACCTTGAGCGACCGGCGCGCGATTTGTGAATATGCCGCGATTTACTTCGCGACGGTATTTTTCCACGCAAGCACGACGCTTTCTCGGAGCGTCGTCTGATGCGCAGCGTTGTGCGCTTACGGCAACTCCGCAGATCCGGTCAAGCGATGCGCGCGAGCATGAAAAAACCGCCCATTGGGGCGGTTCTGTTGTCACTACGGTTCCTGCAGCGTTCAATGCCAGCCGCGACGATGATCGTAGTGATCGCGGCCGTAGTCGTAACGGCCGGGGGGATGATGACGATACCAGTCGTCGCGCGCCCAGTAGCGACGGCCGTCCCAGTAGCGGTCCCCGTGCCAGCCGATCACCACAGCCGGAGCGCCGTAATAGACGGGCGCGGGCTGATACACGACTGGCGGCGGAGGGGGCGGTGGCGGCGCATAGACAGGCGCCGGCGCCACATAAACCGGCGCGGGAATGCCGATATTGACCCCGATGTTGACCCCGCCGGCCATGGCGGCACTCGACGCGCCCAACGCGATAACCCCGATCACAAGTGGAACAAAACGAGCGGACTTCATGGATTACCCTTGGAAGAATGTGTTGTTGGCGGAAATATAACGCAAGCTCGGCAGCGGCGTATTTCAACTTTGTAATAACTGATGCATAAGATCGCAGCCACGGCACGACGTTACGTGTCGTTACATTCGGACGCTTCTGAGCCGATAAAGGTCGAAATGTCGGAAGCACAGCGCGCCCTCGCCCTTTGCGGCTTCCCGCCTTCTCTGCCGCACCAACGCGATAACCTGCCCGCGCGGCCAGAAATACATAGCAGAAAAACTTGGTTTGAAGCGAGACGACGTCTTACTAGACTGCACATCGTCTTGTAATAACAAGTTGAGCAATGTCGCAAACGACCCTCGTGCCGGTGCAAGCTGATTCGCCAAGCTTATCTGCCGCAACTCGTCCGCTTTACGCGCAGATCAAGGACGTGCTGCGCGAACGCATTCTCGACGGCAGCTATGCGCCGCATTCGCAGATGCCGTCGGAACACGAACTGTGCCGCATGTTCGACGTGAGCCGCATCACCGTGCGCCAGGCACTCGGCGATCTGCACAAGGAAGGCTTGCTGTTCAAGGTGCATGGCAAGGGCACGTTCGTCTCGAAGCCCAAGGCGTATCAGAACGTCGCTTCGCTGCAGGGTTTTGCGGAAGCCATGTCGTCGATGGGCCATGAAATCGTCAACCAGCTGCGCAGTTGCAGAATCGTCGAAGCCGGACGCCACATTGCCGCGCGCCTGAACATCGCGGAGGGCGCGCCGGTCACCGAGATCCATCGTGTCCGGCTGCTCAATCGCGAGCCCGTATCGCTCGAACTGACCTGGGTCCCGCTGACGCTCGGCAAGCGCCTCGCGAACGCGGACCTTACGACACGCGACATATTTCTGATCCTCGAGAACGACTGCGGTGTGCCGCTAGGTCATGCCGATGTGTCCATCGACGCAATACTTGCCCACGACGACATCGTCGATGCATTGCGCGTCGAAGAAGGCAGCCCCGTGTTGCGTATCGAGCGTCTCACGCATGACGCGTCGGGTCGGCCGGTCGATTTCGAATACCTGTACTTCCGCGGCGACGCCTTCCAGTACCGGCTGCGTATCGACCGCGCAAACGACCTCAAAAAAGACCCGAAAAAGAGCAGCAAAAACGCAATGGAGGCGCGATGAACACACATGTACTCGACTATGACGTCGTAGTGGTCGGCGGTGGAACGGCGGGCCCGATGGCCGCGATCAAGGCGAAGGAGCGCGATCCGTCGCTAAAGGTATTGCTGCTCGAGAAGGCCAACGTGAAGCGCAGCGGCGCGATCTCGATGGGCATGGACGGTCTCAACAATGCCGTGATTCCGGGCCATGCGACGCCTGAACAGTACACACGCGAGATCACGATCGCAAACGACGGCATCGTGGATCAGGAAGCCGTATACGCATACGCGCGCCATAGTTTCACGACGATCGAGGAACTGGACCGCTGGGGCGTCAAGTTCGAAAAGGACGGCAATGGCGACTATGCGGTTAAGAAAGTGCATCACATGGGTTCGTACGTGCTGCCGATGCCCGAGGGTCACGACATCAAGAAAGTGCTGTACAGGCAGCTTAAACGCGCACGCGTGGCGATCACCAACCGCATTGTCGCCACGCGGCTATTGACCGACTCGCAAGGGCGCGTTTGCGGCGTGCTGGGCTTCGATTGCCGCACGGCCGACTTCTACGTGGTGCGTGCCAAAGCCGTCATTCTGAGTTGCGGCGCCGCCGGAAGGCTGGGGCTGCCGGCATCGGGCTATCTGATGGGCACATACGAAAACCCGACGAATGCCGGCGACGGCTACGCCATGGCCTATCACGCAGGCGCCGCGCTCGCGAACCTCGAGTGCTTCCAGATCAACCCGCTCATCAAGGACTATAACGGCCCCGCTTGCGCATATGTGACCGGCCCACTCGGCGGCTTCACCGCGAATGGCAAAGGCGAACGCTTTATCGAATGCGATTACTGGAGCGGCCAGATGATGTGGGAGTTCTATCAGGAACTGCAAAGCGGCAACGGGCCTGTGTTTCTGAAACTCGACCATCTCGCGGAAGAAACGATCCAGACGATCGAGCAGATTCTGCACACGAACGAGCGTCCGAGCCGCGGCCGCTTTCATGAAGGACGAGGCACCGATTACCGCACGCAGATGATCGAGATGCACATTTCGGAAATCGGCTTTTGCAGCGGACACAGCGCGTCGGGCGTGTACGTCAATGCGCGCGCGGAGACGACCGTGCCCGGCCTCTATGCCGCCGGCGACATGGCCGCAGTGCCGCACAACTACATGCTCGGTGCGTTTACCTACGGATGGTTCGCGGGTCACAACGCGGCAGAATACGTATTGGGCCGAGAGCACGGCGCCGTCGACGAAGAACAGATCGACGCCGAACGCGCGCGCATTTATGCACCGCTCAAGCGCGAGAACGGTATTGCGCCCGCGCAGGTCGAATACAAGTTGCGCCGCATGGTCAACGATTACCTGCAACCGCCGAAGGTTACACGCAAGATGGAAATCGGCCTGCAACGCTTTGCAGAAATCACTGAGGATATCGAATCGATATCGGCCACACATCCGCACGAACTGATGCGCGCCGCAGAAGTTCGCGCCATACGGGATTGCGCGGAAATGGCCGCTCGTGCGTCGCTTTTTCGAACCGAGAGCCGCTGGGGTCTTTACCACCATCGCGTGGACTATCCACAGCGCGACGATGAGCAATGGTTCTGCCATACGCATCTGCGCAAGGACGCCAATGGCCGCATGACGAGCGAAAAGCGTGCGGTCGAGCCGTATATCGTCGCGCTCGACGAAAACGAACGCAACGCCTATCGCAGCCTGCGTATCGGCGAGCCCGCCCTCGACCCCGCAACCGCCTGACGGAGTAATCCGATGTCTTTTACGCCGCACGATATTTTCCAGCGCAGTTCAGCCCCCGTCACGATCGATGAAAGCAAGTGCATTGCTGAAAAAGGCTGCACTGTATGTGTCGATGTTTGCCCACTCGATCTGCTTGCAATCGACATGAAAAAGGGCAAGGCGTATATGCAGTTCGACGAGTGCTGGTACTGCATGCCTTGCGAACAGGACTGTCCGACGGGCGCCGTGAAAGTGTCCATTCCGTATCTTCTGCGTTGAGCGATGCGCGAAGTTCCTCCTCCTCATTCACGTCTATTCACGTTCATTCATGTCCCACGCGACCGGTCCAACCGACCCGAACCATCCGGGCGATCCGCTGAATACTATCGCCGGAGAAGCAGCCGCCCTGCTGTCACGGCTCGCCGACAACGATGCCGTCGTGCGCCGCATTGCGCTGATCGAACTCGCCGATCTCGAGGATGCCTGCGTGATAGCACCCATCGTCGCAGCATTGCAGCGCGACGCCTCGCCCGAGGTGCGCGCCGAGGCGGCCCGTTTGCTCGCTTCATGGGAGCGCGACGACGTGGTGAACGCCCTATGCAACGCATTGCTCGATCGTGACACACAGGTTCGCGCGAGCGCCGCACAGAGCCTGTCGGAACTGAAGCAGGCGTCCTCTGGCGCAATACTGCTCGACTGGTTGAAGGAACCTGACCCATTCGTGCGATCGGCGTTGTTGCGCGCGCTGCGCGAACTTCGGGTGACGGACGCGCTTGCACCGGCGCTGCAGGCACTCGCCGACGCGGACGCCAACGTGCGCGCCGAAGCCGTCGGCGTGTTGGGATGGCTGAAGAATTCCATTGCGCTTAGCCCGTTGGCATCCGTTGCGACCGGCGACGCGGATGCATCGATCCGGCGCGCTGCGACAGGAGCGCTCGGCTTCGCGCCGCCGGCCCACGCCGAGACAACCGCAGCGCTCCTCACCGCCCTGCAAGACGACGCCTGGCAGGTGCGCGAAGAAGCTGCCACGACGCTCGGCAAACTGCGTGTCGCAGAATCGCGCGATGCGCTGATCAAAGCACTCGACGACGCCTACTGGCAAGTACGTTTGCGAGCGCTGCGCGCGTTGGGTCAGATCGGCGATGGTGCCAGTGCGGCGCACGTCGCCGCCCTGCTCTCTCATCGGATTAGCAACGTGCGCAAGGAAGCCGCGCTTGCACTCGGTGAAATCGGCGAAATGAGCGATGCACAGATGCTTACCGCACTTGAAGCCGCAGGAACCGACGCGGACCCGGAAGTACGCAAGGCAGTGCGTATCGCACTGACCCAGATCGCCGGGCGCCGATGATGAACGCGCCTGAGCTGGTGGCGATCGACGCGGCTAGCGCGAGCTTGTCCATGCGCTGGCCGGACGGTGCGGTCTGCGAGTTGCCGTTTGCGTTGCTGCGCTCGGCATGCATGTGTGCACAGTGTCGCAAGCGCAAGCTCGATGGAGAGACGCCGTTATCGTCACCCGACGTGAAGCTGGTCGACGCGCGGCCGTCGGGCTACGGTCTGCAACTGGTGTTCGACGACGGACACGAGCGCGGAATCTTCCCGTGGATTTATCTGAAGCGGCTCGCAAGGGATCAGCAGACTGCGGCGGATCGTCAGGAGTCAAGAACGCTATAGCGAGCGCACTCGGTTAAATGAGAATCCTCCCATTTTTGCGACGCACTCGCGCACAGATACTCGTCGATCAGACAGGCGCACCGGCGCACATAAAGACGAGACAGGCAATGAATGTGTTTTTGTTGAGCGACCTCGTCGCTCACGAACTGGTGTCCATGCAGATCGATCAGAAGTGGCTCTCATTTGCGCATTTCACAGAGTCGGCGCAGCTTTGGCTCTCGCGTCATGCACCTGACCTTGAGTTTTCGGAAGCGTTGCTTCACGAGATCGAACGTGAGGTTCTGCAGATTGCAACCCGACTCTCCGACAACCAGGCCACTGCGGACGACTACTTGCCATCACCACATCGATTCGACGATCTTCTGACAGCCAACTACACGCATCCTCTGGGCGAACAAGCGCTGTCCGCAACGCTTGCGGCGTGTCGCGAAAAGGGTTCCTGTGGTGCTCTATGTGCAGCATTGAGCGAACGCGCGCGCAGGCGTTGACTTGCCACCCGGCGCTTTGGCGATTGGCCTGCAATGCGGCAACTTCGCTGAGCGCGCTGACTTGCGCGGTCGTGGTGTATGGGAGAAAAGGCTTCAGCGTTTCGTGATGCGTTTCCTGAAGGCGAGTCGCGTCCATGTCACTCCGCTATTGCGGTTTGTCTGTTGGATCGACGGGGTGGCAACACAAAGCACGGCTTGCAAACCCGCAACGCGTGCAAGCTCGATGGTTTCTTCTGGCGCCACGTCGAACATGCATCGACCGCGTGGAACGGGCCCATGACGCAGCGACATGATCAACACGCCATCGTCTCGCAGAAGAGAACTTATGTTGGGCATAGCGCGGCACCGCTGTTCATAATCGAGATGCATCCACACCGCGGTCAGCATTACCACGTCAAACGTTTCGTTCATCGAAGTAATAATGCGCAGATCGGGAAGACTGTCGTCAATCCATTCGATGCGCGATGACCGATGCAAATTGATGGCTGTAGTGCGCAGTTCGCCGACCGGTTCGACGGCTACCACCGTGTGCCCCATCGCCGCTAGCGTAGCCGCATCCGTTCCGATCCCCGCACCGATGTCGAGGACGCGCGACGGGGCGTCCGGCAACAGATGTACAACCTGAGAGTGCTGATCGGCGAACGAGATGCTCTGCCATCGCCGTATAAGACTTTCCGCTTCCTGCGCATAGCCTTCGGTGCCACTGACCTTGACAAGCATTGACGGTGCCTTGCTTCGACGGGTTTGCCAGATCGTCGGCCTTGCCTTTTAAGCTGGCTCCAATCAGGCGCACCTAGCAAAAAAGCGGCTCTTAGACGCCGTATTCGCGCGGTTGGACGACGTGGGGCCGGGAACGTGCCACGGGCGGCCGGGCGTTACACCGGCTGCTATGTCCGCGCCACTGTGTCGGGCGATTTCTCCGACCATACGCTGGCGAGTGATGCGGACCTTCACACCTGGAATGCAGGCACCCGTGGATGCTTATTTTGCGCTCTTCCCGCTGGCGTGGCGTGGACGAGGTTACGAAACGTTGGCATAACGCATACGGGCACGTCTCTTACGATGAGCCGCGCACTATGCGACCGAGAAAACAAAAACCCCGTAAGTCTTCCGACTTACGGGGTTTCGCCACCATCACTGGCGGAGACGGAGGGATTCGAACCCTCGATCCAGGTTTTGGCCCAGATGCTCCCTTAGCAGGGGAGTGCCTTCGACCTCTCGGCCACGTCTCCCAAACTTTCGGTCGCGCAGGGAGTCAGCGCGACGAAGCCAAGATAATAGCGGGCCGAACAGCCAAGGTCAATGTCTGACGAACGCTTTTTGTGCCAATCTCGTCATTGAATTGCCATTTTGTTCGCGCAGCCGCACAAACAGACATCAACGACCGTAGCGCTTCTGTACGCCCCGCCGTTTGCGTCGAATTACGCCTGATCCAGTTCGAACGCCTTATGCAGCGCGCGCACCGCGAGCTCCATATACTTCTCGTCGATCAGCACCGAAATCTTGATTTCGGACGTGGAGATCATCTGGATATTGATCCCCTCTTCCGACAGCGTACGGAACATCGTGCTCGCAATACCCACGTGCGAACGCATACCCACGCCCACCACCGAGACCTTCGACACCTTCGGATCGCCCAGCACCTGCTCGGCCTGAACGTGACCCTTCACCTGGTTCGTGAGAATGTCCATGGCGCGCTGATAATCGCCGCGGCCCACCGTGAACGTGAAAGCCGTTTTGCCTTCGACGCTCTGGTTCTGGATGATCATGTCGACGTCGATGTTGGCGTCCGCCACCGGGCCGAGAATCTGATACGCAATGCCCGGCTTGTCGGGCACACCCATCACGGCGATGCGAGCTTCGTCGCGCTGAAACGCGATACCCGAGATGACTGCTTTTTCCATGGTCTCGTCTTCTTCAAAAGTAATCAGGGTGCCCGACTTCATTTCAGCGTCGAGCGGGATGAGCGGATCGGTCAGGCTCGACAGCACGCGCGTCTTGACCTGATATTTGCCGGCGAATTCCACCGAGCGGATCTGCAACACCTTGGAACCCAGGCTTGCCATTTCCAGCATTTCTTCGAACGTCACGCGGTCGAGGCGGCGCGCCTCTTCGACCACGCGCGGGTCGGTCGTGTACACGCCGTCGACGTCCGTATAAATCAGGCACTCGTCCGCCTTCAACGCAGCCGCAACCGCGACCGCCGAGGTATCGGAACCGCCGCGGCCGAGCGTGGTGATGTTGCCGTCAGGATCGATACCCTGGAAGCCCGTGATCACCACCACCTTGCCCGCGTCGAGATCGCGCAGAACGCGTTCGCCGTCAATCTCGCTGATGCGCGCTTTAGTGAACGCACTGTCTGTCCTGACCGGCACTTGCCAGCCGGCGTAACTGACCGCGTCGACGCCGGCTTCCTGCAACGCGATGGCGAGCAGACCCGAACTGACCTGCTCACCCGTGGCGGCGATCATGTCGAGTTCGCGCGGGCTGGGCTGGGTCGTGATCTCTTTCGCGAGGCCGAGCAGGCGGTTCGTTTCGCCGGACATTGCCGACGGCACGACTACCATCTTGTGACCGGCCTTATGCCATTTCGCGACGCGCTTGGCGACGTTCTTGATGCGCTCGACCGAGCCCATCGAAGTGCCGCCGTATTTATGTACGATGAGTGCCATTGTCGTTCTGAACTGGAGGAGAAACCGCGCTGGCGCGCTCGCGACGACCGCACAAAAGCACAGGGGCGCAACGTCTCGTGAACGGCGGCAAAGTGTGTGGCGGCGTAAATGCAGCGCGCGTGCAGCACGCGCGGATTTGCCCGTGATTGATCGCTAATGGCTTACCGGAAAATTCGGATCACGATCGGGAAACCGACAAAAGCGACGGCAAAAGCGGGTCGGGCAAACAAGTTAACGTACCCGATCGTACGCAAAAAGACAAGCCGCACAGCCCGCGGCGCCGCTTGCAACGCCGCCGGCAAACGCTTGCAGCGCGCACCTCAGCACCTTTTTTCGTCGCCTCGTTCGAACCGGTACTCGCGCCCTATTTGAAGACTCAAAGTTGATCACCTTGCGACCGACCGGCCGGTCAGGCGATCAGCAGATCCTCGCGCCAGACGATCTTTACGCAGGCCTCGTCGGGCGGCAACGTTGCCGGCAACGCGGCGCGATTCACGCCGAGCAACGGCACGAAGAGCAGTTCTTCGCCGATATACAGCAGCGGCACTTCACGCTTCCATGCGGGAATGCCGCGTTCCTGAAACAGGTTTTTGAGCGTCCGACTGGGCGCGCCGGGCGCATCGCTCGTGCGCATGCGTTCGCCGCCGCTGCGCGCACGCGCGCTGAGCAACTCGCGCTGTAAGACGCTAACGGGAATCGCATCGGATAAAGCAGTGGTAGTCGATGAAGTCGCCTCTACCGCTTCGAACACGAACGTGCCGCGCCATTGCGGCAAACGCCACGTCGCTTCGCCGTGCCAGGCAAGTTCGCTAACCTCGCGTTCGACAAGCGCAGACTCGTCGGCGGGGTCGCCGCTATCGCCGGCTTCCCAGTACACGAGTCCTCGATAGCTGCGCAACGCGTGCCCTGCGTGGTCGATACGCAAGCGGTGCCCGTCACCGCCCGCGCCTACTTCACGCAGTTGACGCAGCGCGTCGCCAAGACGCGCGCTCGATGCGGCGACGAAGCCCTGCGAGCGCATCCAGTAACGCATCAGGTTGAGCGCGCGGTCGTCGTCGAGCGCGATGAGCGCGTCGTGAGAGAGCGCACGGCCGTCGTCGCGCGAGACGATGGCGAGGTCGATACGCGCCAGTTCGTCCAGCAAGCGTTGCGCTGCAGCGGCGTGCGACGCGGTGCGGGCGAGCGCATCGCGGAAACCGGGAAAGTGCACGGCCAACGCAGGCGTGACGTGGTGGCGCAGCGCGTTGCGTGCATAGCGCGTGTCCGCGTTCGATTCGTCGTCGATCCAGCGCAGATGGCGTGCGCTCGCGTACTGTTCGAGTTGCGCGCGCAGCAGATGAAGCAAAGGCCGCACACGCACCGCCGCTGAACCCGAAGGCGAAGACTCCCGCGCCATGGCCGCCAGACCTGCGAGGCCGGCGCCGCGCAGCAGTTGCAGCAGCACGGTTTCAGCCTGATCGTCCGCGTGCTGCGCGAGCCATAGCGAATGAACGTCATGCTCTGCGCAAAGCGCGTCCAGCGCGCGATAGCGGGCCTCGCGCGCGGCGGCCTCCACGCTGACACCCGCATCGCGCGACACCTCGACGCGCCGCACCGCGAACTCGACGCCGCGTTCCTGCGCGAACGCATCGCAATGCGCAAGCCACGCATCGGCGTTAGCACTCAAGCCGTGGTGCACATGAAGCGCCACGCAACGCGACGCGCCCGCAACGCGCACGGCCGCATCGAGCAGCACGCTCGAATCGACGCCGCCGCTGAACGCGACCGCAATCCGGGCATGAGAAGGCAAAGTGGAAAGCGCAACGCTGATCGCCTCGAGAACGAGGCGATCAGCGGGCGATTCGGCTGGAGGAGTCACGTCGTTCAGCGCAGTATTAAAGCGTCATGCGCCGATGGACGAAGAGAGAACGCACGGGCTTAGGCGCCCGGCGTCGTCTCCTTGAACTTGCCGTATGACATCAGGCGTTCGAAACGGCGTTGACGCAGGTCGTTGATGCTCATGCCCTGGAACTGGCGCAGCGAATCGGCGAGCGCACGGCGCAGCATGGCAGCCATTCCCTTCGGATCGCGATGCGCGCCGCCGAGCGGCTCGTTGACGATCTTGTCGATCAGGCCGAGCGCTTTCAGACGATGCGCGGTGAGGCCGAGCGCCTCCGCTGCTTCCGGCGCTTTCGCCGCGCTCTTCCACAGAATCGACGCGCAGCCTTCCGGCGAGATCACCGAATAGGTCGAGAATTGCAGCATCAGCACGCTGTCGCCGACCGCGATAGCAAGTGCGCCGCCCGAACCGCCTTCGCCGATGATCGTTGCGATCAGCGGCGTTTTCAGTTCTGCCATCACATACAGGTTGCGGCCGATGGCTTCCGACTGCCCGCGTTCCTCGGCACCGATGCCAGGATAAGCGCCCGGCGTATCGATGAACGTGAAGATCGGCAGGCTGAATTTTTCGGCGAGACGCATCAGACGCTCGGCCTTGCGATAGCCTTCGGGACGCGGCATGCCGAAGTTGCGCAGCGCGCGCTCTTTTGTGTCGCGACCCTTCTGATGACCGATCACCATGCAGGCCTGGCCGTTAAAACGCGCGAGGCCGCCCACGATCGACAGGTCGTCCGCATAGTGGCGGTCGCCGTGCAGTTCGTGGAAATCGGTGAATAGCTCGTTCACATAGTCGAATGTGTACGGGCGCTGCGGATGTCGGGCGATTTGCGAAACCTGCCACGGCGTGAGGTTCGCGTACAGATCTTTGGTGAGCTGCTGGCTCTTCTTGGACAGCCGCTCGATCTCTTCCGAAATATCGACGGCCGAATCGTCCTGCACGAAGCGCAATTCTTCGATCTTTGCTTCGAGTTCAGCGATCGGCTGTTCGAAATCCAGAAAGGTGGTCTTCATTGGTTTTAATCCTTGGACTTACCGGCAGCGCGTATTCTAACCGCGCTCGCCGATGTCTAAACCACTTCGCAACTATCAAAATACAACAATTGATAGCTGCAAAGCGGCATCGCTTCTATTGTTTCAGTAGTCGACCGGCAATGGGTCAAGACTACGCCACATGTACCAGGTGGCGACGGTGCGCCACGGCTCCCAGTTCGCTGCGACCTCGCGCGCTTCACTGCGCGTGACGGGCTCGCCGCTAAAATAATTGACGCTGATCGCGCGAATCAGACCGAGGTCGTCAAGCGGCAGAACGTCCGGACGCGACAGGTTGAAGATCAGGAACATCTCCGCGGTCCAGCGGCCGATGCCGCGAATCTGCGTGAGTTCGGCGATCACCGCCTCGTCTTCCATCGACCTCCACTTGCCGACGTGCAGCGCACCGGAAACGAAGTGCTGCGCGAGATCGAGCACGTACTCCGCCTTGCGTCTCGACAAGCCGCAGGCGGTCAGCTTTTCCTGCCCCAGCTTGATGAACTGCTGCGGCACGAGCTTCGGACATGCGGCCGCGACTTTCGCCCATACGGCCTGTGCGGACGCCACCGAAATCTGCTGACCGACGACCGAGCGCGCGAGCGTGACGAACGGGTCACCCCGACTCAGAAGATGCACCGGACCGAACTTCGGAATCAGCTTCTTCAAAATGCGATCGCGCTTGACGAGATCGGCGCACGCCTTGTCCCAGTAGTCGGGACGCGTCACTTCGGGCGCGAGGCCGCCGATCTGCACCGGCACCGCGACTTCACTTGCGCTCACCGCTTCGCCGCCCGCCGCGGACGACGCTCGCGTCTTGCGCACGATCTCGCCTCCCTCACCCTCTTGCGCCTTCGCGACGCGCGCGATTTCCTGCACGTCGCCTGCAAGTTCTGCCGGCAACGCGCCGTTGCTGCTGCCGCTATTCGAGCGCGACGTTCTGCCCGACGATGCTTTCCCGCGTTTCGCAACCGGCGCGTGCGCGGACGTGCCGTTGAGCGCACGCTTGACAGCGGTCTTTTTCGACGCGCCGGCCGCGGTTTTCGCCGCCGCCCCCGCGCCTTTCGACGATGCCGCTTTCACCGCGCTGCTTGCCGTGCGAGCCGACGTTCGAGTCGACTTCGGTGCGGCTGCTGCGTTTGTTTGAGACGTGGCTCGTTTAGCCGGCGTCTTCGTGGCCGTTGCCATCCTGCCTCCTGCCTGGCGAGTCGTTCAGAGGGAAGTACGAGGTGCGCTCACACGCGCCGCCACTCGGTCAACCCGCCGGGTTTGTCTTCAAGTGCAACGCCGGCCTCGAGCAATTCGGCCCGGATCCGGTCTGCTGCCGCATAGTCTTTCGCCTGCTTGGCGGCCACGCGCTCGGCGATCTTCGCTTCGATCGCGGCGGGTTCCAGCGCGCCCTGTACCGCGGTGCCCGCTGCCTGCTGCAGGTATGCACGCGGCTCGCGCCCGAGCAACCCGAGCACCGCGCCGAGCGAGCGCAATTGACGGGCCAGCGCGGGGTCGCGCGTGCGATTTACTTCAGTTGCCAACTCGAACAACACCGACACTGCAACCGGCGTGTTGAAGTCGTCGTTCATTGCTGCCTGGAAACGTTGGGCATGCATTTCGTTCCAGTCGAGCGCGGCGCCGTCCGGCGTGACGTCCTTGAGCGCGGTGTACAAACGGCTGAGGGCGTTGCGGGCGTCGTCGATATGCACGTCGCTGTAATTCAACGGCGAGCGGTAATGCGCGCGTGCGATGAAAAAACGCACGACCTCGGCATCGTACTGCGCCAATACTTCGCGAATCGTAAAGAAATTATTCAACGACTTCGACATCTTCTCATTGTCGATCTGCACGTAGCCGTTGTGCATCCAGTAATTCACGAAGGTCTGACCGGTAGCCGCTTCGCTTTGCGCGATTTCGTTTTCGTGGTGCGGAAACTGCAAGTCCTGCCCGCCGCCATGAATGTCGAAGCGCTCGCCAAGCAACGTGCAACCCATAGCCGAGCATTCGATATGCCAACCGGGACGGCCACGGCCATACTTCGAATCCCAGCCGGTGTCGGCGGGCTCACCGGCCTTCGACTGCTTCCACAACACGAAGTCGAGCGGATCTTCTTTCGCGTCGTTTGCGGCAACGCGCTCGCCCGCGCGCAAATCTTCCAGCGACTTGCCGGAAAGCTTGCCGTAGCCCGCAAACTTGCGCACCGCGTAGTTCACGTCGCCGTCGCTCGCCTGATACGCGTAGCCGTTCGCTTCGAGCTTCTCGATCATGCCGAGCATCTGAGGAATGAAGTCGGTGGCGCGTGGCTCGATGTCGGGCCGCTCGATGCCGAGCGCGTCCGCGTCTTCATGCAATGCATGGATGAAGCGGTCGGTCAGCGACTTGATCGTCTCGCCGTTTTCGACGGCGCGGCGAATGATCTTGTCGTCGATGTCCGTGATATTTTGCACGTACGTTACGTCGTAGCCGAGCGTGCGCAACCACCGCTGCACGATGTCGAATACGACCATCACGCGCGCATGACCCACGTGACAATAGTCGTACACGGTCATCCCGCAGACGTACATCCGCACGACGCCTGCTTGCAGGGGCACGAAAGTTTGCTTGTCACGCGCGAGCGTGTTGTAGATGCGCAGTGATTCCATAGAGAACGGTGCGTGGGCCGAAAGAAATCCGCAATGTGTTTCGTGCGTGCCGTCCCGCAAACACAAGACGGCCGGGACGAACTGTTGCCTGACTATTACCTGACTCCAAGCCGGGCTGTTGCTTGACTGCTGCTTGACTATTACCCGACTGAGTCTGGCTATGTCCGGCTGTCGCCCGACTGTTAAAACACGCACGGCAGCAAACCGGTGCACCTGGTGCGGCGGTCAGACTGCTATCAAGGCGGAGACGACCACGAGTGGCGAAAAGACAGCCGGCGGTTCGACGGAACGCGCAGACCTTTTGTTAGAATGGCTCGGAGTATAACATCCAGACCCGAGCCTATGAAACCTTCCAGCGGCCGCGCGCGCAGCGCTGCGACCCTTGCCGCGACGGCCTTCGAGAGCCCCGTGGGCAGCGCCCGCCGCGGCATTGCGCGTGACGTTGTACGCAGCCTCGCACGTGCCGTCACGCTGCGCTTTACCGTGGCTGTCGCCCTTGGCATCGTGCCGGGCGCCGCAGCGTTCGCGCAGAAAACGCCGACCGTGTCGCAAGGTCCCGCAGTGCGCGACAACACGCCGGAAATCGACGCATCCATCGCACAGAAAGACTGGCAAGCCTCGCTGACGCAGCTCGACGCGCGCATCGCCACGAACCCGCGCGACGCGCAGGCCAAGTTCAAGCGCGCCACGGTGCTCGCGCATCTGAATCGCGACGACGAAGCGATCACCGCCTTCACCGAGCTCACGCAGCTGTATCCCGAGTTGCCCGAGCCGTATAACAATCTCGCCGCGCTGTACGCGAAGCACGGCCGTTATGTGGAAGCGCGCGCGGCGCTCGAAACCGCGACCAAGGTGAACCCTGGCTACGGCCTCGCTTATGAGAACCTGGGCGACCTCTACCTGCGCATGGCCAACGAAGCGTACCGGCGCGCGCAGAGCCTCGGCAAGGCAAGCGCCACGACCACGCAGCGCCTCGCCGACATCCAGAAGATCGTGTCGCCGCCCAAAACGGGCAAGTCGACCAAGCGAGCCGCTGCAGTGCAAGAGAACTACACGGAACGGGCCACCGCGAACATGACGCAAACGCCGAGCTTCCAGTACGGCGGCGCAAACGGCTCGCTCGCCATGCCGCCTTACATGGCGCCCTCGCAATAAAGCGGCCACCTTCGCGGCCATACGTTTTTTCCAACCCTGAGGATCTTCATGAAATGGTTGATGTTGGCGCTCGGCAGCGCCGCCCTGATCGCAAACGCACCGGCGTCTGCGCAGTCCGGTTCGCAAGCCGCGCATCCGTCCGTCCTCCTCAAGACGTCGGAAGGCGATATTCGCGTCGAGTTGTATCCTGAGAAAGCGCCCAAGACAGTCGCTAACTTTCTCGACTATGTGAAGTCCGGTCAGTACAGCGGTACGATCTTTCATCGTGTCATTCGCGGCTTCATGATTCAGGGCGGCGGTTATACGCAAAGCTTCGCTGAAAAGCCCACGCGCGCGCCGATTCCGCTTGAAAGCCGCAACGGTCTGAAGAACATGGCAGGCACACTGGCCATGGCGCGCACCAGCGATCCGAATTCGGCCACTGCGCAGTTCTTCATCAACACGGTGGACAACGCCGGCCTCGACTACCCGAATCCGGATGGCAACGGCTACGCAGTATTCGGCAAGGTCACGAGCGGCATGGAGGTCGTGAAGAAGATCGAAGGCACGCCGACCACCACACGCGGCCCAATGGGCGACGTACCCCAGAAGCCGGTGGTGATCGAATCGGTTAGCGTCGTCAGCAGCAAATAGCAGTACAACGACAGTACAACAGCACTAACGGAACACGGTACGCTCACGCAAGCGTCAGATCACGCCCCGGCGCGGCCCGCAGCCGAATGCATGAAGCGCACTCAAGCGCATGAATGCACACGGCGGCTCACCGCGCCTCTTTCACCCACCCTGTTCATCAAAGGATTCCATCATGGTTGAACTGCATACGAACCACGGCGTCATCAAGCTCGAACTGGACGCCGAGAAAGCGCCGAAGTCGGTTGAGAACTTCCTCAACTATGTGAAGGCCGGCCACTATGACAACACGGTGTTCCACCGCGTGATCGACGGCTTCATGATTCAGGGCGGCGGCTTCGAACCCGGCATGAAGCAGAAGCCGACGGCCGAGCCGATCAACAACGAGGCGAACAACGGTCTGAAGAACGTGAACGGCTCCGTCGCGATGGCTCGCACCAACGACCCGCATTCGGCAACCGCGCAATTCTTCATCAACGTGAACGACAACGACTTCCTGAACCACTCGTCGCCCACACCGCAAGGCTGGGGCTATGCCGTGTTCGGCAAGGTGGTCGAAGGCATGGACATCGTCGAGAAGATCAAGAAGGTCAAGACGGGTTCGAAGGGTTTTCATCAGGACGTGCCGGTTGACGACGTCGTGATCGAAAAGGCCGTGATCGTCGACTGATTGCTGGTCGCAGGCGCGCTCACACTATAAAGACCAGACTCAGGCACCTTCAATGCTGCAAGAAACGCCGCTGCGAAGCGTCGCCGCGGGCGTGCCTGGCGAGGGCAAACGCCCGCACGCCGCACGCCCGTTTTTGTTTCTCTCCGACATTCATTTGAGCGAGGCGATTCCGCGCACGGTCGCCGCGTTCGAACACTTCATTCGGGTCACAGCCGACCAGGCGGATTCCGTTTTCATTCTCGGCGATCTGTTCGAATACTGGATCGGCGACGACATGCTCGTCGAGCCGTTCGTCGCGCGCATGGCCGCTCTTTTGCACACGCTGACCGAGCGCGGTATTGCGCTTTACATCATGCATGGCAATCGCGATTTTCTGCTCGGCAAGCGCTTCATGCGAGCGGCCGGCGCAATCTGGCTACCCGATCCGTTCGTGATCACCGCATTCGGCACGCGCATCGCGCTCGCGCACGGCGATCGCCTGTGCACCGCCGATCGCGGTTATCAGATCTTCCGTGGCTTCGCGCGCAATCGTCTCGCGCAGATGCTGTTTCTCGCGTCTCCGTTTTCGTGGCGTCAGGCACTTGCGGAAAACATGCGGTCGAAAAGCGAGCATGGCCGCTCGCGGCCTGTCTCGCTGAAATACGACGTGACGCCGAAAGGCGTCGCGTCGTTATTCAAATGGTCGAAAGCGGCAACGATGATTCACGGGCATACGCACCGCCCTGCTCGACATCGCGAGCCCGGCGGAATACGCTGGGTACTGCCGGACTGGGATCTGGATCATGGCGAACGGCGCGGCGGCTATCTGCGTATCGACGCCGAGGGAATTCGCGCGTTGCCGCTCGATTGAGCGCGATGCAAGGCTAAGGCCGCCGCGCATTGCGCACAGCGGCGTCACTACTGATCCGTCACCGGTCGGATCAACGCCCCACCACTGCTCCATCCAGCTTCCCTGCAATGGCCGCGGACAGGCGTCGCAAATCCAGCAGTGCTGCGTCGGCGCCTTGCAGTCCTTCGAGACTGGTGCCGAGATGCTCGAGCGCCATGACGATTTCGTCGATGCGTTTCGCTTGCGTGGCCGCATGATCGATGAGCCCATGAATGGCGAGCGACACGGGATCGTCGGCATTCGGCGTGATCCCGTATGCGCAGAAGCCACTGCGCTCGACAGCGAGCTTGCCGCTCTCACGCGTTGCGTCGTTAGCGGAAGCGGGTGCGTTCGTTGCAGGGTCGAGAGCAGCACTCGCGACGCCGTCGATAGGCGCATTCACAGCCGCACTCACAGCCGCACTATCAACCCCGTTGCCCCCCGCACTGGCGGCCGCTTTTGCGACGACCGAAGCAGCAGCGGCCGCGGCAGCAGTTGAAGCCGCCGCCGGCACGATGACTCTCGCCGGATTGCCCACAGCAGTGCCGCCAGCCGGCACGGGCTTGGTCACCACTGCATTCGATCCGATCTTCGCGTCCGCGCCGATCGTAAAACCGCCGAGAACCTTCGCGCCCGCACCTACGATCACGCCGCGCTCAAGCGTCGGATGCCGTTTTGCGCCGCGCGTGAGCGATGTGCCGCCGAGCGTCACGCCTTGGTAGATCGTGCAATCGTCGCCGATCTGCGCGGTCTCGCCGATCACCACGCCCATGCCGTGATCGATGAACACACGACGCCCGACGGTCGCCCCCGGATGAATTTCGATGCCGGTCATGAAGCGCGCCATCTGCGAGACGAAACGCGCGAGCCAGCGGCGCCGCGCCTGCCAGCATGCGTGCGCGAGCCTGTGAAGCACCAGCGCGTGCAAGCCCGGATAACACGTGAGCACCTCCCAGGCACTGCGGGCAGCGGGATCGCGCTCGCGGATCGTGGCAATGTCTTCGCGAAGTCTCGTGAACATGGCAGGGACTGTGTTGTGTGGGATAGAGACCGCATGCGCTAACCGCATTGCGCGTGCAGGAGCGCCGCATAGCAGCGCGGCAGCTTTGCTTAGAACGTCTGGAGGATTGTAGGACGGTTCCCGAAAACCTGCCGGAAGTCCATGTAGCGCAAAAGGTCGTCATGTTAGTCGAGCGCCGCCAACCTGCCGCTCGTACAGCCGGCGCGCCGCGCTACTGCGAGCCACCGTCCTTGTGGCCCGTCTTCAGGAGGATGTGTTTGGCGATGCCTCGCACGATATTGACTTCCTCCCGCTCCAGGCCCGAGCGCGCAAAGAGCCGCCGCAAGCGCGACATCAGTTTCTTCGGATTCGCGGGGTCGAGAAACTCGATTGCGACGAGCGCGCTTTCGAGGTGCGCAAACATGCTTTCAATTTCATTGCTCGCAGCACGCGCGCCTGCCGGCTCGGCAGATGCGGCCGACGTTTGCGGCGCACGCATGGCAGGCGCGGTTGTGTCGGCGCCGCTCGTCAGATAGATCATGCGCAACTCGTACGCCAACACCTGCACCGCTTGTGCAAGGTTGAGCGAACTGTAGGCGGGATTGGCGGGAATGTGGGCAAGCGCGCTGCATCGCTCGACGTCTTCATTCGATAAGCCAGTGCGCTCGTTGCCGAATACGAGCGCGATCTCGCCGTGCAACGCCTCGTCGCGCGCGAGACTTGCGGCTGCGCGGGGCGTCCATTGTGGAGGACCGTATTCGCGCTGCCGCGCGGTCAGCGCGATCGACCAATGCACGCCGGAGAGTGCATCGGCAAGCGTCGGCACGACATGGGCCGTGGCGAGCACGTCGTCAGCGCCGCTTGCCATTGCGATGGCTTCGGGGTCGCTCTGCACATTCGGCACACGGGGCGAGACCAGCACGAGCCGCGAAAAACCCATGGTTTTGAGCGCCCGAGCGGCGGCGCCGACGTTGCCCGGATGGCTCGGTTCGACGAGCACGAAGCGTGTAGAGGTGAAGCCGCCGCGTAGGTCTGCCACGGCGGGATCGGAGGAATGGTGGGTGTGGTCCACGGTGAAATTCTGCTAGCGAAAGAACGCGTATGGTAGCGCCAACGCAGGGATCCGCCGAAATACCTGCGATGTTGCACGCGATAGCACGTGATGGCACGCGCCGCGTTGCCCGTCATATGGCACGTCGCATCGCTTGTCACATTCCGCGCCGCTCGCCCATTGAAATGCGCACGACGGCCCTGCCCGCCTCGAACGCTGCCGCGACCTGCGGACTGAGGTAAAATATCGCGATTCGCGTCCGGCACAGTCAGTGCATGCAATGAGCAAAACCGGGCGCTTCGTTCTTATTCAATTCGTCTCCGTTGGCGGAATGCGTACCGGTCAAGTGCCGGGCGAGCATTCCGTGCTGTTTCTGCGCCTCATCGAGGGCGCCAATTAGTGTGCGCGTAGCGCCATTCACCGGCAAGCAGCCGTGCTGCCCCGGCACAAGGATCAATCCATGCATCCCATGCTCAATATCGCTGTCAAGGCCGCGCGCCGCGCAGCTCAGATCATCAACCGCGCATCGCTCGACCTCGATCTGATTCAGGTCAGCAAGAAACAGCACAACGATTTCGTCACGGAGATCGACAAAGCGTCTGAAGCTGCAATCATCGACACGCTGAAGACCGCCTATCCCGATCACGCGATCCTCGCCGAAGAATCCGGCAAGTCGGACAACGAGTCCGAGTACCAGTGGATCATCGATCCGCTCGACGGCACCACCAACTTCATTCACGGCTTCCCGTACTACTGCGTGTCGATCGCGCTGGCTCACAAGGGCATCGTGACGCAGGCCGTGGTCTACGATCCGACCCGCAACGACCTCTTCACAGCTTCGCGTGGCCGCGGCGCGTTTCTGAACGACCGCCGCATTCGCGTCGCCAAGCGTGACCGGCTGGCCGACGGCCTGATCGGCACCGGCTTTCCGTTCCGCGAAACCGACGGCCTCGAAGCGTATGGCCGCCAGTTCGCGGAAATGACGCAAGCGTGCGCGGGCCTGCGCCGTCCGGGCGCCGCCGCGCTCGATCTCGCGAACGTCGCCGCGGGCCGCATGGACGGCTTCTTCGAGCAAGGCCTGAACCCGTGGGACGTCGCCGCGGGCAGCCTGCTGATTACGGAAGCCGGCGGTCTGGTGGGCAATTACACCGGTGACTCCGAGTTCCTGCACGTTGGCGAAATTGTCGCCGGCAATCCGAAGATCTACGCGCAGATGGTGCCGATCCTGTCGCGCTACAGCCGCACGCGTCAGCAAGCGGCTTAACAGCGCGTAGCGAGGCTCGGTCGTAGTCAGTTTCCCGACATACAGAGAACTGCAACCGGCTCGCCCGGTCCTTTCAATCTGCGTCAATGCAGGGAGAGAATCGAGCGAGTCAGGAATCGCAGCGAGCAGAATCACGACAAGCGGCTTCGGCCGCTTTTTCGTTGGCGCGCCTGCATCGTGCGAGCGTTCGTGCTACAAAGCGGGAAGCCGCGCCGGCGCACCTCTCTCGCCGGCTGCATTTCGCGTTCCACGCTGCGCCCGCATGCGCGCCTCGTTTGCGCCTTTCTCTGCGCCTAAGGCTAGCGCGCAGCTTCCCATCCGCTTCATGAAAAAAGGCTTCTACACAATTATCGCGGCGCAGTTCATTTCGTCGCTGGCGGACAATGCTCTGCTGATCGCCGCCATCGCATTGTTGTCGGTGATCCGTTCGGCCGCGTGGGTCACGCCGTTGCTGCAAATTTTTTTCACCGTCTCGTACGTGCTGCTCGCGCCCTTCGTCGGCGCGTTCGCGGACTCCATGCAAAAGCGACACGTGATGTTCATCTCGAACGCGCTGAAGGCGAGCGGCTGTCTGATGATGATCGTAGGCGTGCATCCGATGATCGCCTATGGCGTGGTCGGCTTCGGCGCGGCCGCGTATTCGCCTGCGAAGTACGGCATTCTCACCGAGCTGCTGCCGGCCGAAAAACTCGTCAAGGCAAACGCATGGCTAGAATCGGCCACTGTGCTGTCGACGATCGTCGGCACGATGGTGGGCGGTGCGCTCATCAGCACATTTGCCGATAAATTCGTTGCACACGCTCATCTGCCGCTGATCCGCTCATCGGCCGATCTTGCGATGTTCGCCGTGATGCTCACCTACGCGATCGCCGCGGGCATCAACGTGTTCATTCCCGACACCGGCGCCCGTTATCCGAACCGCCTGTCAGAACCGACGAAGCTCGTCGGCGACTTCTATCATTGCTTCAACGTGCTGTGGGCCGACAAACTCGCACAGATCGCGTTATGGGTGACGACGCTCATGTGGGGCGGAGCCGTGACGCTGCAATTGCTCGTGCTGAAATGGGCCAATGTGAACCTCGGCTTGTCGCTCTCGAAGGCGGCCGTCATGCAGGGCGTCACCGGTCTGGGCATTGCCGTCGGCGCGGCAGCGGCGGCCGCGCTGATTCCGCTGCGCCGTTCGCTCAAGGTGCTGCCGGTCGGCATCGTCACCGGCGCGGTGGCGATTGCAATGGCGTTCTACAACAAGAACCTGTTCCCCGCCGACGCCGGCATCCACATCGGCTCATATGTCGCACCGGCCTATATCCTTCTCGCCTATCCGCTGATGATCCTGCTCGGCGCGCTGTCCGGCTTTTTCATCGTGCCGATGAACGCGATTCTTCAGCATCGCGGCGCGACGCTGCTGTCTGCCGGCCATTCGATCGCGGTGCAGAACTTCAACCAGAATCTGGCCGTGCTGCTGATGCTCGGCGCGTACGCGCTGCTGCTCACCGCGCAGATGCCCGCGCAATGGATCATCGTCGTGTTCGGCGCGTTCATCACGTTCATGATGTGGCTCGCGAAACGGCGCAGCGCGGCGAACGAGCGCACCGCCGATATGCGCGCGCTGCTCGAAGAATGACGTCTGCACGAGCGGGAAGTTATTTGTGCATGTCGCGGACGTGTGTGCGAGTTTGCTGCGCCAGGGTGTGCTGGTGTGAGCCTGCGGTTGCCCGGAATATGCTTACCTGTGCTCGCGGCCCGAGCAATCCGCTTGACAGCGTGGGTTGGCCATCCGGCCAGGGTCCGCTCACCGCGTCGCCGGGTTAAACTCACGCCCTGAACAGCTAACGCAAAAAGATACCGAGGATGGGCACTCAAACCGCAGCGGCCAGCGACGTCGCACAACACACGCCGATGATGCAGCAGTATCTGCGCATCAAGGCGGAGCATCCGGGCACGCTGGTGTTCTACCGGATGGGCGACTTCTACGAACTCTTTTTCGAAGACGCGGAAAAAGCCGCACGTCTGCTCGATCTCACTCTCACGCAGCGCGGCGCGTCGGCAGGCAATCCGATCAAGATGGCGGGCGTGCCGCATCACGCGGTCGAACAGTATCTGGCGAAGCTGGTAAAGCTCGGCGAATCCGTCGCTATTTGTGAGCAGATCGGCGACCCGGCCACGTCTAAAGGTCCAGTCGAACGCAAGGTAGTGCGCGTCGTCACGCCGGGCACGCTAACGGACGCCGCGCTGCTGTCGGACAAAAGCGACGTCTTTCTGCTCGCCATGTGCGTCGCGCACAACCGTCGCGGCGTCGCGACGGGCGTCGGCCTCGCGTGGCTGAATCTCGCGAGCGGCGCATTGCGGCTCGCGGAAGTCGCACCTGATCAGGTGGCCGCGGCGCTCGAACGGATCGGCCCTGCGGAAATTCTGGTTGCCGACACCGCTGCGGATTCCGCGAGCTGGACACCGCCCACCGGCGCGCGCGCACTGACTCGCGTGCCCGCCTGGCATTTCGATGTCGCCTCAGGCACGCAACGTCTGTGCGATCAACTCGAAGTAGCGGGCCTCGACGGCTTTGGCGCGCATTCACTCACTTGCGCATGCGGCGCGGCCGGCGCGTTGCTGCTGTACGCGGCGGCCACGCAAGGTCAGCAACTGCGGCACGTGCGCAGTCTGAAGGTCGAATACGAGTCCGAATATATCGGCCTCGACCCCGCCACGCGGCGCAACCTGGAAATTACGCAGACGCTGCGCGGCACCGAGTCGCCCACGCTGTGCTCATTGCTCGACACGTGCTGCACGACCATGGGCAGCCGCTTGCTGCGGCACTGGCTGCATCATCCGCCGCGCGACCCACTCGTCGCGCAGTCGCGTCAGCAGGCTATCGGCGCGTTGCTCGAGGCGCCCGTGGGTGCGGACGTCGACTCGCTGCGCAGCGCATTGCGACATATCTCGGACATCGAGCGAATCACCGGACGGCTTGCGCTGCTTTCCGCGCGGCCCCGCGATCTGTCGAGCTTGCGCGACACCTTCGCCGCGCTGCCCGAGCTTCGCGCGAAGATGGCGGCTGTTTCATCGAATGCGGATTCGCTCGCTCGCATCGACGTGTCGCTCGAACCGCCGCAAGCTTGCGTCGAGTTGCTCACGCGCGCTATCGCACAGGAGCCGGCCGCCATGGTGCGAGACGGCGGTGTCATCGCGCGCGGATACGATGCGGAGCTCGACGAGTTCAGGGATATTTCGGAGAACTGCGGGCAGTTCCTGATCGATCTCGAAACGCGTGAACGCGCGCGCACTGGCATCGGAAATCTGCGCGTCGAATACAACAAAGTGCACGGCTTTTATATCGAGGTCACGCGCGGCCAGACCGACAAGGTGCCGGACGACTATCGCCGCCGTCAGACGCTAAAGAACGCCGAGCGCTACATCACGCCGGAACTGAAAACGTTTGAAGACAAGGCGCTGTCCGCGCAGGAACGGGCACTCGCCCGCGAGCGTTCGCTTTACGACGCGCTGTTGCAGACGCTGCTGCCGTTCATTCCGGATTGCCAGCGCGTCGCGTCGGCACTCGCGGAGCTCGATTTGCTGACTGCCTTTGCCGAACGTGCCCGCGCACTCGACTGGGTTGCGCCGAGCTTCTCGCCGAACGCAGGCATCGAAATCGAACAGGGGCGTCACCCGGTTGTCGAAGCGCAGGTCGAGCAATTCATCGCGAACGACTGCACGCTTACGCCCGAGCGCAAGCTGCTGCTGATCACCGGCCCCAACATGGGCGGTAAATCGACCTTTATGCGTCAGACAGCGCTGATCGCGTTGCTCGCGTATGTGGGCAGCTACGTGCCCGCGCGGCGCGCGGCGTTCGGCCCAATCGATCGCATTTTCACGCGCATCGGCGCAGCGGACGATCTCGCCGGCGGACGTTCGACGTTCATGGTGGAAATGACTGAAGCCGCCGCGATCCTGAACGACGCGACGCCGCAAAGCCTCGTGTTGATGGATGAGATCGGCCGCGGCACGTCTACCTTCGACGGTCTCGCGCTCGCATGGGCCATCGCGCGGCATTTGCTGTCGCACAACGGCTGCCATACGCTTTTCGCGACACATTATTTCGAGCTGACGCAGTTGCCCGCCGAATTTCCGCAAGCGGCCAACGTGCACCTGTCGGCGGTCGAGCATGGACACGGCATCGTGTTCCTGCACGCCGTCAACGAAGGTCCGGCGAACCAGAGCTACGGCTTGCAGGTCGCGCAGCTCGCCGGCGTGCCGAACGCGGTGATTCGCGCGGCGCGCAAACATCTCGCGCACCTGGAACAGCAGTCGGCGGCGCAGCCCACTCCGCAACTCGATCTGTTCGCCGCGCCGTTGCCAATGTTGCTCGAAGATGCGGACGACGAACGTGCTGGCAGTGAAACGCCTTCGCAATCGCCTGCAATGACAGCGCTCGTCGAGCGTCTGCGCGGCATCGACCCGAACGATCTGCGGCCACGAGAAGCGCTCGATCTGCTGTATGAACTGCACGAGCTGGCCGCAGCGCCGGATGCCGATCACTGACGCACGCGGCTGTCTTGCGCAACGTCCGCGCCGACTCGGCGCGGAATTGGCCACGGCCTTCACGCGAGCGTGCGGCCGGCGGTTCGCCGCCGTTTTCGCGTCTGTCTTTGCTGTCTTGTTGCCCGCATCGGGGGCGTATGCGGCAGCGCCCAGCTACAGTTTCGCGGTCATCGCGAACACCATGCAAAGTCCCGCCGACGAAGCGCCGACCCAGCGGCTGATCGATGCAATCGGCCGGGAGCGTGGCCTGTCGTTCATCGTGTACGACGGCAATCTGAAGGGCCCGAAAGAAGCCTGCCGCGATGCGCTGTATGAACGGCGGCATGCAGTGCTGGAAACATCGCGGCCCGCGCTATTTTTCATTCCGGGTCAGCACGACTGGATCGATTGCGCGAGTGCGCAGGCAGGCGGTTTCGATCCGGTCGAACGGCTCGACCAGCTTCGCCAGACGCTCTTTAGCGACGCGAATTCGATGGGTCAGAACCCGATTGCGTTGACGCGCGAAAGCGAGGTATCGCGCTTTCGTCCGTATCGGGAAAACGTGCGCTGGCAAGCAGGAGACACCGTGTTCGTCGGGCTGAATGTGCCGAGTCCGAACAATCATTATCTGACCGCCGGCGGTCGCAACGGCGAGTTCGAGGACCGGGTGATCGCCAATGCGTTCTGGCTCGAGCATGCCGGCGAATTTGCGAAGCGACGCGACGCGCGCGCGATAGTCGTGTTCATTCAGGGCGATCCCGATCCCGAGCGCTATGAACGGCCCGAGCGTTTCGCCTGGCTGCGCTTCGGGCACAATCCGCGCCGCGACGGATTTCTGGAGTTCAAGCGCAGCCTCGTGAAGCTCGCGCAGATCTTTCCCGGCCCGGTGCTCGTCATCCACACCGACGACGAACGCGCAAGCGCGGGCTTCGTGATCGATCAGCCGCTACGCAACGACAAGGGGAACCTGGTGACGAACCTCACGCGTGTCGCGCTTGCGCCGCATGATCGCCTCAACCAGTGGATTCAGATAGAAGCGGACTTGGAAAGAAAGCCGCCGTTTCGCGTGACCGTGCGCGACGTACCGCGGCAAATGCCGATGCCCACGGCGCAGCCTCCGTTGCTGCGGGACGAGCCCGCCGCCTCGATGCCGGCCGTGCCGTCGCTTGGACCGGCCTCGGACTTGCCGCCGCTAATTCAAACGCCCGGCCAGCCGCAACCGGACTTTCAGCAACTCGACCAGTTGCCGCGCATTCCAGCCGATCAGGGCGGTGGCGGATACGGACCCGCTACGTCGGTTCCGCCTGCACAAACGGTGCCGTCCGCGCAGCCACGCATGCCGGGAGCTCCGGGGGCGCCGGGTGCTTCAGGCACTCCCGGCACTCCCGGCACGCCCGCAAGCTCAGTGCAGCGTGGGCCCTGACTTGCCGCCTTCGTCGTCTGCCTCGTCGTCTTCGTCGAGAACTTCGAGGCCGTCGGCGCCATGCGCGTGTTCATGCTGGATTTCGTCTTCGGTCGCGGGACGCACGTCTTTGACCGTCAACGCAAAACGCAGCGCCATGCCGGCTAGCGGATGGTTGCCGTCGAGCACGACTTTGTCTTCCGCGACGTCGGTCACGACGTAGACAAGCGAGTCGAGGTCTTCGTCGCCCTCTTCCGGCGTGCCTTCGAACTGCATGCCGACCTCGAGCGGTTCCGGAAAGCGATTACGCGGCTCGATCTTCACGAGGTCCGGATCGTACTCACCGAATGCATCTTGCGGCTCGAGCTGGATCTGGGTCTCGAAGCCGGCCTCGTGGCCGTCGAGCTCTTCCTCGATCTTGGGGAACGTGCCATCATAGCCGCCGTGCAGATAGACCATCGGCTCGTCGCTCTCTTCAATCAGATTGCCCTGCGCATCCGACAGCTTGTAGGCGACCGACACGACGGTGTTCTTTGCGATTTTCATTCGATTCTCCAGAATACAACTCACATTATACGATGCCCAAGCGGCCCACTGACCACCCGGCCGAAGCAGCTTCGGCACGCAATTCGTCATCGGCTAAAAAGCCGGCTACCGCGATTCTTCCGCCTTCGCCCGACACCCCCACGCCGTTGCTCGGCAACCTTTCGCCGTCGCAATTCATGCGCCGGTACTGGCAGAAAAAGCCTCTACTGATCCGCCAGGCAATTCCTGATGTCGAGTCGCCGCTCTCGCGCGACGAATTCTTCGAACTGGCGGACCAGGATGAAGTCGAAGCACGCCTCATCACGCACTTTCGCAATAAGTGGCAGCTTGAACACGGACCTTTTGCGCCGGACGAACTGCCGTCGCTGAAGCAGCGCGCGTGGACTCTGCTCGTGCAGGGCGTCGATCTCTACGACGATCGCGCGCGTGCCCTACTGGACCGCTTCCGCTTCGTCCCCGATGCGCGTCTGGACGATCTGATGATCTCTTATGCGACAGACGGCGGCGGCGTAGGCCCACACTTCGATTCCTACGATGTGTTTCTTTTGCAAGTAAAAGGCAAGCGGCGCTGGCGCATCAGTTCGCAGAAAGATCTGACGCTGCAGGCAGGACTGCCGTTGAAAGTTTTACAGAATTTCGAAGCGGAACAGGAGTGGGTGCTCGAGCCGGGCGACATGCTGTATTTGCCGCCTCACATTGCCCATGACGGCGTCGCCGAAGGCGAGTGCATGACGTGCTCGATCGGCTTTCGCGCGCCGTCAGCCGGTGAGCTGACGGCCCAGTTTCTCTACCATCTGGCCGAGCGCGGCGAAGAGAACGGTCAGGCGGGAGCGCTTTACCGCGACCCACAGCAACCTGCTGTGGACCGGCCGGCGGAACTGCCTGCCGCGCTGGTGGAACGCGTTGGCGCAATCCTTGCTGGCATCAAATGGAATGAGCAGGACATTGCGTCGTTCCTTGGCACGTACCTCAGCGAACCCAAGCCGAGTGTCGTCTTCGATCCGCCGCAAAGGCCGCTCAACGAAGCACGTTTCATTAGCCAGGCGTCGCGCTCAGGTGTGCGACTCGACCGCAAGACGAATATGTTGTACAACCGCCGTTTTTTCTTCGTAAATGGAGAGAAAACGTCGATCGACGGCGCGAAAAAATGGTCGTTTGATCTCGCCGATCACCGGTGTCTGAGTGCGAAACGCTTTGTAACACTCTCACACGATTCGTCGGTGACAGCACGGCTACACGAGTGGTATTGTGCGGGCTGGATACGGATGGGCGAGCTTGCCTAGCCTCGCGTGTCTGTTATACACAGTACATTGAAATTTTGTATGAGAAAGACAACGTATTGACCCCGGATTTATGGATTGTCAGTACGAAAGTGCATATAATTTCCGCCCAAGCCGTAGGGAAGATTCCTGCTCGTCAAAAGAGCGTCTCCACCAGCGGCCCAGGTCGGTGTTGGAGCACATTACCGGTATTATTTTGCGCTGTTGCTTACCTTTAACCATAAAAGGACGTGATCATGAAGAAATCCCTCCTCGTAGCATCCCTGTTGGCAGCTGTGGCACTGGCTGCATGCAACAAGAGCAACGACCAAGCCGCTGCCCCGGCTAGCGACGCAGCTGCCGCTTCGGCACCGGCTGCTGCTGCAGCTTCGGATTCGGCTGCTGCTGCTTCGGGTGCGGCTGCTGCTGCGAGCGACGCTGCTGCTTCGGCTACGACCGCTGCTTCGGACGCAGGCGCTGCTGCTTCGGCTGCTGCTCCGGCTTCGGGCGCAAGCCAGTAAGCTGTCGCGTAGGGTTCGCCTTAGGGCGAAAACTGCATCGGGAAATCGTCTCGGTTTCCCGAGCAGTAAAACAAAACGCCACGGGCTCACGTCCGTGGCGTTTTGTCATTCAGGCGCCGATTTCGTTAAAGCATTAGCGCAATCGAAGCCGCTTATCGCAACGACATTCGGCTTTGAAGCGCCGCTATTGAAGCGCGGCTATTGAGCAGCCTGGCCGCTCTCCTCGAAAAACTCACGCACCACCTCGATTTCACGTGTGCGCTTGAACGGCGGCAAGCTTTGCCAGATTCGGCGTCCATAAGGTTTATCAACGAGACGCGTGTCGCAGATCATCAAGACGCCACGGTCGGTTTCCGCGCGGATCAGTCGGCCGGCGCCCTGCTTCAGCGTAATAACAGCCTGCGGCAGCTGATGAACCGCAAACGGACTCAGACCTTTCTTCGTCAGCGCGTCGAGACGCGCCGACAGAACCGGATCGTCGGGCGGCGCAAACGGCAGCTTGTCGATGACGACGAGCGACAGCGCGTCGCCACGCACGTCGACACCTTCCCAGAAGCTCTGACTCCCCACCAGAATCGCATTGCCATACGCGCGGAAGCGGTCGAGCAATTCCGTACGGCTTGCGTCGCCCTGCACGAGCAGCGGATAGTTCCAGCCGCGCGCTTCGATCACATCTCGCAGCTTGGCGGAGATTCGGTCCACGGCGCGCAACGTCGTACACAACATGAATACGCCCCCACCAGACGCTTCGATCGCCGGCAAGGCTGCGTCGAACACAGCGTCGGTGAATGTGGGCGACGACGGTTGCGGCAAATTGCGCGGCACATACAGAAGCCCTTGCGACGGGTAGTCGAACGGGCTCGGCAACGTCATAGAACGTTTGGCGTTGAGTCCCATTTGCGCGGCGTAGTGCGTGAAGTCGCCGCGCACCGACAACGTGGCCGACGTGAAGATCCACGCACGCGGCACACCTGCGCGCTGCTTGGCGAAGATCGGCGCGACCGAGAGCGGCGTTTCGTGCAACTGCACGGTATGCGCGAATACTTCGATCCAACGCACCTTCTCGTTAGGATCGGCACGCTCGCCCTTGCCTTCCGCGGAGCCGTTCTGAGCCGCATCGACCGTCTGACGTTCCAGCTCGGTAGGCGGCGTCGTCCAGCCGGCGAGCACGCCCTGCAGCTCGCGAGCGCGGCGCAGACACGCGCCGATCGACTCCGCGCGTTCGGCTTGCGTTGCGAGCGCGGCAGTCAGCGCGTCAAGTTCGGTTTCGAGCGCTACGAGCGCATCAAACAACGGATGATCGTCCGGCAACTGACCGATCGACAAACGCACGGAGTCTTCCTTGAACGCGAGCCGCACGTCACGCGCGGCGCGTTCCACCGTGGAGCCGAGTTTGACCCAGTCGACTGCGTCACGTGCATGACCCAAACCTTCGGCGACGCAATCGCGCGCGAGCTCCAGAAACTGCGCGGTGGAAAGCGTCTCGCCGAAAAACAGCGTGGCGGTTTCGGGAAGCTGGTGCGCTTCGTCGAAGATGACCGTGTTGGCCGTGGGCAGCAGTTCCGCCATGCCGGTATCGCGCAACATGATGTCGGCGAAAAAGAGGTGGTGATTGACCACCACGATGTCGGCCTGCTGCGCTTCGCGGCGCGCCTGCATTACGAAGCAGTCCTTGTAATGCGGACACTCCTGGCCGAGACAGTTATCGCGCGTGGACGTGACCATCGACCACACCGCCGCGGTTTCCGGCACGCTCGCGAGTTCGGCCTTATCGCCCGTGCGCGTGATCTTTGCAAACCGGACGATGTCCTGCAGATACGACGTTTCCTGTCGCGACGGCAAACGGCCGTTATCCGCCGTGCGCTGCAGATAGTAATGACACAGATAGTTCGCGCGGCCTTTGAGCATGGCGACCGACACCGGCACCGCAAGCGCGTCGCGCACGGTCGGAATATCGCGCTGAAAGAGCTGGTCCTGCAGGTGCTTGGTGCCCGTCGAAACGATCACCTTGCCGCCCCACAACATGGCCGGCACAAGATACGCATAGGTTTTGCCGGTACCCGTGCCTGCCTCGACGATCAGCGTGTTCTCGCCGCCGTCCAGGGCCTGCGCTTCGTCGGCTTCTACCGTGTCGGCTGCGGTCTCGGCGGCGCCCGTTTGCAGGCGCCGCGCCGGACGCTTTTGCGCCTCGAACATGGCGGGCTCGGGCATTGCGCGGCCCGACGCTTCCATCGCGGCCGCGACGGCGCGCGACATTTCGATCTGCGACGCGCGCGAGCGATAGCCGTCGATTTGCCTGGCCAATAAACCGTTATCGGCGAAGATCTCGTTGAGCTCCGCGGCGCGGCGTGGATTGAGCGATGCGCTCAGCGCGGACGCGGCCGGACGCGGCGCGGGTGTGCCGGTTTGTGATGCCTCGTCGGCGGCCGACGCGCGGCGGGAAGTTTCAAGCGGTGAATTCAAGGCAAGCGTTTCCTGCAAAATCCGGCTCGCGCGGCGCGCGCCCGGCGCCTGCCAGGCCGCGAACTCAGGCGCGTACGTCCGGTTCGAGCTGCAATTGCAGCAAGATGATGGTGTCCTTGACCTTGAGTTTGCGCTTTTTCAGGCGCTGCAACTCGAAGTCGTCGATGCCGGGCTCATCCGACATTCGGCCGATCAAACGGTCGAGCCCACTGTGCTCCGATTCCAGTTGCAGAATCCGGTCGCGAAGTGTGTCCGCGTTGATGACGTGATGTTGATCGCGCATGCTCGCCTCCGCTCGACTATTGCGTGGGCTGCATGTTCGCCATGTTCAGCCCGTTGCCTGAGGTTGCTGTCCGGCTTAAAACGCGCTACGACTACCTGCACCGATGCGTGCACTACTGCGATACTACAACCGCGCAGGCGCCCGCCACACGAGCGCTACGTCGCGCGCGGCTTACTGTTGCTGCTTCTGCTGCTCTTCGAGTTGCTTCTGCTGCTTCAACTGGTCCTGACGTTTCTGCTCCGCTTTTTCGGCTGCCTGCTTCTGACGCGCCTCGACGTCGGCTTTGTGCTGAGCCGCTTCGGCCTGCTTTTTCTCGAAGCTCTGCTGCTTCTCTACGCGTTCCTGAGCCTTCTGCGCGCCCTGCTGACGAGCTTCGTCGAGCTTGCGTTGGAAGTCGGCCTGCTTCTGATCGTAAGCCTGCTGATTGGCCGCGGCCTTCGACGGGCTGATGCCGCGCTTCGCCTGGTCGATCGCGTGCTGGCGTTGCTTTTCCTCATAGGCCTGCGCGTTCGCGGCGCGCTGCGGCGCCTCTGCATTGCGCTGTGCCTCGTTCAACTGATGTTGACGCTGTTTCTCTTCATAAGCCTGGGCGTTGCGCGCGTCTTCGGCGGCGCGCTGCGGCGCGCCAGCTTCCTCCTGCGCGCGCTTGAGCTCCGCCTGCTCGTCACGTTTGCGGGCGCGTTGCGCGCGCTCTTCGCCGTCCAACGCGAGCTGTTCCTTGCGAATCTGCGCCTGCACCGTGCGCATCTGATCGCGTGCCTTGTTCAAGCAGTGATTGACGAAGAACGTGCTGTAGCAATTATGCTCGGCGACGCCATAGCGGTAGTTGTTTTCGTCGCTGCGCTGGTTCAGCACCTTCTGCCGCGCGTCGAACTCGCTCTCTCCAGAAGTGGCGCTGTCGCCGCTCGCTGTGCTATCAGCTCCGGCATTCACTGAGCCATCCGCTTCGCCACTGACGCCATTGCCTTGATCCGCCGACGCTGCGCCTCGGGTCACCGAGCCCGCGGGCTTTCCGGCAGGCGCACTAGCGCCGCTTTCAGGCGCCACCGATTGCGCCGAAGCAGGCGCCGATAACACGAGCGCGGCAGCCATCACACACGCCGCACACGACACCGCGAACGCTCTGCCCGAAACCGGCGCGCTCGCTTCGACGCCGCGCGTCACCCGTCCACGGAACGTGAACGGCCAGCGCACTGCGGACAGCGGCAAATGTGGCGTACGGGAGACCGGGTTCGAGCTCAGGCGGTTGAAAGAAAAGGAGATTGGCAACGTCGTAGAGGGGCAACGGAACATGCCCGAAATTCTATCACCCCCGGCGGTTGAGCCCTTTGGCATTTGTGGCAAAATGCCCCGCTCTAGCAACCTGGTCGCAGCGCGCACGCACTGCGTGCCCGGCGCCGCAAGGCGCCGCCGGCGCACGGCCCTTGACCGAGTCCGCAGGAAACCCAAGAGCTTATGACGGAAACCGTAGCACTCAAGATCGTACAGCGCATCGCCGCCGAACTGTCCGTACAGCCGCGCCAGGTCGCGGCCGCGGTGCAACTCCTCGACGAAGGAGCGACTGTTCCGTTCATCGCCCGCTACCGTAAGGAAGTGACCGACAATCTCGACGACACGCAGTTGCGTAATCTCGAAGAACGCCTGCTGTATCTGCGCGAACTGGAAGACCGGCGCGCGGCGATCGTCGCGAGCATCGACGAACAGGGCAAGCTCACCGACGAGCTGCGCAACGCGATCGAAGGCGCCGACAGCAAGCAGGTGCTCGAAGACCTGTATCTGCCGTATAAGCCGAAGCGGCGCACCCGCGCGCAGATCGCTCGCGAAGCCGGCCTGCAGCCGCTCGCCGACGCGCTGCTCGGCAATCCGCTGCTCGACCCGCAAACGGAAGCCGCCGCGTACGTGGACGCGGAGAAAGGCGTCGCCGACGTCAAGGCCGCACTCGACGGCGCCCGCGACATCCTCTCCGAGCAATTTGGCGAAACCGCTGATCTGCTCGGCAAACTGCGCGATTACCTGTTCAATCAGGGCGTAGTGTCATCGAAAGTGGTCGAAGGCAAGGAAACCGCTGAAGAAGAAAAATTTCGCGACTATTACGACTATGCGGAAACGATTCGCACGGTGCCGTCGCATCGTGCGCTCGCGCTTTTCCGCGGCCGCAATGCGGGCGTGCTGATGATCAAGCTGGGTCTCGGCGAAGAACTCGACGCACAGGTGCCCCATCCGGGCGAAGCGCTGATCGCACGTCACTTCGGTATTGCCAATCAGAACCGTCCGGCCGACAAGTGGCTTTCCGACGTTTGCCGCTGGTGCTGGCGCGTGAAGGTTCAGCCGCACATCGAAAACGAACTGCTGACCAACCTGCGCGACGAAGCCGAGCACGAAGCGATTCGCGTATTCGCGCGCAATCTCAAGGACCTGCTGCTGGCCGCACCCGCGGGACCGAAGGCCGTGATCGGCCTCGATCCAGGCATGCGCACCGGCGTGAAGGTCGCGGTGGTCGATCGGACCGGCAAGGTACTCGTCACCGACGTGATCTATCCGCATGAGCCGCGCCGCGACTGGGACGGCTCCATCGCGAAACTCGCGCGCATCTGCGCGCAGACGCAGGCCGAACTGATCAGCATCGGCAACGGCACGGCGTCGCGGGAAACGGACAAGCTCGCGAGCGAACTCATTGCGCGCCATCCGGAATTCAAGCTGCAGAAAATCGTCGTGTCCGAAGCCGGCGCGTCGGTCTACTCGGCTTCCGAACTGGCCGCGAAGGAATTCCCCGACATGGACGTATCGCTGCGCGGCGCGGTGTCGATCGCGCGGCGGCTGCAAGACCCGCTCGCCGAACTCGTGAAGATCGAGCCGAAGGCGATCGGCGTCGGGCAATACCAGCACGACGTGAATCAGCGCGAACTCGCGCGCTCGCTCGACGCGGTCGTCGAAGACTGCGTGAACGCCGTGGGCGTTGACGCGAACACGGCGTCGGTCGCCCTGCTCGCGCGCGTGTCCGGGCTGAACGCCACGCTGGCTCGCAACATCGTCGATTATCGCGATGCAAATGGTCCGTTCCCATCGCGCGACCATCTGCGCAAGGTGCCGCGTCTCGGTGACAAGACGTTCGAACAGGCTGCGGGTTTTCTGCGCATCAACAACGGCGAAAATCCGCTCGACCGCTCGTCCGTGCACCCGGAAGCGTACCCGGTCGTTGAACGGATCCTCGCGAAGATCAACAAGCACGTTGGTGAAGTGCTCGGCAATCGGGATGCGCTGCGCGGCTTGTCGCCAAGCGAATTCGTCGACGAACGTTTCGGCCTGCCGACCGTGCGTGACATTCTGCTCGAACTCGAAAAGCCGGGCCGCGATCCGCGCCCGGAGTTCAAGACGGCGACGTTCCGCGAAGGCGTCGAAAAAGTCAGCGATCTGACGCCGGGTATGGTGCTCGAGGGCGTCGTCACGAACGTCGCGGCGTTCGGTGCGTTCGTCGACATCGGCGTGCATCAGGATGGGCTCGTACACGTGTCGGCAATGTCGACAAAGTTCATCAAGGATCCGCACGAGGTCGTCAAGGCCGGACAGATCGTCAAGGTCAAGGTGCTCGAAGTCGATGTGAAGCGTCAGCGTATCGCGCTCACCATGCGCCTCGACGACGAGTTCGGCGCGGCGGCGGCCCGCAGTGGCGGCGGTGCACAGCAGGATCGCGGCAACTTTGGCCGCTCGGGTGGCAATGGACGCGGCGCGCCGCAACAGCGCTCACGCGAACCGGAAGCAGGCGGCGCAATGGCTGCGGCATTCGCGAAGTTGAAGCAAAAGTAAAAGTCTCTGTGTTCAGTGGACGAAGCGCTTATGCACCACTGAACACGCACCTTCTACCACGCGTCAGCCAATAAAAAACCCACGCATTTGCGTGGGTTTTTTGTTTCCGCAGAAGCATTCTGCGATGCAAACGGGCAAGGCACGCCCTGCGCCGTCATATCTCGATCTTCGTACCCAACTCCACTACGCGATTAGCCGGAATACTAAAGAAGTCCGTCGGCTTGGCGGCGTTCTGGTGCATCCATGCGAAAACACGCTCGCGCCACACCGACATGCCTGGCAATTGTGTCGGCACCACCGTTTCGCGCGCGAGGAAAAACGACGTATCCATCAACTCGAAGGTCATGTCGTGCGTACGGCCGATTTCGGTGAGCACTGCTTTCACGTCCGGCGTTTCGTTGAACCCGTATGCGGCCTTGACCAGAAACAGACCACCGTCGATATTCTTCACCGTCACCCGCTCGGCGTCGTTCACATACGGAATGTCGCGCGTGACGAAGGTCAGGAAGATCGTGCGCTCATGCAACACCTTGTTGTGCTTCAGATTGTGCAGCAGGCTGACCGGCACCAGCGAATCGCTGCCCGTCAGATAGATCGCCGTACCCGACACACGATGCGGCGGGTGCGCGAGCAGACCCTGCAGGAACGGCATCAACGGAATACCGTCGGCGGCCGTGCGCTCCTTCACGATCATCCTGCCCTTGAACCATGTCATCAGCAGGAAGAACAGCAGCGCGCCGATGCCGAGCGGTAGCCAGCCACCCTCTTCCACCTTCAGCAAGTTCGCACCGAAAAAGCCTAAGTCGATCGTAATGAACACGGCGATGATCAGCCCGACGAGGAACTTGTTCCAGTTCCACACCTTCACCATCACGACACAAGCCAGAATGGTCGTGATGACCATGGTCGCGGTCACCGCGATGCCGTATGCGGCCGCGAGATTGTCCGAGCTTTTGAACGCGATCACGATGCACAGAATGATGAACAGCAGCATCCAGTTCACCACCGGCACATAGATCTGGCCGATTGCGAGTTCGGATGTGTGCAGGATCTTCATACGCGGCACGTAGCCGAGCTGGATCGCCTGGCTCGTCAGTGAATACGCGCCTGAAATCACCGCCTGCGAAGCGATCACGGTCGCGACCGTCGACAGCACGACCAGCGGCAGCAACGCCCATTGCGGCGCGAGCAGGAAGAACGGATTCTCGATCGCTTTCGCGTCGTGCATCAGCAACGCGCCCTGGCCGAAATAGTTCAGCACCAGCGACGGCATGACCAGCACGTACCAGCCCATGCGGATCGGCTTGGCCCCGAAGTGGCCCATGTCCGCGTAGAGCGCCTCAGCGCCGGTCAACACCAGCACCACCGAACCAAGCACGACATACGCTTGCAGCACATGCGCGGCCATGAAGGTGTACGCGTAATACGGGTTCAGCGCACGGATCACGTTCGGCGATTGCACGATATGCCACAGCCCGAGCGCAGCAAGCACCACGAACCACACCAGCATGATCGGGCCGAACAACCGGCCAACCGTGGCCGTGCCGTGCCGCTGGATCCAGAACAGAAGCACAAGGATCACCATGGTCAGCGGCAATACGAGATGCGACAGATGAGGCGCCGCAATCTCCAGCCCCTCGACTGCGGAAATCACGGAAATGGCCGGCGTAATGACTGCGTCGCCATAAAACATGCAGGCGCCGAAGATGCCGAGCATCATCAGCAATCCGGCCATTTTCGATTTCTCGTCGAGCGAACGCAGCGCCAGCGCCATGAGCGCAAGCACGCCACCCTCGCCGTTGTTGTCCGCGCGCATCACGAACAATACGTACTTGATGCCCACCACGATCACGATGGCCCAGAACAGCAGCGAGATGACGCCCAGGATGGATTGATCGGTAAGCGGGATGCCATGCGACGGGCTGAAGGCTTCTTTCAGCGCATACAACGGGCTCGTGCCGATATCGCCGAACACCACCCCGATCGCGGCGACCGCGAGGGAAGGCAGTGGCTGTTTGTGCACGTGATTGTTATCTGTCATAAACGCGAGGAAATCCGTTCCCAGGGCGGAAAAAGCGACCGCTATTCTAAACCGCCTGTCTGAAGCCGCCCGGCTTGTTGTGGATACACCACGTGGATGGTCCGCGCAGTGTAGCACTGCGGTATGTGCGCGTCTGCTGTACGAATTGCTATGCGGCGGATGTCATCGCAGGCTGCGAAGCGTAGGTGCCGGTGACTGCGCGCACATAAAAAAACGGAGCCCAATCGGGCTCCGCTTTTGGATGCGTTGCATAGCACGGTGCAGCGCTGAGTGCCGCTAAACGTTGCGGTGCCCGCTCAATTTCCCGAGGACTCCTGTGCTTGCGCGACGCCGCGCTTGATCCACGCGCCGAGGTTATGCGGACGAACCGTGTCCCACTCCTCGAACGGCTGATGAATCCACGGATTCGTAGGCAGATACTGCACGTGATAATCGGGCTTCACTTTCGAGCAGCCTTTGTACCAGAGCACTGCGGAACGCACTGCCGTGATCGCCGGGTAGCGCTCTTTCAGATGCTGCTGAACCCGTGCGAGCGTGACGCCCGAATCGACGAGATCGTCGACGAGCAGCACGTTGCCGTGCAGTTCACCGCGCGTCATCGTGATGTATTGCGCGATGTCCAGTTCGCCCTGCTCCGTGCCGGCCGCTTCACGATACGAACTCGTGGCGAGAATAGCCAGCGGCAGATCGTAGATACGCGAAAGCTGGTCGCCCACGCGCAAACCGCCACGCGCGAGGCACAGGATCTTGTCGAACTTCCAGCCTGATTCATGCACCGCCATGGCGAGCAATTCGATCAGCCGGTGATATTCGTCCCAGCCGACCCACAGGTTCTTGTCGTCGTTGCGCGGATCTTTCATCGCAATCATGGGGAGACCTTGCACCATCGCTTAAGCCTTGAACGGATGACGAAGCAGAATGGTCTCGTCGCGATCCGGACCCGTGGACACCATGTCGATAGGAATGCCCGCCACTTCCTGGACGCGCGACAGATACGCACGTGCGTTCGCCGGGAGCTTGTCCCATTCCTTGATGCCGACGGTGCTTTCCTTCCAGCCCGCGAAGGTTTCGTACACCGGCTCGCAGCGCGCGACTTCCGACGCGCCGCGCGGCAGCAGATCGACGTTCTTGCCGTCCACCGTGTAGCCGACGCAGAGCTTCACTTCTTCGAGACCGTCGAGCACGTCGAGCTTGGTCATGCACAGGCCCGACACGCCATTGATCTGGATCGAGCGGCGCAGTGCTGCAACGTCGAGCCAGCCGGTGCGGCGCGGACGGCCGGTAACCGAGCCAAATTCCTTGCCGACGGTGGCGAGTTCCAGACCGATCGCTTCCTGACGCGCGGCGTTGTCCGCGTCGTACAGTTCGCTCGGGAACGGGCCCGAACCGACGCGTGTGCAGTACGCTTTGGTGATGCCGAGAATGTAGTTCAGCTTCTGCGGACCGACGCCCGCACCCGCAGTCGCTGCGCCCGCGACGCAATTGCTCGACGTGACAAACGGATAGGTACCGTGGTCGATATCGAGCAGCGTGCCTTGCGCGCCTTCGAACAGCAGGTTGCTGCCGGCGGCGTTCGCGTCGTACAAACGGCGCGACACGTCGGTGACCATTGGCTTCAGACGGTCGGCATAGCCCAGCATCGTGTCGAGCGTTTGCTGGAAATCGACAGCGGCGACGCCCAGGTACTGCGTCAGCACGAAGTTGTGATAGTCCAGGTTTTCGCGCAGGCGTTCAGCGAAAGTCTCCGGCTCGAAGAGGTCCTGCACGCGCAAGCCGCGGCGCGCCACCTTGTCTTCGTATGCGGGGCCGATGCCGCGGCCGGTCGTGCCGATTTTGCTCGCACCGCGGCGCGCTTCGCGGCCCTGGTCGATAGCAATGTGGTACGGCAGAATCAGCGTGGTGGCTTCGGAAATGAACAGGCGTTTCTGAACGTCGACGCCGGCGGCTTCGAGCTCGCCAATTTCCTTGAACAGCGCTTCCGGCGACAACACGACGCCATTGCCGATGTAGCACGCGACGCCGGGATGCATGATGCCCGACGGAATCAGACGCAAGATGGTTTTCTTGCCGCCGATGATAAGCGTGTGACCGGCATTGTGACCGCCCTGGAAGCGAACGACGCCGTGGGCGTGGTCCGTCAGCCAGTCGACGATCTTGCCCTTGCCTTCATCACCCCACTGGGTCCCCACGACGACGACGTTACGCCCGGGGTTCACATTCACTGCGCTGGCAGACATGTTGTTTCGTAAGCTGGTTAAAAACGTATTCTACCTAGGTTCGCGGAAGCATCCGGAATTTTTCCGTTTCCGCTCAACGGTATGCACGTTATGGTGGGTATCGCGAAGAAGCGCGGTTCGTATCGGAGCGCGCTCAGGAACGCGGTTCAACCGTCCATGCGCCGTTGCGCTCGACCAACACGCGGTCGAACGCGAATTCATCCAGGTCGTGCTCGTGGCCAGGCAGTGCCTGAATCACCACTTCGCCGGCATCGCGCAACGCGGCGACGCTCACACGCAACGCGTCGTCGTGCTGCCACGGCGCGAGGATCGCGCTGCTGCGCGCTTCGACAGGCGAGATGCGCGCCACTTCGCGCAGATCGAGCGAAAAGCCGGTCGCCGCCCGTGCGCGCCCATAGGCCTGCCCGACATGGTCGTAACGGCCGCCGCGCGCCACGGCATTCGGCACGCCGTCCACGTAGGCCGAGAACATGACGCCGCTGTGATACGCGTAGCCACGCAGATCGGCGAGGTCGATCATGACTTCGGCGCCTTCCACCTGGCTCGCGAGGAAGGCGAGGTCGTCGAGCGCACGCGCGATAGCGGGAGCATTCGGCAAGCGGGCGCGTGCCTCCTCGAGCACCGAGGCGTCCCCGTAAAGCGAGGGCAGCGAGCGCAACGCATCGCGTGTCACGGCCGTGAGGTTCGCGGTCAATTCAACGAGCCGCGGCACGTCCTTGCCCGCCAGCGCGTCGTACAGCGATTGTCCCAGCTCGGCCGCCGCCGGTTCTGCTTCGATCAATGCGGCGAGCACGCCCGCGTGGCACAGGTCGAGACGCACCTTGGCAAGGCCCGCGAGACGCAGCGCATCGAGCATTAGCTGCTGGATTTCGAGATCGGCCTCGAGCCCCGCATGACCGTAGATTTCGGCGCCGATCTGAATCTGCTCGCGCGTCGCATGCAAGCCGCGCGGCCGCGTGTGCGCGACATTTCCGGCATAGCAAAGACGCGTGACGCCCTGGCGGTTCAGCAGATGCGCGTCGATACGCGCGACCTGCGGCGTGATGTCGGCGCGCAGGCCGAGCGTGCGTCCGGACAACTGATCGACGAGCTTGAACGTGCGCAGATTGAGGTCGTGCCCGCCGCCCGTCAGCAGCGACTCGATGTATTCGAGCATCGGCGGCATCACCATCTCGTAGCCGTACGAGCGGAAACGGTCCAGCAGATGGCGCCGCAACTCTTCGATCTTGCGGGCTTCCGACGGCAGCACGTCGGCAATATTCTCGGGAAGTAACCAGGTCGACATCGATACAGTCCTACGACGTTGAACACGGCGGCTGAGTGCGCCGGTAAGTGAGAGTGTTTGGCGGGCCAGGGCTCGATTCTGGCGAGTTCGGCGGCTTTCCGGATGCGCCCGGCTTGCGTGGGACCGGCAGTGCGCGTTTCACAGCGAGCCGCCGCGCAAATGTGCGACCTTGGTCACACCCGAACTCGCGCCGCACGCGGCATCGCGCTAACCGGCGTGCTGTCTCAGGTCACGAAAAACAGCAGAATCAGCCCGAGCAGCATCACGATCAGCCCGCCGACACGAATCTGATGCGCCGGTCGTTCCGCTATTCTACGGAACGTGTCGCGCCAGGCGCTCGGAAAAACGAACGGGAACATCCCCTCGATAATCAGCATCAACGCGATCGCGAGCAGTAACGAGCCGACTATATCCATGCTAAAGAAGGGGGCCGCGATGCGAATGCCGCGGCGTTCCGGGTTATTAGTGTTTGCGCGGAGCCGCGGAAGCGTCCGGGGCGAGGCCGCCGGTCGAACTACGCATGAAGCGGAAGAACTCGTTGCTCGGATCGACCACGATTACGTCGCCTGGCTTGAAGGTCTTCCGGTACGCCTGCATGCTTTGGTAGAACTGATAGAACTCCGGGTCGCTGCCGTACGCTTGCGCGGCGATCTCGGCGGCGTTTGCGTCGCCCTCGCCCTTGATGGTTTGCGCCTGACGGTAACCGTCCGCGAGAATCGCCTGTTGTTGCGCGACCGCGTCCGCCCGGATCTTGTCGGCCTCGGCGGCACCCTTCGCGCGCTCGTCGGCCGCGGCCTGCTCGCGTTCGGCGATCATCCGCTTGTAGACCGAGTCAGCCATCGAGGCCGGAACATCGACCCGCGTCAACTGGACATCCACGACCGACACGCCCAGCGACGCCGCACTCTTCGCCATCGCGGCCCGGGCTTCGTCGGCGAGTGCCTGCTGTTTGGCCAACGCGTCCGATAACGTGTACTTGCCGAACGCGTCGCCGAGCGCACTGCGCGCAACGAGGGCAATGCGGTCCGGCAGGCTCTGCACGTCGCCCTTCGTTTCGGTCAGCAGCTTCAGCGGATCGGTCACGCGATATTTGACGACAGGGTTCGCGAGCAGATCGTTCTTGTCCGACGTGACGTAGCGATCTTCGTCCGGCGCGTCGAGCGACTGGATGCGGTTATCGACGAGCGTCACCGTTTGCAACGGCGGCGGCAACTTCACGTGCAAGCCTGGACCGAGCAAGGTGGGAGCGGCGTCGCCACGCGGGGACAACACTGCCATATGACGCTGGTCGACAACGAATACCATCGACGAAGCAGCAAACAGCACGATGACAACGGCAATGACGAGCGCAATGATCTTGTTCATGATGTGCGCCCCTTATTGAACGTCGTCTTCACGCGTACGGCTGCGGAAGGAATCGCGTGAGCGCAGCGCGTCGCTGCTGGCCGCCGCCCGGCTGGCGGGTGTGGCGGCTGAGGCAGACGCAGACACTGCAGGCGCTGCCGCCGTCGATCCGCCTGCGGCGGGCGCATTGGAAGTCGCTACCTGCGGCGCGCTGGCGGCCACGCCGCCCGATGCCGCCGTGGCGGCTGCAGCAGCATCGGCCACCCGTTGACGAGTCTGCTCGACCAGCTTGTCGAGCGGCAGATACAGCACATTGTTGCCGCTCTTGCTGTCCACAAAAACCTTTGTCGTATTCGAATAGATCTGCTGCATGGTTTCCAGATACATGCGCTCGCGAATCACCGCGGGCGCTTTCGAGTACTGCGCATAGACCTGTTTGAAGCGTTCGGCGTCGCCTTGCGCCTCAGCCACCGTTTTGTCGCTGTAGGTTTTCGCGTCGTCGATCTGGCGCGCCACATCGGCTTGCGCGCGCGGCAGCAGATCAGCGGCGTACGCCTGCGCGTCGCGCTTCGCACGCTCGTTCTCCTGCCGGACCTTGGCAGCGTCGTCAAACGCGGCCTGCACCCTGTCGGGAACCTGCACGCCCTGGATCGTCACACCGGTGACAGCGAGGCCGGACTGATACTCATCGAGCGATTGCTGGATCGCCGCCATTAACTGCTGACGAATTACTTCGCGATCCTGACCAAGAATTTCGTCTGTGCTGCGCGCGCCGACGATGCCGCGCACCGCCGCCTGCGCGGCCTGCATCACGCCCTGATCGGGATCGACGCTGCGGAAAAGGTAATCGGTCGGCTTGCGGATCTGGTACTGCACCGCAAAGCGCACGTCGACGATGTCCGCGTCGTGCGTGAGCATGGACGCGTCTTTCACATTCGCGAGACGCACCACGTTATTGCGGCCGATTTCCACCTGGCGAACCTGGCCGATATTGACGAGTTCATGCGCTTCGAACGGATAAGGCAGGCGCCAGTGCACGCCTTGCCCTGCCGTGTAGCGATATTTGCCGAACTGCATCACAACGCCGGCCTGGCCGTCTTGCACCACGAACACACCACTGCCGAGATAGATTGCGATCAGCACGCCGATGACGATGCCCACGCCGATGCGCGCGCCACGGCCGTTGTCGGGACGCCCGCCGCCGACACCGCCGCCCTTGCGGCCGAACATGCGGCTCAGACGGCGGTTGAAATCCCGCCACATCTCGTCGAGATCGGGGGGACCTTCACCTTCCTTGGTCTGAGGACGCTTGGGCTCACCCGGCCGCTGACGCTCGCCATTGCCGTCGCCACGGCCCCAGCGGGGATCGTTCAGTGAAAACATGGCGCGCATGCGCAGCCAGATACTCCGCTCGTTGTAATCGTTCACCTGTGTTCGTTCACCAGAGTAGACAGCGGGTATGCAATTGGAACGGGTCAGTGCCCGAGTTCTGAGACCTTGCGCTCGTCGCGCGGTGCCGCCGACCGGTCTTCTTCCGAGGAGTCATGCGGCGTGTCGGACAGAGCTTCCGCAGTAGCGATCTCAGCGATGGCAGCGCGCAATGTATCCAGCCCCTGCCCCGTGCGCGCGCTCAAAAAGACGCGCGAAATATTACCATACTCGTCCCGCTCGACCGCGTCCCCGCGGGCCGCCAACTCCGGCACTGCGTCGATTTTGTTGAACACGAGCACCTGGCGGATTGTGTCCGCACCGATCGCGTGCAACACCTCGTTGACCTGATCAATCTGGTCGAGTCGCACCGCGCTCGACGCGTCGACGACATGCAGCAGCAGATCGGCGTGAATTGTTTCCTCGAGCGTGGCGCGAAACGCCGCAACCAGTTGGTGGGGCAGTTCGCGAATGAAGCCGACCGTGTCGGACACCACCACCTGCCCTGCTTCGTCGCCGAGATAAACGCGACGGGACGTCGTGTCGAGCGTGGCAAACAGCTGGTCGGCCGCATACGCCTGCGCCTTCGTGAGCGCGTTGAAGAGCGTGGACTTGCCCGCGTTCGTATAGCCGACCAGCGACACCGACATGGTCTGATTGCGCGAGCGCTGGCGGCGCTGCGTGCCATGCTGACGGCGCAGTTTTTCGAGCCGCGTCTTGAGCGCCTTGATACGCTCGCCGATCAGCCGGCGGTCGGTTTCGAGCTGCGTTTCGCCTGGACCGCGCAAGCCGATACCGCCTTTTTGCCGCTCGAGGTGGGTCCATGCGCGGATTAGCCGCGTCGACAGATACTGCAATTGCGCGAGTTCCACCTGCAGCTTGCCTTCATGGCTGCGGGCGCGTTGCGCAAAAATATCGAGGATGAGACTCGTGCGGTCGACCACGCGCCGATTAAGCGCTTGCTCCAGATTGCGCTGCTGGGCAGGCGCAAGAGCGTGGTTGAAAATAACGAGTTCGATGTCGTTCGCCTCACACGCGAGACGCAGTTCTTCGGCCTTGCCGCTGCCGACGAACATCTTCGCATCGGGACTGGCCCGGCGCCCGGTGAGGGTGACTAGAGGATTCGCGCCCGCGCTTTGCGCGAGCAGGCTGAGTTCTTCGAGACTGGCTTCGAAATCGATCTTACCGAAGTCGATGCCGACAAGCGCTGCATTGATCAAATTGGAGGGTATCAAAATGAGGCGGCCGGAGGTGATCGCCAACGGGCGACGCTACGCCGGCCGCGACGGGGGTTTAGGACTGTTCAGAATCCGGGTGGAAATTCACCGGACGGGCTGGCACGACAGTCGAGATTGCGTGCTTGTAGACCATCTGGGTGACCGTATTCCGGAGCAACACGACGTACTGGTCGAACGATTCAATGTTCCCTTGAAGCTTGATGCCGTTGACCAGGTAGATCGACACCGGCACATGCTCTTTACGCAGTGCGTTCAAAAACGGGTCTTGTAACAATTGCCCTTTGTTGCTCATAGCAAACTCCGTATTTTTTTGCAGGTTGACTAAATTGACGACAGAAGAAAAAGGTATCCGCCGTCAACCGCTACACTATAGCCGATTTTCGTTTTCGCGCGGGCACCCTGCCCAAGCGGCCAAACCCAACGCACATGCGGGTTTCAGCCTTTGTCCGCGTAAGGGTTGGTCGACGATCTGAACTCTATTCGCAATGGAGTCCCGGTCAGCTTGAAAGTTTCACGGAAGCGGTTTTCAAGGTAGCGTTTGTACGTTTCGGTGATCGCATCGAGTGCGTTGCCATGAATCACAATGATCGGGGGATTCTGTCCACCCTGGTGCGCGTAACGCAATTTCGGCCGCACCGGACCACGGCGACGCGGCTGCTGAAACTCCACTGCATCGATCAGCGCACGCGTGAGCTTCGGCGTGGGCAGCTTCGCCATTGCCGCGGCGTACGCGTCGTCCACCGAGCGCATCAGCGGACCGATACCTGTTTTTTCCGCTGCAGAAATGAAATGGAACTTGGCGAAGTCGAGGAATTTTAGTTTGCGTTCGAGATCCGCTTTGGTGCGCTCGCGCACATGCGAATCGAGCCCGTCCCACTTGTTTACGCCGACGACCAGCGCACGACCTTGCTCCACCACGAAGCCGGCGATATGCGCGTCCTGTTCCGAAATGTCCTGACGCGCGTCGAGCAGCAGAATCACGACATTCGCGTCCGAAATCGACTGCAGCGTTTTCACCACCGAGAACTTCTCGATCGCTTCGAACACCTTGCCGCGACGGCGCAAGCCCGCCGTATCGATCAGCGTGTACGGCTTGCCCTGGCGTTCAAAGTCGACGTAGATCGAATCGCGCGTAGTGCCCGGCATATCGAACGCGATCACGCGCTCTTCGCCGACCAGTGCGTTGATCAACGTCGACTTGCCGACGTTCGGACGGCCGACGATCGCGATCTTTACGCCGCGCGCTTCCTTCTCGTCGTCGCTTTCTTCGGGCTGGCCCGCGTAAGCGACGCCGAGCGCCTCATTGATCATCTCCGTGACGCCGTCACCGTGTGCAGCCGAAATTGCGCGCGGATCGCCGAGACCGAGCTCGTAGAAGTCGGCGGCGACCGTGCTGTACTTCATCCCCTCGGCCTTGTTGACGACGAGGAAGATCGGCCGGCCGGTCTTGCGCAAGTAGTCGGCAATTGACTTGTCTTGCGGCGCAAGGCCATTGCGACCGTCGACGATGAACACGACGATGTCCGATTCCTCCACTGCCTGGCGCGTCTGGCGCGCCATTTCATGGAGAATGCCGTCTTTCGCGACGGGCTCGAAACCGCCGGTATCGACGACCAGGTACGGCCGCTCGCCCGTACGCCCTTCGCCGTAGTGGCGATCGCGTGTGAGGCCGGGCAGATCGGCAACGAGCGCATCACGCGAACGCGTGAGACGATTGAAGAGCGTGGATTTCCCCACATTGGGGCGCCCTACGAGGGCAATAACGGGTTTCATCAGATGTTGTTCACAGTGAAACGCGGATCGGAATCGACCGTCCGCGTTGCGACGCCATTGCGCCGCTAGACGGCAGCGTTTGACGAAAATTATCACGAATTCGGCCAGCCCCGGCTGCGCTGTCCATATGCGCGCCGAGGCGGACGGGGGTTTGACTGTATGCGCAGCGCGGCGAGGCTACGAGGCTTCGTTTTGCTGCGGGCAGTTCGCTCGCGAATTGCGCTGCCCGTCTTGCAACGGCCAAGAACGGCGCCGCGAGCGGTGAACAAGCCACATTGGGCGTTTCTGTTGGCCCGTGTGCGTCACCGCTGTACGCTGCCACTGGTCGCCGCTTTGTTTGCCGCCTTCGCTGAGTGGCTTTCGCAGCTGGGTTTCTCGGCCGCGTTGGTCGGCCGCTGTTTTTCAGCCGCCGCTTGTAGCCGCTTCATTGGCCGTTTTCGTTGGCTGCTTTTGCCGGCCGTTGCCGTTGGCCGCTTTCATTGGCCGCTTTCATTAGCCACTTCATTCAGCCGTTCTTGTCGGCCCGCCGACCCAGCCAGTGCGGCGGAATTCCATTTCCATACTGACTTGCAATGCCGCCTTGCGGGACAACACGTTCGCCGAAGAACGCAAAGAACACGGCACCTGCATTCGTCACAAAAAAGCGCTCGGCCGGTAAAGCCGGGCCGCCAGCTTGGGCGGCGTTCCCGCAAAATCAACGCGGACGATAACCGTACAGGTCGCCGTCGCGCGTTTGCACGACGAGCGTCTCGCCGGCCAGCACCGGTGCCGCCGAAATCGCGCTGCCGTCAGTCTTCATGCGCGCGACTAGCGTTCCGTCGTCGCGCGACAGGAAGTGCACGTAACCCTGGTAGTCTCCGAGCACGGCCGCATGACCGAGGATGAACGGCACGCCCAGTTCGCGATTCTTAAGCTTGTCGTTCTTCCACAACTGCGTGCCATTCGTGACGTCGAACGCGGATACGACCGACCAGTCGTCCGCCGCGACAACCGCGCGGTCGTCCTGCGCGAGACCGCTCGCGCTCGAGAACGCCTTTTCCCACAGCGCACGGCCAGAGTTCGCATCGAAACAGCCGATCTGCCCTTGGAACGTCACCGCACAGGTTTCCGAGCCGACCAACGTGGGCGGTCCGGTCACGTCGTTGATGCGCTCCACTTCGGTCACGCCCTTCGGATAAGAAACCGGCGTTTGCCAGTAGTTCTCACCCGTCTGCAGATTGATCGCGGCAAACGCGCCGCCGGGGAACCCGGCCAGCACAGCGGCGTCGCCGGCGAAAGTCATACCCGAGGACACGCGCAGGTTGAGCGGCACCGCGCGGTTGCGGTAGTTCCACTTCTGCTCGCCGGTTTGCGCATTGAATGCGACGATCTGTCCGTCCACGGTACGCACGACCACCAGACCGTTGCCGACGAGCGGCGGCGAAATGATTTCGCCCGGTGCCTTGGCCGTCCACAATTGCTTGCCGTCCGCGCCGAGCACATAAACGTCGCCCTTCAGGCCGCCGACCGCCGCCAGCGTGCCGTCGCTGCCGACACCTGCGGAAATGTCGTCGTGCAGCTTGACTCGCCAGATGTCTTTGCCGGTTTGTGCGTCGATCTTCGCGACCGAGCCGTTTTGGCCGGCCGCATAGACGGCGTCGCCGACCGCAACCGGCGAGAACAGATAACGACCTGCCTTACCGACGCTCGTCTTCCAGGCTTGCTGCACGTCGAGCACGGGTTTGAACTCGGTGAGCGGCGTCGGCACGCGGCGCTCGTCTTTCGTGGATGAGCATGCCGCGAGAGCGAGGACGGTCATCGCACAGACAACGGGCACAGCGTAACGTTTCAGCAGATTCATCGGTGGACGAAGCATTCAGGAAATAGGTTAAAGAAAGACCGGTTGGTCGTTGCACGCGGTGCACCGCACCCGGCGCTTAGCCGCCCAGCGCGTCGAGCTTGAACTGGATCAACTGACGTGCGGAGCTGTCATTCTTCGACAGCGATTCGAGCGCGAGCTTGTAGGCCGCGCGCGCGTCGTCACGCTTGCCCTGAGCGGCGAGCAGATCGCCGCGGCCGTTTGCGACGATGCCTTTGAACGCATCGGACTGCGGCTCGGCGAGCAGTGCGAGACCCTGGTCGTAAGCCTTTTCGTCGAGCAGCAGCGAAGCGAGCCGCAACTTGGCGATCTGCTTGAACTCGTCGTCCTTCGCGTGATCGATGGTCCACTGCAGCTGGGCTTTTGCCGCGGCTTCGTCGCCTGCCGCATAGAGCGCCTTGGCGGCGCCGAGTGCGGTCATTTGCGCGTAGGCCGTGCGGCTGAACTTGTCTTCCATGTCTGCAGCGACCCGCGTGATCTTCGCCTTGTCGCCCGACGCCACAGCCTGCTGCACCTGGTCATACAACACCGCGGCTTCCGCTGCCTGACGCCGCTGCCAGAAATTCCAGCCGTTCCAGCCTGCCGAGACGACCAGCGCCACTAGCACGATCCATGTGGTGGCATTACCCCATTGCGCCCACCAAGTCTTCAGACCTTCAATCGATTCTTGTTCGTCGTGGTAACTCATTGCCCGGCGATTTCCTCTTTCTTGCTACGTGTGCGTGTCGAGCCTGATTGATCACCAACCGGCTCGACGACATCGCGATCAGTCGTCGCCGTCTTCGGCGGTTGCAACCATCGCATTGATTAGAAATTCGGTCAAGTCTTCGGCGGGCACGTTTTGTTGCTCGTTTTTACCGCCGCTCGCCTGCGTATCTCGCAGCGGTTTGACCCCGACCGTACCGTTCGCGATCTCATCTTCGCCGAGCACCACCGCGAACGCGGCGCCGCTTGCGTCGGCGCGTTTCATCTGCGATTTGAAGCTCGCCGACTGGCCGTCAGCGCTGCAATGCAGGATCACATCAAGGCCGGTGTCGCGCAGCCGCTCGGCGATAATGAAAGCCTGCTCGCGCGCGGCGTCGCCTTGATGGACTACATAGACGTCGCAACCTTCGTCTTCAGGCACGAGCTTATCTTCCTTCAGCAACTCGAGAATTCGCTCGATGCCCATCGCCCAGCCGCAAGCCGCCGTGGGCTTGCCGCCTAGCTGCTCGATCAGCGGATCGTAACGGCCGCCCGCCGCGACGGTGCCCTGCGCGCCCAGCTTGTCCGTCACCCATTCGAACACGGTCAGATTGTAGTAATCGAGACCGCGCACGAGACGCGGATTGATCTTGAACGGAATGTTGTTCGCTTTCAGAATGCGCTGCAAACCTTCGAAGTGCGCGCGCGACTCTTCGCCGAGGAAATCGATCAGCTTCGGCGCGTTCTGCGCGACTTCCTGCAGCGCCGGATTCTTCGTGTCGAGCACGCGCAGCGGGTTCGTGTAGAGACGGCGTTTCGCGTCTTCGTCGAGCACGTCCATGTGCTTTTCGAGGTAAGCGATCAGTTCCACGCGATGCGCCGCGCGTTCTTCCGCGAGACCGAGCGAATTGATTTCGAGCTTGATGCCAGTCAAGCCCAGGTCGTCCCACAAGCGCTGGCACATCATGATGATTTCAGCGTCCGCGTCCGGACCGGCAAAGCCCAACGCTTCCACGCCGACCTGATGGAACTGGCGATAGCGGCCGCGTTGCGGACGCTCGTGACGGAACATCGGGCCGATGTACCACAGGCGCTTCGGGCCGTCGTACAACATGTTGTGCTCGATCGCCGCGCGCACCACCGCCGCCGTATTTTCCGGGCGCATAGTCAGATTCTCACCGTTCAACGCGTCGGTGAAGCTGTACATCTCTTTCTCGACGATGTCGGTCACTTCGCCGATGCCGCGCGTGAACAGCTGCGTATGTTCCACGATCGGCGTACGAATATTCTGGTATCCGTACGAACGCAACATCGACTTGACGGTGGTTTCGAAAAATTCCCACAGCCCGGCGTCCTGCGGAAGGATGTCGTTCATGCCCTTCACGCCCGACAGCTTTTCGAGCTTTTTCTTCTGTTCAGTCATCTGTATCCGATAGCCGATGTTTAGTTGAGCGCCTCGGCGCGGCCGTACCGGCGCTCGACGTAGTCACTCACGATTTGCTGGAATTCTTGCGCAATGTTTTCGCCGCGCAGCGTCTTTACCTTCTCGCCGTCGATGAACACCGGCGCCGCCGGGTTCTCGCCCGAACCAGGCAGGCTGATACCGATGTTCGCCTGCTTCGACTCGCCCGGACCGTTGACGATGCAGCCCATCACCGCGACGTGCATTTTCTCGACGCCAGGATACTGATCGCGCCACACCGGCATCTGCGTGCGCAGATACGTCTGGATTTGCGACGCGAGTTCCTGGAACAGCGTGCTCGTCGTGCGGCCACAGCCGGGGCACGCGATCACCATCGGCGTGAATGAGCGCAGGCCCATGGTCTGCAGAATTTCCTGGCCGACGATGACCTCGCCGGTACGCGACGCGCCCGGCTCCGGGGTCAGCGAGATACGGATCGTGTCACCGATGCCTTGCTGCAGCAGCACCGACAGCGCCGCCGTGGACGCGACGATGCCCTTGGAGCCCATACCCGCTTCCGTCAAGCCCAGGTGCAGCGCGAAATCGCAACGGCGCGCGAGTTCGCGATACACCGCGATCAGGTCCTGCACGCCGCTCACTTTGCACGACAGAATGATCTTGTTGCGTGAAAGGCCGAGTTCAACCGCGCGCTCGGCCGAGCCGATCGCCGACTGGATCAGCGCTTCGTACATGACGCTTTGCGCTTCCCACGGCGTCGCGCGGGCAGCGTTTTCGTCCATCATTTTCGCGAGCAGATCCTGGTCCAGACTGCCCCAGTTGACGCCGATGCGTACCGGCTTGTCGTACTTCACCGCCGCTTCGATCATCTGCGCGAACTGGGTATCGCGTTTCGCGCCGTGCCCAACATTGCCAGGATTGATCCGGTATTTCGACAACGACTCCGCGCACGCGGGGTAATCACGCAGCAGCTGGTGGCCGTTGTAGTGGAAATCGCCGACGAGCGGCACCGACACGCCCATGCGGTCGAGCTGCTCGCGCACCGCCGGCACGGCCGCGGCGGCCTCCGGCGTATTGACCGTGATACGCACCAGTTCCGAGCCGGCTTGCGCCAGCTCCTTGATCTGGATGGCCGTGCCAATCGCGTCGGCGGTGTCCGTGTTCGTCATCGACTGGACGCGCACGGGCGCATCGCCCCCGATGGTGACGAGCTGGCCACCCCAGCGGACGTCGACCGCATGCGACTTGCGCCGCGCAGCCTGTCCGCCGAACACCGGCTCGTTTGACACGATCTTGCTACTGGATTGGGATTGAGCTTCGGATTGCATCGAAAAACCCATTTACGCCACGCGCGTCACACAAAGATGCGACGCCTCAATTGAAAAAGCGCCGCGGTCCGGTTGGCCGCGGCGCACACCGTCTGTATCAAGGCAGCGCAAAGCGCGCCACATTGCCTTTCGCCGCCGCATATTTCGACGGGTCGACCGGCTGACCGTCCAGCGTCAACGACTCAAGACCGGCCTTGTTGCCAACCGTGACCTTGAAAGGCGCCTCGCCCGTCACTTCCTTTGTATCGCCAGCATGCACGAGGCCGGAGAACACTTCTTTGCCGTCCTTGCCGCGCACACTGAACCAGCTATCTTTGGTCACGCGCAGCGCAATGATTGCGGACCCCGCGACCGGCGCCGATGCTGCCGCCGCCTTCGTCGAGTCACCGGCGACAACCGCCGGAACGCTAGCAGCAGGCGCCGCCGTGACGGGCGGCGCGGAAGCCGGCGCGGTCCCGGCCGCAAGCGGCACGGGCATCGGCGTAGCCGACGCTCCGCTCTGGCCGGCAGCCTCCGCCTCGGACTCGGACGCAGCCTCTTGCGAAATTGCTTCGGAACCCGCTGCCGGACCTTGCGCGACAGTGCCCGACGCGCCCGTGGCGCCACCGGCCCCACCATTCGCGCTCGCCTTCAGGCGCGCGAGCCATGCTGTTGAATCCCCCCCGTTGGTGTGCCACATGGCGAGCGAAATCACCGCGACGATCACCGCCGCCACGCCCCACAACCACGAGCGGCTTTTTTGTGCGCCGCCGCCAAGCGACAGCGACACCCGGCCGCGCGGCAAGTCCTTGCCTGAGGATGCGGGCATTGACAGGTCCGGCGCCGCCACACCCTTCTCGCGGCGCAATGCCTGCGTGAACGGAGCAGGATCGGCGCCGAGCATCTTGGCGTAACTGCGCACCACGCCGAGAGCGAAAGTGGTGTCCGGCAAGTGGCTGATGTCGCCCGATTCGAGCGCGCGCAACTTGGCGGGCGCCACTTTCAGCCGGGCCGACACGTCTTCGATCGACCAGCCCTTCGACTCGCGCAGTTGCGTCAAGCGCGCGCCAACCGCCGCAAGCGAGTCGAGGCCCGGCTGAGCAACAGGCTGTACGACAGGCTGCAGCGCCGCCCGCGCGGCAGATGCCGGGTGGCTCTCGTTCGTGTCTGTGTCCTGCGGCTGCGGGTGCTGCGGCTCACTCATCCCAAATCCTTTCGCGTCGATTCTTTTTCACTCGTGCGACCGGACCGGTCCAAACTTCATGTCCGAATCGCAGACCGTTTATAACAAAATGCGCGGCCTCATGTGCCGCTTCCGATCGATTCTGCAAACTTTCTTTTCAATCGCCGGCATGCCTGGCGCTTTAGAGTATTGACGGGCATTTCGCGCCCTAATACCCGCAGGCGCCGCCCTTGCGACCTACACGGCACGAACTTCAATGATCTTCGCTGCCTTCCCGGTGCGCTCAGCAAGGCGCGTGCGGTCTTTCACCGCACCGGCCAACTGACCACAGGCAGCGTCGATATCATCGCCGCGTGTTTTACGCACCGTGGTGACGACGCCCGCGTCCATCAACACTTGTGCAAACCGCTTGATCTGTTCCTGTTTCGAGCGCACGAGGCCCGACTCGGGGAACGGATTGAACGGAATAAGGTTGAACTTGCATGGCACGTCGCGTGTGAGTGCCAGCAGCTCGCGCGCTTGCGCTTCGCTGTCGTTCACGCCGTCGAGCATGCAATATTCGAAAGTAATGAAATCGCGCGGCGCGACTTTCAGATAGCGCTGGCAAGCCGCCATCAATTCGCGCAGCGGATATTTTTTGTTCAGCGGCACCAGCATGTCGCGCAACGGATCGCTCGGCGCATGCAGCGAGACAGCCAGCGCAACGGGCAGATCGGCGCCAAGCCGGTCCATCATGGGCACGACGCCCGAGGTCGACAGCGTCACGCGCCGGCGCGACAAGCCGTACGCGTTGTCGTCGAGCATCAGGCGCATGGCAGGCACGACCGCGTCGTAGTTCAGGAGCGGCTCGCCCATACCCATCATCACGACATTCGTGACGACGCGCTCGCCTTTGCCGTCGCCACCCGAGGCGCGACCCCCGTCCACCCCACGCGACGCCCGCAGCGCGAACTCGGCCATGCGCAACTGGCCGATGATCTCGCCAGTCGTGAGATTGCGGGAGAAACCCTGCTTGCCGGTCGAACAGAAGCGGCAGTTCACCGCGCACCCCGCTTGCGACGACACGCATAGCGTGCCACGCGTTTCTTCCGGGATGAAAACGGTTTCGACTGCATTGCTGTTGCCGACGTCGATCAGCCACTTACGTGTGCCGTCGGTCGAAATATGGTCGCTGACGATGCCCGGCATCGAGATCGTAGCGCGGCCTTTCAGCTTTTCGCGCAAGGACTTCGCAAGATCGGTCATGCCGTCGAAGTCTGCAGCGTTGTACTGGTGGATCCAGCGCTGCAATTGCTTGGCGCGAAACGGCTTCTCGCCCAGGCTGTCGCAATAGGCGACGAGCCCTTGGGCGTCGAGGTCGAGAAGGTTGACGGTGGAACTGCTCGTCATATCGAATCCTGCCATTTCAGTGCGAGACTGCGTTCATGCAACAAGCTGCATGAACGCAAAGCCGTTCGCGCCCATCCCTGCTGCTTTTACCTTACTACTTTGCCCAGCGATTCGTGTGACTAAACGAAACCGGCTGCACAACCGCCGGGGCAATCCAGCATTAGCGCGAGTAGACGTTCACTTGCGGGAAGAAAAATGCAATTTCAACTGCAGCCGTTTCAGCGGCGTCGGAGCCGTGCACTGCGTTTGCGTCGATGCTGTCAGCGAAGTCGGCGCGGATCGTGCCCTTTTCCGCCTTCTTCGGGTCCGTTGCACCCATCAGGTCACGGTGCTTCAGGATAGCGTTTTCGCCTTCCAGCACCTGAACGGCCACCGGGCCCGAAATCATGAATTCGACCAGGTCCTTGAAGAACGGACGTGCAGCGTGCACCGCGTAGAACTTCTCAGCGTCGGCGCGCGACAGATGAACCATGCGCGAAGCCACGATCTTCAGGCCAGCGTTTTCGAAACGGCTGTAGATCTGGCCGATCACGTTCTTGGCCACTGCGTCCGGCTTGATAATCGACAGGGTGCGTTCGATCGCCATAAAAACTCCAAAAAATTAAGAGGTTACAGATTCAAATGAATCCGCTATTGTAGCATGTTCCCGTGTATGATTGCGATTGAACCCTTACAGCATTGAAAGACTCAAAGCAGGAGTTTCTGAATACTGGTAGCGTAGGCCTCGTGAGCACTTTTTAATGCACTTTAAGTTGGTAGACGGCATTGAAACTCCCTGCCGCCGCACCGATCATAGGAACGAGTAGTCCGCGACCGGGGCGAAAAGCTTCCGGCACGGCCCGCTGCAAGAGCGCTGGATAAACCGCTGATACCACCACGCAACACGCTTCTGACGTAAGGAGAGACCATGAACGATCATCCGTATAGCTTTGGCCGCACTGGCGCGGTCAGCACGGTGGAAACGCGTAACCGCGTGCTACGAAACACCTACTGGCTGCTCGCGCTGTCCATGATTCCGACAGTGCTTGGCGCGTGGGTAGGCTTGGCCACTGGGTTCTCGCTGTTCGCCGCCACAAGTCCTGCCATGAGCATGCTGGCGTTCTTCGCGATCGCCTTCGGTTTCATGTTCGCGATCGAGAAAACGAAGGAGAGCGCCGCCGGCGTATTCGTGCTGCTCGGCTTCACCTTCTTCATGGGCTTGATGCTGTCGCGCATTCTTGGCTTCGTGCTGGGATTCTCCAACGGCCCGTCGCTGATCATGCTCGCCTTCGGTGGCACCGGTGTGATTTTCGCGTCGATGGCAACCATTGCGACCGTCAGCAAGCGCGACTTCTCCGGTCTCGGCAAGTGGCTCTTCATGGGCGTGATCGTGCTGCTGCTGGCGTCCGTCGCGAACGTGTTCCTGCACCTGCCGGCGCTGATGCTCACGGTTTCCGTCATGGCCATCGTGATTTTCTCGGCGTACATGCTGTTCGACGTCCAACGCGTCGTGAACGGCGGTGAGACGAACTACATCACGGCAGCGCTCGCGATTTATCTCGACCTGTACAACGTGTTCGTGAACCTGCTTGCGCTGCTCGGCATCTTCGGCGGCAACCGCAACTAAGTTCTACGCGCCGAACCTAGGCGCGGCATTGCTTGGCCCCACCAGCCGCCGCGCCGTAGAAAAAGCCCATAACGATTGCTCGTTATGGGCTTTTTTCTTTGGGCAATACCGCGACGCTCACAAATCGAGCCACTCAAACCCTTCGGCCTGCGACGCCACTACGACGTCAGTCGGCGCCGCGCCCAACACGCTTGCCATGGCAGCCCGCGCCAGTTCCGGCAGATTGTTCTGCTGACTTAAGTGTGCGGCCACCAGATGGCGCAGTCTGGAGCGATCGAGCGAAGCCAGAATTTCGGCTGCGGCGTCGTTGTTCAAATGCCCATGATTGCCGCCGATGCGCGCCTTCAGCGATTGCGGATAGCGGCTGCCGGCAAGCATTCGCACGTCGTGATTGCATTCGAGCACGAGCGCGTCGCAACCGCTCAACACGGAACTGATATGCGGCGTGGAAGTGCCCACATCCGTCAATACGCCAAGGCGGCTCGCGCCATTTGAGAACACGTATTGCAACGGCTCGCGGGCGTCGTGAGGAACCGTGTACGGAAGAACGCTCAGGTCGCCGATCGCCACAGCCTCATCGCCCCACAGCACTTGCAGGTCGACATTGGCCTCGTCGGCACCCACTGCGCGGGCGGTGCCCCAACTCATGTACAGCGGAATCGACCACTTGCGCGCCAGTGTCAGCGCGCTGCCGATGTGGTCGCTGTGTTCGTGAGTGATCAGGATGGCGTCGAGACCTTCGGCGCTACAATCGAGCCGCGTCAGGCGCCGTTCGACTTCCTTGGCGGAAAAGCCGCAGTCGAGCAGCACGCGCGTGGTGGTCGCACCGCTTTGCGCTTCCACCAACAGTGCGTTGCCCTCACTGCCACTGCCAAGACTTGCGAATCGCACAGCCCGTTAGTTCAGTTGCGCGTGCAGGAGCGTCACGATGCGCTGCGCGTCGGATGAATTGTCGATCTGCCCGTTCGCGTCGAGCACCGCCACTTGCGTCACCGTGTCACCCTTCGGGCGCACGTTGACGAGAAACTCCTGCCCCGGTTTCTTCGACGAATTGCCGCTGTAGAACAGCTTACCGAGGAGGCCTTCTTTCTTCAGTTCCTGCATCGAATCGGCGTAACGCACGTAGTAAATGCCCTTCGCGCGGTCGCGGTTGTCGACAGTGAAATTCGTGCGGTCAAGCGCGAGGCCGACGCGCAGCCATGCACGGTCGAACGATTCCTGCAGATCCAGCGTGGAAGTGCCCGCGCTCTTGTCGAGCGTAGCCGGCGCGGTGGCCGGGTGCGCCTCCGTCAGCAGCTGCTTCGACTGCGCTTCGGTCAGGCCGAATTTCTGCATCAGCTTGGTCAGAAACAGCGCTTCCAGCGCCGGATCGCGCGGACGCTCTTCCCAACGCGACGACGTCTTGTCCTGCCCCGTCAACACCTCTTCCATTGCGCTATGCGTGACGGAAATGTCGGTGGTGTCTGACGGACCACGCGACACGAGCGTGCGGAAACTGTCGCGGGTGCCCGACGAATAAGCGAAGTCGATCACCTTGCCGACCGTACGGCGGAACCAGTCGTCGGGAATGTTGGCGCGATTTTCAGCCCAGTCGGTCACCATGATGCCGGTGGCCGGCGCGTCGGTCTTCAGCGCGAAGCCGTTCTCCTGCCAGAACTCCTGCAACTGCGGCCAGAGTTGTTCCGGCGAGCGGCCGTCGACCACCAGCCAGCGGCGGTCGCCGTCGCGCTCGATGTGCATGCCATACGGGTCCTGCGCGGTCGGCTGACCTTCCGTGGAATTGCCGGCAGCCGTAACCGCGCGCTGCGTGGCGCCGCCCAGCGCCAGATTAGCCGGAGGTGCGACGTAGCGCTGATCGGTCGGCGTGGTGGTCAGATCGCCGGGCACGGCCAGCGGCGGCGCACTGCCCGCGCCTTTGTAATTCACGCGATCGGAGGCAAACCAGTCGTTCAGGGTGTCACAGCCGGCGAGCGTCACCAGGGCAAGCGTCAGCGCCGCCATGCGGGTTGCGTGGAGGGAAAGTGCGGAACGTTTCATGAGGTCCTTCGTGATGCTGGAACGCGGTGCCTGGTTCTGTGTGCCGGGAACGTGGGCTGGATCGACGTCGGTTAAGGGAATGCCAGTGGACTGGGTGAGCGCCGAGGGTACGCGGACGGGCCGCCTAGCCGAGCAGGCCCGCTTCGCGCAGCGCGCCGCGCACCACCTCATGGTATTGCGCGTCGAGCGGCGTAAGCGGCAGGCGGATTCCGCCCTGCACACGACCCAATTGCTGCAGTGCCCATTTCGCGGGAATCGGATTCGATTCAACGAACAGGTTCTTATGCAGCGACAGGAGCTTCAGATGAATCTCGCGTGCGGTCTTTGCGTCCGCAGCCAGCGCGGCCTTGCACAGTTCGCTCATGGCGCGCGGCGCGACGTTCGCGGTAACCGAGATATTGCCGTGACCGCCGAGCAGCATCAACGCGATTGCCGTGGGGTCGTCGCCGCTGTAGATGCCGAAGTGAGCCGGTGCCGACTTGATCAGATGCGCGGCCCGATCGATATTGCCCGTCGCTTCCTTCACACCGATGATGCCCGGCACCTGCGCGCAACGCAGAATCGTCTCGTTGCTCATGTCCGCGACCGTGCGGCCCGGCACGTTATACAAAATCACCGGAAGGTCTACCGTTTCGGCGATTTTTGCGAAATGGCGATAGATGCCTTCCTGCGTCGGCTTGTTGTAGTACGGCACGACCTGCAGCGTGGCGTCGGCCCCCACTTCCTTCGCCTGGCGCGTGAGTTCGATCGCCTCAGCAGTCGAGTTGCCGCCCGAGCCCGCGATCACCGGAATCCGGCCCGCTGTGTGCTCCACCGCAGTCTTGACCATGAGCACGTGTTCTTCGACCGACAACGTAGCCGACTCGCCGCTCGTGCCGACGACGACCAGCGCATTCGTGCCTTCCGCGACGTGCCAGTCGATCAGTTTGCGAAATGCCGGCAGATCGAGGCTGCCGTCTTCGACCATCGGGGTGATGATGGCAGGAATGCTGCCGCGAATCTGAACGCCGTCGTTGCCGCGCGGGTTGCCGGATTGATTGCCGTTAGTCATGAAACGCCATGAATTTGATCAGGTAAACCGCGATTGTAGCGGATTAGCCGGGCAACTCGTAACAAGGCGGGGGCGCCGCCTGTGTGGAGTCGTCTGAGCAATCCGCCTCCAGAATTGCGCAAATGCGCTGGACGTAAGCCGGGCGTGGCTGCGCGACAAACCCGTCCTGAAAGGCCACCACCCGCAACCGGGCGCGCACCACGTCGAGCAGCTCGCCAGGCGCGAGCAGGAACGCCGGATTAGAGGGCTTGCCCACCCTTTCGTTTCCTTGCGCGAACGTCTCGTAAACCAGTACGCCGCCGGGCGCGAGTGAGCGAATCAACTGGGGAAAAAGCGGCCGGTGCAGATAGTTAGTGACGACCACTGCGGCGAACTGTGCGTCCGCTGCCAAAGGCCAACCCGCGTTTTCGATGTCGGCCGATATCTGCGTAACGAGCGGCTCGTCGGCCAGAGCGTTCAGCGCGGCCGCGTCGCGGTCGATTGCCGTTACCGGGTGGCCGAGCGACGCAAAAAAGCGCGCGTGCCGTCCCGCGCCAGAAGCGACGTCGAGCACCGCACCGTGCGCCGCGACCAGATGCGCCCATTGACGCACCCAGCGCGACGGCTCGCCCAATCCATGCAAGACAGCGGTCGTGCTCATCGCTTTGGCGCAGTCGTTCAGTTGTACGACAGGCCCATGGCCTCGCGCACGTCGCGCATCGTTTCCGTGGCGAAGCGGCGGGCCTTGTCACAGCCGTCGGCGACGATCGCGCGCAGCAGCGACGGATCGTCCATGTACTTCTGCGCCCGCTCGAGCATCGGCTGCTGTTCGCGCAGGATGCCTTCGATCACTGGCTGCTTGCATTCGAGACAGCCAATGCCCGCCGAGCGGCAACCTTTCTGAACCCACTCGTGCGTGGCTTCGTCGGTATAGACCTGATGCAGTTGCCACACCGGGCACTTGTCCGGATCGCCCGGATCGGTGCGGCGCACGCGCGCCGGATCGGTGGGCATGGTGCGCACTTTCTTCGTGATGGTCTCGGCATCTTCGCGCAGACCGATCGTGTTGCCGTACGACTTCGACATCTTCTGACCGTCGAGGCCAGGCATACGCGACGCTTCGGTCAGCATGGCCTGCGGCTCGACCAGAATGATCTTGCGCGAACCTTCCAGGTAGCCGAACAGACGCTCGCGGTCGTTCATCGACAGGCTCTGCGATTCCTGCAACATGGCGCGCGCCTGTTCAAGCGCTTCGTCGTCGCCGTCCTGCTGATACGCGTTGCGCAGTTCGTGATAGAGCTTCGCGCGCTTGCCGCCAAGCTTCTTCGCGGCTTCGTTGGCCTTCTCTTCGAAGCCCGGTTCACGGCCGTACAGGTAATTGAAACGACGCGCGATTTCGCGCGTCATTTCGACGTGCGGCACCTGGTCTTCGCCCACCGGCACGAGCGAGCCGCGATACAGCAGAATGTCCGCCGCCATCAACACCGGATAGCCGAGGAAGCCGTACGTGGACAAATCCTTGTCCTTCAGCTTTTCCTGCTGCTCCTTGTAGGTCGGCACGCGTTCGAGCCAACCGAGCGGCGTGCTCATGCCGAGCAGCAGCGCAAGCTCCGCATGCTCCGGCACCTTGCTCTGGATGAACAGCGTGGCCTGCGCCGGATCGATGCCCGAAGCGAGCCAGTCGATCAGTACGTCCCACACGTTCTTTTCGATCACCTCGGGCGTTTCGTAGTGAGTCGTCAGCGCGTGCCAGTCGACCACACAGAAGAAGCACGGGTACTCGGACTGCAGCCGCACCCAGTTTTTCAGCACGCCGTGATAGTGGCCGAGGTGCAGCGACCCGGTGGGCCGCATGCCGGAGAAGATACGGTCTGGGAACATGGTTATTTAGAAAAGCGAAACAAGTGGAGTCAGGATTGCGGTGATCGCGCTATAACCGAGGGTAACGAGCGGGCCGAGCCAGTATCGCGTCAGCGTGCCCGTCATGACCAGTGCCATGACGATGAAAAAGCCATACGGCTCGAGTCGCGACAACGTGATGGCCTGGCGCGGCGGCAATAACGCCATCAGCACGCGACCGCCGTCGAGCGGCGGCAGCGGAAACAGATTGAGCACGCCGAGCACGAGATTGACGCCGACGCCGGCGCCCGCCATGCGCGTGAAAAACGGTTCGTCGACGGCCATCACCGCGAGCGCTACGCCGAAGAGGCCCCAGATAAGCGCCTGCACGAAGTTGCACGCGGGACCGGCAGCGGCGACCCAGAGGCTCCCCCAGCGCGGATTGCGCAGGTTGCCGAAGGCAACGGGTACCGGCTTCGCATAGCCGAACATGAACGCGCCGCTCGTCGCGAAGTAAAGCAGCAACGGAATCGCAATCGTGCCGAGCGGATCGATGTGCCGCATCGGATTGATGGAAACGCGACCGAGCACATAGGCCGTGTTGTCGCCGAGCCAGCGCGCGACGTAGCCATGCGCGGCCTCGTGCAGCGTGATCGCGAAAATCACCGGCAACGCGTAGACCGCGATGGTTTGTATCAGGGAAGAATCCATAACTCGCTATTGTAACAATGCGATTGCGTGCGTCTGTCCGCTTTCGCTCATGCCGTCTCTTCGAGACCGAATGGCGCGAGAGAACCGCGCCCTGCCCGCACCAGCACCGGCTCGGCGCCGGTCAGATCGATCACCGTGGACGGCTCGCACACGCAGGCGCCGCCGTCGATCACGAGATCCAGTTGCTTTTCCAGCCGCTCGCGAATTTCCTCGGGATCGTTCAGCGGCGCGGATTCCCCCGGCATTATCAACGTGGAGCCGAGCAGCGGCTGACCAAGCTCTCCGAGAATCGCGAGCGTGATCGCATGATCCGGCACACGCAGGCCGATCGTCTTGCGCGACGGATGCGACAGGCGCCGCGGCACTTCCTTGGTCGCCTGCAGCACGAAAACGTAGGGTCCCGGCGTCACGGATTTGATCAGCCGGTACTGGCGGTTGTCCACCATCGCGAAGTTCGCCAGTTCCGACAGATCGCGCACGAGGAGCGACAGCAGCTGCTTTTCATCCAGCCCGCGAATCCGGCGCAGGCGTTCAACCGCGTCCTTGTCGTCGAGATGACAGGCAAGCGCGTAACTGGAATCGGTCGGCAACGCGACTACGCCGCCGTCGTTGATGATCTGCACCGCCTGTTTGACGAGGCGCGGCTGCGGATTGTCTGGATGAAGCCGAAAGTATTGGGACATGGCGGCTAACGATGGCTGAGGATCGACGGCAAATTATGGCGAATCGGCGGGACGCGCGCGCAGACGGCCGGCTCCCGCACGCGACGTGCCGCATGGGCACGGCGCGCGTTCACAGCCAGCGTTCCCAGACGGGTTTGAGATCGGAAGGAAGCGGCGGCAACGTGCCGAGTTCGACGCGGCCCTCGCCGGGCGCGTGGAAGTCGGAGCCACGCGACGCCTCGAAGCCGAAGCGGCGGGCCACGTCGGCGTATTCGCGGTATTGGTCGGGCGTGTGGCTGCCCGTCACGACCTCGATCGCCTTGCCGCCCAAGTCGATGAATTCGGCGAAAAACGCGTCGAATTCGACCGGCGAGTACGCGTAACGCCCCGGATGCGCGATGATCGCCTCGCCGCCCGCGGCCTTGATCCAGCCGACCGCGTCCGCGAGCTTCGCCCAGCGGTGCGATACATAGCCGGGCTTGCCGTCGCCGAGATAGCGGTTGAACACGTCTTGCGTGGAACTGGCGTAGCCGCTCTCGACCATGAAGCGCGCGAAATGGGTGCGCGAGATCATGTCCGGGTTCGACACGTATTTGAGCGCGCCCTGGTAAGCGTCGGGAATGCCGAGCGTGGCCAGTTGCTCGCCGATGGCTTCCGCCCGGGCGGCCCGCCCGTTGCGCGTGCGAGCAAGGCCGTCGATCAGCACGGAACTCGTGGGATCGATGCCGAGCCCGACGATGTGCACCGTACGCGCCGCCCAGGTCACCGAAATTTCCACGCCGCTGACATAGCTCATGCCGAGTTCCGCGGCGGCTTCACGCGCTTCGCGCTGGCCGGCGAGTTCGTCGTGATCGGTCAGCGCCCACAAGGTCACGCCCCCCGCATGCGCACGGCGCGCGACATCGGCCGGCGCAAACTGGCCGTCGGAAACGGTGGAGTGACAGTGGAGGTCGGCGTTCATCATCGTCTGGAGAAGGTTCTGCAGTCCATTTTACTGCAACGCAGTAAGTGGACGCAGGGCAATCTCTCGTCGCCGCTTTCCGCTGGCTTGCGGCGCGCGCCCCGCTTTGCTTGCGCGCTACGCGCAGAATCCCTGGATCAGCGCCGCCACCTGCTCCGGCTGGTCGTGATGCACCATGTGCCCCGCCTCGTCGATGATCTTTTCGCGCCAGTCCGGAAACGCCTGGAAACGCGCCTTGAATTCATCAAGCGGAATTTCGCCGGCAATCGCGGCGAGCGTCGGCGAATGGGCGGCTTCGACGTGCAGTACTTTGGCGCTCACCTTGCGCCAGACGGCCATGACCTCGTCGAGCCGGTACAGCGTCGGGCCGCGCAGCTTGTGCGCCGGGTCGGCAAGCAGCATGAAACGCCCTTCACCGTCGGGCTTCGACCAATGCTTTGCAAGAAACTGCGCGCGCGCGGCAGCCAGACGTGGATTGGTCTTGACGAGGCGGCCGGCTACTTCGTCGAGCGACGCATAGCGCTTGAGCTGCGGCGGATCGCGCAACTCGTCGAGCCAGTTTTGCAGACGTTTCGGCGCCTGCGCCGCATGCGACGGCGCAAGTCCAAAGCCCTCGAGGTCGACCACGCGACGCACCCGCTCCGGCCGCACGCCTGCGTACAGGCAGACGATATTCGCGCCGAGGCTATGCCCGACCAGATTGACCTGGCCGGTCGGCGCATAGTGATCGAGCAATGCGTCGAGATCGGCGAGGTAATCGTGGAACCAGTAGTGACCGCCGCCGCTTTGCGCCACCGGCCAGTCCGACAGGCCGAAGCCGCGCATGTCCGGCGCAATGACCTGCCAGTCGCCGCCCATTGCATCGACGACGAACTGAAATGACGCCGCCACGTCCATCCAGCCGTGGAGCATGAATAGCGCCGGCGCGTCGGGGTTGCCCCAACGCCGCACATGCAGACGGACGCCTCGCGCGGCGACAAACTCGGAGCGAGAAGTGTTCATGATCGGTCACACAAAAAAGAATGATCGTTCGATTATAACGAGATAACCGTACGGCAGACCTGAGCCGGGTCGAGACAAACCTCAGTCCGGGGTTCCCTGATCGGTCTGCGCGCCGCCTGCGTCGATGCCCGCCAACGCGGCCAGGTCGGCGAGCTCGGTGTCGTCGAAACCCGCGTCGCGGCGCGCCTCGAAATTGAACGGGCCGCGCAATTTCGGCGCGTGATACTGCTCGGCGAGGCGCGTGTAAGTGGCGTGCGGATCCAGACCGCCCTTGTCGCAGAGATAACGAAACCACCGGTTGCCGATCAGCACATGACCGATTTCGTCGCGCAGTATCACGTCCAGGATCGACGCCGACGCGTCATCGCCCGCCTGCTGCAAGCGCGCGCGGATAGGCGGCGAGGCGTCGAGCCCACGGGCTTCGAGCGTGCGGGGAACCAGCGCCATGCGTGCGAGCACGTCGCCACGGGTTCGCTCGCACATGTCCCATAGGCCGTCGTGCGCGGGAAAGTCGCCATAGGCACGGCCGTACTCGGCAAGCCGCGCCGTGAGCAGCGAGAAGTGATACGCCTCTTCGGCTGCGACCTTTAACCAGTCTGTGTAGAACGCGGCGGGCATGCCGGCGAAGCGCCAGACGGCGTCGAGCGCCAGGTTGATCGCGTTGAATTCGATGTGCGCGAGCGCGTGCAGCAGCACCGCTCGCCCTTGCGGCGATTGCATGCTGCGCCGCCCGAGCTTGCGCGGCTCGACAAGTTCAGGCCGTGCGGGACGGCCCGGAAGTTCGGGCGGTTCGTCCAGTTCGAGTTCCGCAGGGCATGGCGCGCTGCCGTCGATCACGGCGGCATACAACGCGCGCGCCGCGGTCGCCTTGGTGACCGGATCCGCTTCGCGCAGCGCGGCGAGCGCGGCGCGGCGCGCACACTGCGGCCGGCTGATCGAGCCGGACGCGGGCTCGTCCACCGAACCGGACAGCGCGAAAGAAGTTGGCGGGACGGAGGAAATCATCAGATGTGAATCGCTGAAGAAGTTGGGAATGGCGACGAGGACGTGATCCAGCAAGCGCGGAATGGCCTCGCGAGGCCTAAGCGTGATAACCACACAACCGTTTACAATACTCGATTCGACAATTGCGAGCGCCAGCCGCAACGACGAAGAGCCACCAGCCACGCATGGGCGCGGCCCCTTTTCGCCGCCGGCGTCCGGCGACCGATCCACGAGGAGACAACGTGACCATTTACAAGCTTGGCGACGCCGCACCGACCATCCACGAAAGCGTATTCGTCGCGGACTCCGCGACCATCATCGGCAATGTGACGCTCGCGGCAAATTCGAGCGTCTGGTTCGGCGCAACGCTACGCGGCGACAACGAGCCGATCACGTTGGGCGCGGGCAGCAACGTTCAGGAAAACGCGGTCTTGCATACCGACCCTGGATTTCCGCTGACCATCGAGCCGAACGTCACGATCGGCCACCAGGTAATGTTGCACGGCTGCACGATCAAGGAAGGCTCGCTGATCGGAATTCAGGCGGTGGTCTTGAATGGAGCGGTGATCGGCCGCAACTGTCTGGTCGGAGCGGGCGCCATCGTGACCGAAGGCAAGGTATTTCCCGACAATTCGCTGATTCTCGGCGCGCCCGCCAAGGTGGTGCGCGAATTGACCGAGACGGATATCGCCAACATGCAGCGCGGCGCGGCAAGCTATGCCGAGCGCCGCGAGTATTTCAAGGCGCAGCTCGTGCGCATCGGCTGACCGGCCGGGCGCGCAGCGCGCACGGCGCCGGCACGGCATATCGTCGTGGCGCGCCATTCGACTGAGGAAAAGTTGTGAGCGACCAGTTGCAAAAATTCATGTTCAGCGCGGCGCCGGTGCGCGGCGAAATCGTTTCGCTGCGCAATACGTGGCAGGAAGTGCTGACGCGCCGCGAGTACCCGGCGCCGGTGCGGACCATTCTCGGCGAGATGATGGCTGCGTGCGCGCTGCTGTCGGCGAATCTGAAGTTCGACGGGACGCTGATCATGCAGATTTTCGGCGACGGCCCGGCCAAGATGCTGGTGGTTCAATGCAGCTCCGATCTGTCGATGCGCGCTACCGCCAAGCTTTCCGGCGACGAAGGCACGATCGGCGACAGCGCCTCGCTGGTGGAGCTGCTCAACGCAAGCGGCCACGGTCGCTGCGTGATCACGCTCGACCCGCGCGACAAGAAGCCTGGCCAGCAGCCGTATCAGAGCATCGTGCCGCTGTCGGGCGTCGACGGTCCGCTCAACTCTATGGCCGAAGTGCTCGAGCACTACATGCATCACTCCGAGCAGCTCGACACGCGCCTGTGGCTCGCGGCGAATTCCGAGCGTGCGGTCGGCATGCTGCTGCAAAAGCTGCCGGGCGACGGCGGCATCGTCCCGCATCCGGGCGAACTGGACGCGGACACCTGGGAGCGCGTCTGCACGTTGGGCGGCACGCTCTCGCAAGACGAGCTGCTGAAGGAAGAACCGGAAACGGTGTTCCGGCGGCTCTTCTGGCAGGAAAACGTTCAGCATTTCGAGCCCGCCGCCGCGCGTTTCGAGTGCACCTGCTCGCGCGAAAAAGTCGGCTCGATGCTGAAAATGCTCGGCCGGGAAGAGGTGGACAGCGTGCTCGAAGAGCGCGGCCACGTCGAGATTCATTGTGAGTTCTGCAACCAGCGGTACGAGTTCGACCCGGTCGACGTGGCGCAACTTTTTCTCGTGAACGCACTCTCACAAGGTGTGACGCCGGCTGCTGGGCAACGGCACTGAAGCGGCTGGCCGCCGCGAGCGCATTGCGCGCTCGCGGCGGCGTCCGAAGTTGGGCTGAGCACGCGTGTCACCGCTTTTCATTGCCATTGAGTGTGCGCCCCACCCGGGCTTTTACAGACACAGGCGGCGCGGTATCTTTGACATTGTGGCGCTGTACTTCTTGGAGCCGCTGTAGATGTTTTACTTAGGTATCCGACTGATCGAGACCGAACATGAGCATTTCTTTCTCGCTGCTACGTCCCGCGCGCACGCTCGCCACCTTGACGGCGCTGGCGGGCGTCACTGCGTTAGCCGGTTGCATGATGGACCCGCCGGGACCGTCGCCTATTTACAGCCGGCTGCCCGCCGACCAGTCGGTCATGGCCAGTACCGCGCAACCGCTCACGCCCGCTGAGCGCGAGCGTTACAACGCGATCGATCAGCAGGTCATGGCGGAGCAAAACCAGGCAATCGCTGCCGAAAACGCCGCGCAGGCGTGGTCGCGCTATTACAGTCCGCCAGTGCCGGTGAGCGTTTACGGTAGCTACTACGGCGGTGGATGGGGGCATGGCTGGGGCACCGGCGTGGGCATCGGCTACGGTCCTTGGGGCTGGTGATTGACCGAGCGCGCTGAGTAGCACTGGAAGCGCCGGCGATCAAAGCATTCCGGCCGCCGGTTTCGACTGTTAAATGCTCATTGATGTAAAAAAGGCGCGGGTCAATCGACACCGCGCCTTTTTTTCGCCTTCCCAACGAAGCGCCGTCAGCGCTCAGTGCGCGGGCTTCTTGTCTTTCGCTGGCTTGCCGCCGTGCTTGCGCTCTGGCTTAGCGCGTGACTCCGGATTCGGCACGACATGCAGCGGTGCCGACGACACTTCGCCGCGAGTCGAGGTGGAAGCCGAAGGCGCGTTGGCCGTCGGCAAAGGTGCATTCGGCGAAACGAATTGCACGAACACTTCACCGTCTTTGACCATGCCCATTTCGTAGCGGGCGCGTTCTTCGACGGCAGCGGTGCCGTTCTGCAAGTCCTGCACCTCGCCCTGAATCCGCTCGTTACGCAGTTTCGCGTCGGTATTCTTTTGCATCTGCTGCGCGAGCTGCTGCTGCAGTTCGTGCACGCGCAACCAGCCGCCATGGCCCCACCAAAGCGGATACTGGATCAACGCCAGCAGAACGATCAGTACAGCAGTGACGAGCCGCATGAAGTAAGCACAATAAATACGCGCCGCCCTGCGCTAAACGCAGGGCGGCGAGGTCAATCAGACACGAAGAAAAACCGGCTCATCGGTCAGCGCTAGAAACAGTCCAATCACAACGAATTAGCGCAGATTGTAGAACGCCGACTTGCCCGGATAGCTGGCGATATCACCGAGGTCTTCCTCGATGCGCAGCAACTGGTTGTATTTCGAGATGCGGTCCGAGCGCGACAGCGAACCCGTCTTGATCTGGCCGGCGTTCAGGCCCACGGCGATGTCCGCAATCGTCGAATCTTCCGTTTCGCCCGAACGATGCGAGATCACAGCCGTGTAGCCAGCCCGCTTCGCCATCTCGATCGCGGCGAAGGTTTCCGTCAGCGTGCCGATCTGGTTGATCTTGATGAGGATCGAGTTCGCGATGCCTTTCTCGATGCCTTCTTTCAGGATGCGCGTGTTGGTCACGAACAGGTCGTCGCCAACCAGCTGGATTTTCTTGCCGAGCTTGTCGGTCAGGAGCTTCCAGCCTTCCCAGTCGCTTTCGTGCATGCCGTCTTCGATCGAGACGATCGGGAACTTGTCAGCGAGCGTAGCGAGGTAGTCGGTGAATTCCGCCGACGACAGTTGCAGGCCTTCGCCCGCCAACTGGTACTTGCCCTCGTGGTAGAACTCGCTGGCCGCGCAGTCGAGCGCGAGCAGCACGTCTTCACCGGCGCGATAGCCGGCTTTTTCGATCGCTTGCAGGATGGTCGACAGGCATTCGTCGTTGCTGCCGAAGTTCGGCGCGAAGCCGCCTTCGTCGCCCACCGCCGTGCTCATGCCGCGGTCCGACAGAATCTTCTTCAGCGCGTGGAACACTTCAGCGCCGCAGCGCAGTGCTTCGCGGAAGGTCGGCTGGCTGACCGGCACGATCATGAATTCCTGGATGTCCAGGCTGTTGTTCGCGTGCGCGCCGCCGTTGACGATGTTCATCATCGGCACCGGCAATTGCATTGCGCCCGAGCCGCCGAAGTAACGGTAGAGCGGCAGGCCGGCTTCTTCAGCAGCGGCCTTCGCGACGGCCATGGACACGGCCAGCATCGCGTTCGCGCCGAGGCGCGACTTGTTGTCCGTGCCGTCGAGTTCGAGAAGGGTCTTGTCGAGGAAAGCCTGCTCGGAAGCGTCGAGGCCCATGATCGCTTCGGAGATTTCGGTGTTGATGTGTTCGACGGCCTTCAGCACACCCTTGCCGCCGTAACGGCCAGTCTCGCCGTCGCGCAGCTCGATCGCCTCGCGCGAACCGGTGGATGCGCCCGACGGCACTGCGGCGCGGCCCATGGTGCCCGACTCGAGCAGCACGTCGCATTCGACGGTGGGGTTGCCTCGCGAATCGAGAATCTCTCGACCGATGATATCTACGATAGCACTCATGGTTTCCTCAAGAAATGACGATAAATTCTTTACTGTGACACTGTATCCCGCAGGTCGATCGGAGTTAGCGGTTTAGCGCTCACCCCGTCTACAGAGCACACGAATGCGGAGCTGGCCTTCAGCGCTCGTTCCGGTTCGTGCGGAGCATGGCCTCCCGACAGACAAGCTACGCGACGATACGTTCGACCACCATTGTGCACGTTCGCCGCGCACTCCCACTTGAATGGGCGGCTCAACACGCGAGCCAGCATGCGGCGAACGGCTGAATCAGTTGAAATCGCTTTCGAGGAACGGCGCGCGCTTGACGGCCTGATCGAGCGTGACAAGCGTCTTGAGCAGATCGGCCATGCGGTTGAGCGGCACCGCGTTCGGACCGTCCGATTTGGCCTGCGCCGGATTCGGGTGCGTCTCCATGAAAAGACCCGCGACGCCGACCGCGACCGCGGCACGCGCGAGCACCGGCACGAATTCACGCTGCCCGCCCGAGCTCGTGCCCTGCCCGCCTGGCAACTGCACAGAATGCGTGGCGTCGAAAACCACCGGCGCATTCGTTTCACGCATGATGGCAAGCGAACGCATGTCGGACACGAGGTTGTTATAGCCGAACGACACGCCGCGCTCGCACGCCATGAAGCGGTCTTCCGACAGACCAGCCTCGCGTGCCGCGTCGCGAGCCTTGTCGATCACGTTTTTCATGTCGTGCGGCGCGAGAAATTGGCCCTTCTTGATATTGACCGGTTTGCCCGACCGTGCGCACGCGTGAATAAAGTCAGTTTGACGGCACAGGAAAGCCGGCGTTTGCAGAACATCGACCACTGAGGCGACCTGTTCGATCTCGTGCTCCGCGTGAACGTCGGTCAGCACCGGCAGGCCGAGCTGACGCTTCACTTCCGACAGGATGCGCAGCCCTTCGTCCATGCCCAGACCGCGAAACGATTTGCCGCTACTGCGGTTGGCTTTGTCGTACGACGATTTGTAGATGAACGGAATGTTCAGCTTTGCGCAGATTTCCTTCAGCCGGCCCGCCGTGTCGATCGTCATTTGCTCCGATTCAACGACACAGGTGCCCGCGATCAGGAAAAACGGCTTGTCGAGCCCGATTTCGAAATCGCCCAGTTTCATGCTTTCTCCCCGACTTCGTTCGTGACGCGCGACTGCTGACGCGCGAGCGCAGCCTCGACGAACGACTTGAAAAGCGGATGGCCGTCACGCGGTGTGGACGTGAATTCCGGGTGAAACTGCACGCCGACGAACCACGGGTGCATGCTGCGCGGCAGTTCCATCATTTCCGGCAGATCTTCGCTCGGAGTACGAGCGCTGATGATAAGACCGCCGGCTTCGAGTTGGGGCACGAAGCGGTTATTGACTTCATACCGGTGACGGTGACGCTCGTTCACGTCCTTGCCGTAGATCTCTTCGGCCATGGTGCCGGGCTTGATCGGGCAACGCTGCGAGCCGAGGCGCATGGTGCCGCCGAGATCCGATTCTTCGGTGCGCTTTTCGACACGGCCTTCGCGGTCGTACCACTCGGTGATCAGCGCGACCACGCGGTTTTCGGTTTCCTGATCGAACTCGGTGCTGTTCGCGTTCTTCAGCCCGACCACGTCGCGCGCAAACTCGATGACGGCCAGTTGCATGCCGAGGCAGATGCCGAGATACGGCACCTTCGCTTCCCGTGCGTAGCGGATCGCCGCGATCTTGCCTTCGGTACCGCGACGGCCGAAGCCGCCAGGCACGAGCACCGCGTCGAGATGCTTGAGACTTTCGACGCCCTGCGTCTCAATCTCTTCAGAATCGATGTACTCGATGTTCACGCGCGTCGCCGTATGCATGGACGCGTGGCGCAGTGCTTCGATCAGCGACTTGTACGATTCGGTCAGATCGACATATTTGCCGACCATGCCGATGGTGACCTCGTGTTCCGGGTTCTGCAGCTTCTCGACGAGGTCCGCCCACATGGACAGATCGGCGGGCTTCGGCGTGAGCTTCAACTCTTCGCAGATGATCGCGTCGAGACCCTGATCGTGCAGCATCTGCGGAATCTTGTAGATGCTGTCCGCGTCCCACACCGAGATCACGGCGTCTTCCGGGACGTTGGAGAACATGGAAATTTTCGCGCGTTCGTCGTCCGGAATGCGGCGGTCGGCGCGGCACAGCAGCACGTGCGGCGAAATACCGATTTCGCGCAGCTTCTGCACGCTGTGCTGCGTGGGCTTGGTTTTGAGTTCGCCGGCCGTGGCGACCCAAGGCACCAGCGTGAGGTGGACGAAGCACGCGCTGTTGCGGCCCATGCGCAGGCTCATTTGACGCGCGGCTTCGAGGAACGGCAGCGATTCGATGTCGCCTACCGTGCCGCCCACTTCGACGATAGCGACGTCCGGCTCGCCGCAGGTGGCCGACGCCGCGCCACGCTCGATGAACGCCTGGATTTCATTCGTGATGTGCGGAATAACCTGCACCGTCTTGCCGAGATAATCGCCGCGGCGTTCCTTGCGGATTACCGATTCGTAGATCTGGCCCGTGGTGAAGTTATTGGCCTTGCGCATCTTCGTGCTGATGAAGCGCTCGTAGTGGCCGAGGTCGAGGTCGGTCTCCGCTCCGTCTTCCGTCACGAACACTTCACCGTGTTGGAACGGACTCATCGTGCCGGGGTCGACGTTGATGTAGGGATCGAGCTTGAGAAGGGTGACTTTAAGACCGCGCGATTCGAGGATCGCGGCGAGGGAAGCGGCGGCAATACCCTTGCCGAGGGAAGATACTACGCCGCCGGTGACGAAAACATATTTGGTCATCGCTGGATGCTCGCGGGAAAAACGGATTATACCGTAAAGCAGGGTCTCAACCCAGCAAAATGCGAGCGGCCCGGGCACCCATGCGCGCCGCGCAAACCACCGGTGACCGGCGCGCGCAGCGTCAGCCGCGCTGCTCCAGTTCGCGCAACATCCGCTGCACGGCACGCGCGGTTTCGATCGGCTTTTCCATCGGAAAGAGGTGGCTGCCCTCGATCCATTCCACATGGCCGCCGGTAGCACGGCGCGTGGCGCGCAAGCCGACCTGACGGATTTCTCGCGACCGGGTGCCGGCGATGAATCCGACCGGCACCGGTGCGCCGCGCGCGAGCCGCGCGCCGAGCGTATGCGGCAAAGTCCGGTAGATCTGATATTCGATACGGCGATCGAACGCGAGGCTGCGCGAGCCGTCGTGCGAAACCTGCGGAATGCCGAACTCGATGTAGTCGGACAGCATGCGCTCGTCCCAGCGCGCGAACGCTGGCTTCGAATGGAAATGACGCCACGCCTCTTCGCGGCTTGCCCAGTGAGTGCGGCGCTTGCGCGTGGCCGCTGCGGGCGAAAGCCGCTCGTCGAGCCCGGTCCATTGCGACACGCGCAAAATGCTGCTGCGCCAGCCTGCCACCACCGGAGAATCGAGCATCACGACGCCCCTCACCCACTGCGGTTTCTTCAGCGCCGCCATCAGCGACACATAGCCTCCGAGCGAATGTCCGACGAGCCACACCGGCTGCTCGTAGGTCCGCCCGATGTCGTCGAGCAACTGCTCGACGAGATGCGGCCAGTCCTGAGTCACCGGATAGCGCGGATCGTGTCCGATGCGTTCGATGTGCCGCACTTCATAGTCGTCGGCGAGTTCCGCAAAAATCGTCCGGTAAATCGACGCTGGAAAACCGTTTGCGTGCGAGAAGTGAATGATGTTTTTCAACTGCGGCTATCTCCGTTCTGTTTATTCGCGGCGGGTGAAGCCTGGCGGTGTCTCGCGGTGCTGAATGTTGCGGTGTGGCTGTGGCGGTGCTCCGCTGTGAAGCTTGAGTACGATTCCCATTAAGCGGCTTCGCTTTGCCGCCCGCTCATTGCCTCTCTTCTACGGCGCTCTACGAGTTGCCTTCAGCGCACTTCTTTTGCGGCTGCTCCTCTCGCGTAGCGTCAGCCGGCGATCGGTTCAGCGATCCATCCAGTAACGCCGGCGTGTGTCGCGATAACGCTCGATGGTCAGCGCGGTATCGCTTGCATGCGCACCTCGCCGCGTGGCGAAATCCGGGTCGATCAGGACGCGCACCGCGCCATCCGCATCGCTGCGTCCAAGTTCGATATGCCGCGCCGAATAACGCGCCAGCACGCCCGCACTGGGATGATGAAACCGGTTGCGATAGCCTACCTGAAATAGCGCGACGAGCGGGTCGATAGAATCGAGGAACGGCTCAGTCGACGACGTCTTGCTGCCGTGGTGTGGGACCACCAGCACCTGAGCACGCAGCATCTCGCGATCGCGCGACAACAGCACGCGTTCGGCAGGGGCTTCGATGTCGGCGGTCAGCAGCGCGGCAAGGCTCGTGGCTTGCACGTGCGCGTCCGGCGCGTCAGCCGACGGGCGATTCGCCGCGCTTTCCGTTGTACTCTTCAGCGCACGATGCAATCTGCTGCCCGACGCATGCTCCGCCGCGCTGGCCGCTCCACCATCCTTCACGCCACCTGCCGTACCCTCCGCAAGCGAAGCTTCTGCACTTCCCTCTCCCGGGTTCGCAACCGCACCCGGCGACGTGCTCACCCGCAGCACACAGCAATGCGCGTTCGGCTTGCCCTGTAGCGGCCCGGCGTCGGGCCAGAGCATCGAGAATTCGACGCCGTCCCACTGCCAGCGCTGTCCCGCCGCGCAGGGCAACGTCTGCGCGCCCCGTTGCCTCGCATTCGCCCATAGCGCATTGGCCGGCGCGAGAGCGGCGACCATCTGACGGACCTCGATCGCATCCAGCACGGCCGGCGCGCCTCCCGAGTGGTCCGAATCCGCGTGGCTAACAATCAGCGTGTCGAGGACGTTGACGCCGTGCGCCTGAAGATACGGCACGACGACTCGCTCACCGGCGTAGGTCGATTCCGGGCCTGGCCCCGTGTCGAACAGCAGCACGTGGTGCGCCGTCTCGACCAGCACCGACGTGCCCTGCCCAACGTCCAGCGCGGTCAGCCGGAAGCTGCCGTGAGGCGGCCCGGACGGCGCCGGCGCAAGTAAAGGCAACCACGCGAGCGGCGCCGCCCAGCGCAGCGGCCAGCCGCGCGGTGCGAGACACCACAGCACGCCGGCCGCGGCCGCAGCGAGCGTCCATCCGTCCGGCTGCGGCAGCCACCACAGCGCCCACCTGGGTCCGGAAAGCCAATGCAGTCCGGCAATCATCACGTCGAGCAGCGCGTGCGCCGTACGAAACGCGTAGGCAGCGAGCGGCGCGGGCAACACGACACCTGCCAGCACCGAAGGCGTCACCAGCAGGCTTACCCACGGAATCGCAAACGAGTTCGCGAGCGGCCCGATCAACGGAATCTGAGCGAACCAGTAGACGGTCAACGGCGCGAGCGCGACGGTGACAGCAAGCTGAACATGCGCGGCGCCGCGCAGCCGTTCACCGAAAGCCTGAACGCGGCGCGCGGCGGCAGCGCGCAGGCGCGACAATCGACTGAGCGTGCCGCCCTGTTCGTCCGTCTCGTGCGTGCGCTGTTCGTGATTCTCCACGCGAGGCCGCCCCGACGTGGCGAAGAGAATCGCCGCCACCGCGCAGAACGACAACCAGAATCCCGCCGAGACAACCGCCCACGGGTCGATCAGCAACACGAGCCCGAGCGCAGACGCGAGCACGGCCGAGCGCGGTACATTGCGCCCGCTCAGATACGCGAGCGCCACGACGCCGGCCATCCACAGCGCGCGCTGCACGGGCACGTTGAAGCCGGCCAACGCAGCATGCAACGCGGCGAAGAGCGCGCCGCCCGTCACCGCGACGAACTGCGCGGGAACGTGCAGCGGCCAGTTGCGGCCGATCAATCCCGAGCGTCGCCAGCACGCGCCGCAAAGCCATGCCGCGAGACCCGCGGCAAAGCCGATATGCAATCCCGAGATCGCCACCAGATGACTGGTGCCGGTGGCGCGCATCAACTGCCAGTCGGCGGCGCTGACTTCGTCCTGCGCGCCGATTGCCAGCGCGACGACGATGCCGCGATGCGGCGAGTCCGCCAGCACCGCGTCGATGCGCGCACCCAGCGCCGCACGCCAGCGGTCCACCGTCACGCTCACGCCGTGCGCATCCGGGCGCAACCGCACGGCCTGCGTTGCCGCGCTCACGTAACCGGTGGCCCGCACGTTCCGCGCAAGCAAGCCGGCTTCCGTGTCGCGCACGCCGAAGTTCGCATTGCCATGTGGCCGTTTCAGCCTCGCACGCAGACGCCATCGTTCACCAGGCTCAAGCGGTGGCGGCGGCGCTTCGTCGGCGATCCAGGACAGTTGGACGACGCGGGGAAACCTGACCGGCTCGCCCTGTGCCGCGCCGACGGCAGGTGCGTCGACCGACTCCACGTCGAAAAGAAAGCGAACGCCTTTATCGTCGCGCGAGGGCAATCCTTTGATGTTGCCGGTCAGCTCGATGTCGCGGCCTTCCCACGCAAGCGGCAAGCTCGCTGCGAGCCGTGCTTCCGCACGCAACGCCGCGTAGCCGAAGCCGACGCACCATGCCGCGCATGAGAGCGCGCACCAACCGGCGAATGAGCGCACACGTCGAAGCGTCCAACTGGAAGGCACGCTCTGCTCGCAATCCGCGATGTGCGAACACCCACGCAAGGCCCACACTGCGGCAGCCGACGCCGCGCAGCCGAACAACACCAGCGCGCACCAACCGCCCCAACCGGGCAACGCCGCCTGCCGCTGCAGCCAGACGACGCCCAACCCGAATCCACACCACCATGCACGCATGCGCCCTCCGCCCGCCACTGGCTGTACGCGGGACGAGACGACGCAACGCACGGCGCAACGCGCAAGCATGCCGCCGGACGTGTGTCTCGCCCGGCGCAAACCACTCGAGAATCAACGAGACAAATTATGCAGAGGAAAGCGCGAGCCGCGGCAGCGCGGCGAGCGCGTTAGCCGTTGTGCCTAGGGCGGCTTCGTCTACCGCCATGCCACGCAACTGCGCGAGTCCGGCGCCGATGGCCGGAATCTGTTCGGGGGAGTTGCGCTGCTTGTAAATCCACGAAGGCGCGATGTCCGGCGCGTCGGTCTCGACCACGAGCGCGTCGAACGGCAGCTGTTCGGCAAGCCGGCGAATCTGCCGCGCGCGCTCGAACGTCAGATTGCCGCCGAAGCCGAGATGCATGCCCTGGTCGATATACGCCTGCGCCTGCTGGAAGCTGCCGTTGAATGCATGCGCGATGCCGCGATGAATCTGATGCCGGCGCAAGCCTTTGATCACCTGATCCTGCGATTTGCGCACATGGCAGATCACCGGCAGATCGAATTCCCGCGCGATCTGTAGTTGACCGTTGTAGAAGAATTGCTGCCGGGCGTCGTCGAGACCGTCGACGAAATAATCCAGCCCGATCTCGCCGATGCCGATGAAGCGCGGGTCGTCGAGGCTCGCCTTAATTTCCGCGCGCAGCAGTTCAAGATCCTGTTCCTGCGCGGATGGCGTGAAGAGCGGGTGAATGCCGAGCGCATATGCGCCGCCGTCGAAGCGATGCGCCAGCTCGCGCACGGCCGCGAAGTTCTGCCGGCCGATGGCCGGAATGACGATACGCCCCACGCCCGCACTCTTCGCCGCCGCAGCGACGTGCTCGCGATCGGCGTCGAATTCGGAGGCGTCGAGATGGCAGTGCGTATCGATCCACATGGGTTGCCTCGCTGACAAGTGGACTGAGTGGACTGAGTGGATTAAGCAGATCAGGCGGCCGGTACGTCGAGCCATTTCCGGCTCTATTCCGCCTCGCCGCGCTTACACCGGAACCGGCGGCTCCTCATGCAAGATCCCGTCGCGCAACCGCATGATGCGGTCGCACCGCCCCGCCAGTTGGGGATCGTGCGTGACGATCACGAAGCTCGTTTCGAGCGTTCGGGACAGTTCGAGCATCAGATTGAAGACCGTGTCCGCAGTGCCGCCGTCCAGATTGCCGGTTGGCTCGTCGGCAAGCACGCACGCAGGCCTCGTGACCAGCGCCCGCGCAATCGCCACACGCTGACGCTCGCCGCCCGACAGTTCGCCCGGCCGATGTTTCGCGCGATGCGCCATGCCGACGCGCTCCAGCACCGCGAGCGCTTCACGACGCGAGGCTTCGGTCGTCATGCGGCGAATCCGCAGCGGCATGGCGACGTTATCGAGCGCGGAAAACTCGGGCAGCAGATGATGGAACTGGTACACGAAACCGAGTGCGCGATTGCGCAAGTCGTTGCGTTCGCGTTCGGAGAGCTTCGTGAACGGCTTGCCCATCACCGAGACGTGGCCCGCACTGGGATCGTCAAGGCCGCCGAGCACATGCAGCAGCGTGCTCTTGCCCGAACCGGACGCGCCGACAATCGCGAGCTTCTCGCCGCGCCGCACGTTCAGTTCGGCGTTGTTGAGCACCTGCACATTCAGGCCGCCCTGCACGAACGACTTCGAAATGCCGGTTGCTTCCAGCACGTACGGATGAGGCGTCAGTTCCTGAGCGGCCATGGGTAGAGTTGCGGAACGGTCATTCATAGCGCAGCGCCTCCGCGGGACGAACTTTGGCACCGCGCCAGCTCGGGTAAAGCGTCGCCACCGCCGACATCAGGAACGCAATGATGCCGATTCGCGCGACGTCCGCAGGAATCAGCTCAGACGGCAGTTCGCTGATGAAATACACCGACGGCGGCAGGAACTGCACGCCGATCATATGCTCGATCATCGGCACGAGCCATGGAATGCTCCACGCGATCAGGCAGCCCAGCGCAACGCCGGTAGCCGTGCCAATAAAGCCGATCGTCACGCCCTGCACGACGAAAATCTTCATGATCGAACCGGGCTGCGCGCCGAGCGTGCGCAGAATCGCGATGTCGGCCTGCTTGTTGGTCACCGTCATCACGAGCGACGACACGAGATTGAACGCCGCGACCGCAATGATCAGCGTAAGGATGATGAACATCATGCGTTTTTCGATCTGCACCGCCGAGAACCAGGTCTTGTTCTGCTGCGTCCAGTCGCGGATATATAGGTCGCCGGAGAGGCTGCGCGCAAGCTGATGCGCGACTTCCGGCGCGCGCTGCATGTCGGTGAGTCGCAACCGCACGCCGGTCGGCGCGGGTAGCCGGAACAACGCCTGAGCGTCCTTGATATTGATCAGCGCGAGCGTGCTGTCGTATTCGTAATGCCCCGACTCGAAGATGCCCACCACCGTGAACTGCTTCAGACGCGGCAGCATGCCGGCCGGCGTAATGGTGCCTTCGGGCGCGACCAGCGTGATCTTGTCGTTGACGGTCACGCCGAGATTGGTCGCGAGGTCCGCACCCAGCACGATGCCGAAGTCGCCAGGCACGAGATCGGTGAGCTTGCCGCCTTTCATCTCCTTGCCGATGTCGGATACCTGCGGCTCGAGCGTCGGCTCGACGCCGCGCAACGCGACGCCGCTGACCGCATCCTGGCGTGTGAGCAGCGCCTGCGCTTCCACATAAGGCGCGGCGCCGATCACTTCCTTGTTCCGGCGCGCTTCGTCGGCCGTGAGTTGCCAGTTAGGCATCGAGCCGGTCGGCGAGAAGATTTCGACGTGCGCAAGCACCGACAGCATGCGGTCGCGCACTTCCTTCTGGAAGCCGTTCATGACCGACAGGACCACGATCAGCGCGGCGACGCCAAGCGCGATGCCCGACATCGAAACCAGTGCGATGAAGGAGATAAAGCCGTTGCCGGTCGTGCGTTTGCCGGCGCGGGTATAGCGCCAGCCGATCTGCCATTCGTAGGGAAATTTCAAGCGAGTCCTTTTCTGCGTTCTTCGGCTACCCGGGCTGCGTGCGGCGTCTTGCGGCTGGCGACGCGTCTGGCGATGCGTCCGCGGATAAGCCCGCTGTTGCATCTGCCTTCGCGTCGCGAGTCCGGCCCGAGTGTCCTGATCATTGGTGTCGCGGCAATCCGGATGGTTCCTGCCGACGTCGCGGCGCAAACCCGCCCCGCATTGCCGATGCCGCCACCGTCAACCAAGCGCGAAGTTTGCCATACAATGCCGCGCCGCCGCATAAAGGGACTGCCGGTAGAGCGGCTGGTGGGACTGCTGGACAGCCCGCTGCGGGACCGCTGCGTGGATAGCTCGATGCAACTGCCGACGCAACCGCCGACGCGACGGCGACCCATTGCCGTCCGACGCCGACCCGCGCCATCCCGCGCCAACCGGCCGAACCTATCGAAACCGCAGCGCGCTTTGCCCTACAATGCGCAGCATCATGCACGCCGACCGCCTCCATCTTCTGCTTCCTTTCGCGCTGCCCGCCGCAGCCGACGCCTCCACCGCCCTACACGACATCAGCAGCCCTGCACTCGACCGGCTGGTCGCGCGCGCGACGCTCGTCGAGCGTGTGATCGGCGAGGATTTCCAGCGCACGCTGCCGCATGAACGGTGGATCGCGCGTCAGTTCGGCGCGCTATCCAACGCCTCCACCGCCTCGACGGGCGCGGCGGCCGCCGACGAAGCCCCGCTCGCGCCTTACATGCTGCGCGCCGACGGCGGCGAGCCGGGCGACGCGACGTGGGCCTGCGTGCAGCCGGTGCACGTGCGCATCGCGCATGACCATCTGGTGCTGATCGACCCGGCGTCGCTCAATCTTTCCGATGACGAAGCGACCGCGCTGCTCGAGGTGGCCCGGCCTCTGATCGAGGAACTCGGCGTGCGCATCGAGGCGCCGAAGCCCGCGCGCTGGTACCTGTCGGGCGACGGCTTCGGCACGCTGGCCGGTGCATCGCCGTTGCGCGCGAGCGGCCGTAACATCGAAATCTGGTTGCCGCACGAAGCGCATTCCGGCGAGCGTTCGCGGGCGTGGATGAAGCTGCAGAACGAAGTGCAGATGGCCTGGTTCGAGCACCCCGTGAACGAAGCCCGCGAGGCGCGCGGCCTGCCCGCCGTCAATTCGATCTGGTTTCACGCGCAAGGTGCGGCGCGGCCTGTGCGCAGCCCGTTCTCACGCGTCTTTTCAGACGCCGCAGCCACGCGCGGTCTCGCACTCACAGCCGGCGTGCCCGTTGGCGCTCCGCCCGCTTCGTTCGCGGCGCTGTCCTCGCTGGAGGACCGCGGCGGCACCAATGCAGGCGACCAGGCAACCCGTTCGAGCGCGGCGAACGATGTGCACACCGCAGCACACGCACGAAACACCACTCTTGTGGAGCTGGACCCGTTCTCGGCGCCATACATCGAACAGGACTGGGCACGCTGGAACGAGGCCTTCGCGGCGCTCCAGGACGACTGGTTCGAACCGGCGCTCGAAGCACTGCGATCGGGTGCACTTGCCGAACTCGGCCTGACCCTGTGCGGCGACACAGGGTCCGTCACGCTCAGCATCACGCGCGGCGATCTGCGCAAGTTCTGGCGACGGCGCCTGCTCGCCTCGCTTTTCATCGAATGATCGATTGCATGACCGACCCTACAGACGGCCTTTCAGAATGACCCGAATCGTTACGCGCGCCTGTTCTCCCGTCGACGCTGAAATTCTTGTGCGCCACGGCCTGCATCCGGTGCTCGCGCGTCTGTATGCGGCGCGCGGCGTGTGCCTGCCCGATGAAATCGAAACCGGACTTGCGCGCCTCGTGCCGCCCGCCGCGCTGAAAGGCTGCGAAGACGCCGCTGCGCTGCTCGCCGACGCGATCGGGCAAAAGCGCCGCATGCTGGTCGTGGCCGACTACGATTGCGACGGCGCGACCGCCTGCGCGGTCGCGGTGCGCGGGCTGCGCATGTTCGGCGCCCAGATCGATTATCTGGTGCCGAACCGCTTCGAATACGGCTATGGCCTCACGCCCGAAATCGTCGCGCTGGCCGCGCGCAACGCATCGGGCAAACCGGACCTTCTGCTTACGGTCGACAACGGCATTGCGAGCGTGGACGGCGTCGAGGCAGCCAACGCTCTTGGCATCGACGTGCTCGTCACCGATCACCACCTGCCCGGCGACCAGTTGCCCGCCGCCCGTGCAATCGTCAATCCGAACCAGCCGGGCTGCGAATTTCCCAGCAAGTGCATCGCGGGCGTCGGCGTGATGTTTTACGTGCTGCTCGCGTTACGCGCGGAATTGCGCCGCCGCGGCGCGTTCGGCGACGATTTCCCGGAGCCGCGCCTGGATGGCCTGCTGGATCTGGTCGCGCTCGGCACCGTCGCGGACGTCGTGAAACTCGACGGCAACAACCGCGTGCTGGTCGCGCAAGGTTTGCAACGCATCCGCAAGGGCAAGATGCAGCCGGGCATTGCCGCCCTCTTTCGCGCCGCCGCGCGCGACGCCCGCAGTGCGTCGGGCTTCGACCTCGGCTTCGCGCTCGGTCCGCGCCTGAATGCGGCGGGACGGCTGTCAGATATGTCGCTCGGTATCGAATGCCTGACGACCAACGACGTCGGCCGCGCGTGGGAGCTCGCGCAACAACTCGATGCGATGAACCGCGAGCGTCGCGAAATCGAAGCGGGCATGCAGCAACAGGCGCTCGACGACCTCTCGTCGATCGACCCCGACGGCGCGGCCACCATCACGCTGTTCAATCCGGCCTGGCACCAGGGCGTGATCGGCATCGTGGCCGGACGGCTCAAGGAAAAATTTCACCGGCCTTCGTTCACGTTCGCACTCGCCGACGACAGCGGCCAACTCGTCAAAGGCTCAGGCCGCTCGATCGCGGGGTTCCATCTGCGCGACGCGCTCGATCTGATTTCGAAGCGCGAGCCCGGCATGATCGTCAAATTCGGCGGCCACGCGATGGCGGCAGGCCTGACGCTCGCCGCCGCCGACGTGCCGCGCTTCACCGCCGCGTTTGAAGCGGTCGGCCGCGAGTGGCTCACCGAAGAAGCGCTCTCGCGCACCGTCGAAACCGACGGCGAACTGGAAGACGCGTACTTCACGCCGCAGTTCGTCGAAATGCTCGACGCCGCTGTCTGGGGCCAAGGTTTCCCGGCGCCGGTGTTTTCCGGCGAATTCGACGTCGCGTCGCAAGCGCTCGTGAAGGACAAGCACCTGAAGCTGCAACTGATGCGCGGCCGCCAGCGCTTCAACGCAATCTGGTTCAATCACACCGACACGCTGCCCGCACGCACCACGGTCGCGTACCGGCTTGCGAGCGACACGTGGAACGGCGTCTCGCGCGTGCAGCTGATCGTCGAGCACGCGGCGAGCTAGAGCGACTCCACCGGCGTCACCTGCGCCGCTGCGCGAAGCTGCCGCGGCGCCGAAAATCTCCGCAAAATCAATCCCAAACCCGCGCCGGATCGCTCGATCGACTCCGGCGCACGGCGCCGATCGGCTATAATTTCCCCTTTTTACGAAGCTATAAAAGATCGACATGGAAGCGGAACGTCTCAACGCGATCGAAGCCTCTCTGGCGGACCTGCGCAAGCGCGCGGCCGACCTACGGGGGTATCTTTGACTACGACGACAAAGCACTGCGTCTAATCGAAGTCAACCGGGAACTCGAAGACCCGGACGTCTGGAACGACTCGAAACACGCCCAGGCACTCGGCCGGGAGAAGAAACTACTCGACGACACCGTCGGCAAACTCACGTCGCTCGACAACGACTTGCGCGACGCGCAAGACCTGTTCGACATGGCGCGTGAAGAAGGCGACGACGAAACGCTGATCGCCTGCGAAACCGACGCACAAGCGCTCGAACAGCGCGTCGCCGACATGGAATTTCGCCGCATGTTCGCGAATCCGGCCGACCCGAACAACGCGTTCCTGGATATCCAGGCCGGCGCGGGCGGCACTGAGGCGTGCGACTGGGCGTCCATGCTGCTGCGTCAGTACCTGCGCTACTGCGAACGCAAGGGCTTCAAGACCGAAGTGCTGGAGCAGACCGACGGCGACGTCGCGGGCATCAAGAACGCCACGATCAAGATCGAAGGCGAATACGCTTACGGCTTCCTGCGCACCGAAACCGGCGTGCACCGCCTCGTGCGCAAGTCGCCGTTCGACTCGTCGGGCGGACGTCATACGTCGTTTTCTTCGGTGTTCGTGTATCCGGAAGTCGACGATTCAATTGAGGTGGACATCAACCCGGCCGATCTGCGGATCGACACGTACCGCGCGTCCGGTGCGGGCGGTCAGCACATCAACAAGACCGACTCCGCGGTGCGTATCACGCACATTCCGTCGGGTATTGTCGTGCAGTGCCAGAACGATCGCTCGCAGCACCGTAACCGCGCTGAAGCAATGGCCATGCTGAAATCGCGCCTGTACGAAGCGGAAATCCGCAAGCGTCAGGCCGAGCAGGACAAGCTCGAAGCGGGCAAGACGGACGTGGGTTGGGGTCACCAGATCCGCTCATACGTGCTGGACAACAGCCGTATCAAGGACCTGCGCACCAACGTCGAAATCAGCAATACGAAGAGCGTGCTCGACGGCGATCTCGATCCGTTCATCAGCGCGAGCCTGAAACAGGGCGTCTGAGTACGACCGGCGCGGCATGCAACGTCGCGCCGTATCTTTTTACCGCCTGAGGTCTGTCACCAACTGGCTGTCCGCAAGCCGGCCGCCGATTGCGGACCACCGATTGCGGACCACGAATACCAAACCATCATGAACGAACCGATCCAGCCTAATACGGCCCAGCCCGATGTGGCCCAGCCGAGCGTCGTGCCCGAGGTGGACGACAACAAGATCATCGCCGAACGCCGTGAAAAGCTGCGCGAGGTGCGTGAGCAAGGTATCGCCTATCCGAACGATTTCCGTCCCACGCATCATGCGGAAGATCTGCAATCGCAGTTCGAGCACACCGACAAGGAAGCGCTCGAGGCAAACCCGCTCGAAGTCGCGATTGCCGGCCGCATGATGCTCAAGCGCGTGATGGGCAAGGCAAGCTTTGCGACCGTGCGCGACGGCTCGGGGCAGATCCAGTTCTTCATCACACCGGCCGACGTCGGTCAGCAAACGTACGACGCCTTCAAGAAGTGGGACATGGGCGACATCGTCGCGGCGCGCGGCGTGCTGTTTCGTACCAACAAGGGCGAGCTTTCCGTGCGCTGTACGGAACTGCGCCTGCTGTCGAAGTCGCTGCGTCCGCTGCCGGACAAGTTCCACGGCTTGTCGGACCAGGAGATGAAGTATCGCCAGCGCTACGTCGATCTGATCGTCACGCCGGAAACGCGCAAGACGTTCGTCGCGCGTACGAAGGCAATCTCGTCTATCCGCAAATTCATGGCCGACGCCGACTTCATGGAAGTGGAAACGCCCATGCTCCACCCTATTCCCGGTGGCGCAGCGGCCAAGCCGTTCACCACGCACCACAACGCGCTCGACATGCAGATGTTCCTGCGCATCGCGCCTGAGCTGTATCTGAAGCGGCTGGTGGTGGGCGGCTTCGAGCGCGTGTTCGAGATCAACCGTAACTTCCGCAATGAGGGCGTCTCCGTGCGCCACAACCCGGAATTCACGATGATCGAGTTCTACGCGGCGTACACCGATTACAAGTGGCTGATGGACTTCACCGAGCAGTTGATCCGCCAGGCAGCGATCGACGCATTGGGCACCGCGACGATCACGTATCAAGGGCGCGAACTCGATCTGGCGAAGCCGTTCCATCGTTTGACGATCACTCAGGCTATCCAGAAGTACGCACCGCAATACACGAACGAGCAGTTGGCCGACAGCGCGTTCCTGCGTACGGAACTGAAGAAGTTCGGCGTGGACGCGTCGCAGCCGCAGTTCCTGAATGCGGGCGTGGGCTCGCTGCAACTCGCGCTGTTCGAAGAGACCGCCGAGTCGCAACTGTGGGAGCCGACGTACATCATCGACTATCCGATCGAGGTGTCGCCGCTCGCGCGCGCTTCGGACAAGGTGGAAGGCATCACCGAGCGTTTCGAGCTGTTCATTACCGGTCGCGAAATCGCCAATGGCTTTTCGGAATTGAACGATCCGGAAGATCAGGCGGCTCGCTTCAAGAAGCAGGTCGACCAGAAAGACGCCGGCGACGAAGAAGCCATGTTCTACGACGCCGACTATATCCGCGCGCTCGAATACGGCATGCCGCCAGCGGGTGGCTGCGGTATCGGCATTGACCGTCTGGTCATGATGCTCACTGACAGCCCGAGCATCCGCGACGTGATTCTGTTCCCGCACCTGCGTCGCGAAGACTGAGCATTACTCGCTTTGGTTCAAAGACGCCCGGCTCCGATGCCGGGCGTTTTGTTTTGTACGGAACGCCGAACACTGGCTGGACCATTCGGGCGTGTAACCATTGGTAAAAGCGCCCTTGGGTACGCGGGCGAAAGCGCGATTTTGGTCAAATCGTTACAATTGGAAACGTCAGGTGGATCGATTTCGCGGAGACTTGGTCTCACTACAAGTCACTCTGCCAAAGACGGAGGCGAAGATGGAAAGACCCAACACGCAACCTGCTACACCAGTCACGCAGAACTCGGCACCGCCGACATCCCAGCGGCGGCTTCATCCGCTCGTCGCGACCGCTGCGGGCGCTGTGATTATCGCGAGCCTCGTCGCGACGGCGGCGATGACGGGCATGTTCCCCAAGGCGTCCAGCACCGGCGAGCCCACCAGCCAGACGCAAGCGGCGCAGGTCTTGCCGCAAAACGGCCAGCCAGCCGTGGTCGATTCGGCGGCACCGGCTAGCCCGTCGGCGCAGCAGAGTTCCGGTCAGATCGCCCAGCAAGCCGCGCAGCAGCAACCCGTACCGCAGCCGCAGCGCGCGCCGGCACCTAGTCCCGCGCAGCAACAGTACGCACAACAGCAACAGGCGCAGCCGGCGCCGCAATACGCTCAGCCGCAGCCGACGCAACCGGCCTACTGCGCGAGTTGCGGCACTGTCGTGGCCATTTCCGAAGCACGGCAGGAAGGTCATGGAACCGGCATTGGCGCCGTCGGCGGCGCGGTGGCGGGCGGCGTGGTCGGCAACCAGTTCGGCAGCGGCAACGGACGCACCGCGATGACACTGCTCGGCGCGCTCGGCGGCGGCCTTGCGGGCAATTCAGTCGAAAAACATATTCGCAGCACGACGTCCTATTCGGTGCGGGTGCGAATGGAAAACGGCAAGACGCGCTACTTCACGTATCACGAAGCGCCGCCCTTCCAGCAAGGACAACGCGTTCGCGTGCAGAACGGCACGCTGGTGGCGGACTGACGCCGCGCATCTGATCCGACGTGCATAAAAAAGGCGATTCCAATGGAATCGCCTTTTTCTTTACCGCAGCCGCATCAGCGCAAGCCGCTTCGCAAACTCAGTAATCCGCGTCTTCAATCCATGCAGCCTGGATCGCCTCGAGGATCTTTTCGTTCGACCGGTTGGGATCGTCGTCGAATCCTTCCAGTTCGGTGACCCAGCGGTGCAGGTCGGTGAAGCGCACTTGCTGCGGATCGACGTCCTGATGCTTGTCGGTCAGGGCCATCGCGATGTCTTGCGTATCGGTCCACTTCATGGCTGCGTCCTCCTGTTAGTGATTTTCCTTCGCGTGATTGATCGAGTAACGCGGGATTTCGACGACCAGGTCCTGCTCGGCCGGCACAATCGCCTGGCACGACAGACGCGAAGCCGGCTCGAGCCCCCACGCCTTGTCCAACAGATCGTCCTCGTCTTCCTCGGACGGCGTCAAGGCGGCGAAACCCTCACGCACGATCACGTGACAGGTCGTGCACGCGCACGACTTCTCGCAGGCATGCTCGATTTCGATTCCGTTATCGAGCAGGTTGTCGCAAATGCTCTTGCCGGGCACGGCTTCGATCACCGCGCCTTCCGGGCACAGTTCGACGTGAGGCAGCACAACGATTTGAGGCATACATTTTCCGTTTGGGTCTGAGGCGCGGCCTCAACCAGGTCCGCGCCATTTTACTGGCGACACGCGAAGTTTTTAAGTCCGCGCGACGCGCTTCAGTTCTTGCGGCGACGCCGCTTGCCGGCGCTGTCAAAGCAGCCGGCGCGAGCTTCAGATTTCGTCGAGCTTGCGGCCGGCCAGCGCGCGACGAATGCCCTTGTTCATGCGACGGGCAGCGAATTCGTCGGTGCCCTCGGCAAGCTTTTTGGTGGCTGCTTCGATCGCGTCGACGTCGTCGCTGCCGGCGACATTACGCAGGCCGGTCAGCAGCGCGTCGAGTTCCGCGCGCTCGCCGTCGTCGAGCAGTTCGGCGTCGGCGGCGAGCGCCGCGTCGGTCGCTTCGACGAGACGCCGTGCTTCAACCTGCGCCTCGCGCAGCGCGCGGGCGCGCATGTCGACTTCAGCGGTGGAGAAGCTGTCTTCGAGCATTCTGGCGATGTCGTTGTCGGCGAGACCGTAGGACGGCTTCACGACCACCGACGCCTCCACGCCCGAGCCCAGTTCGCGTGCAAACACGGACAACAGGCCGTCCGCGTCCACCTGATACGTCACGCGGATGCGCGCCGCTCCGGCCGCCATCGGCGGAATGCCGCGCAGCTCGAAACGCGCGAGCGAGCGGCAGTCGCTGACGAGCTCGCGCTCGCCTTGCACGACATGGATCGCCATCGCCGTCTGGCCGTCCTTGAACGTGGTGAAATCCTGCGCGCGCGCCACCGGAATCGTCGAATTACGCGGGATGATCTTCTCGGTCAGACCGCCCATTGTCTCGACGCCGAGCGACAACGGAATCACGTCGAGCAACAGCCATTCGTCGCCGTCCGCGCCGCGGTTGCCGGTGAGCAGGTCAGCCTGAATTGCGGCGCCCAGCGCGACGACCTGGTCGGGATCGAGATTGATGAGCGGCGGCTGGCCGAAGAACGATTCGACCGCGCGGCGAATCACCGGCATGCGCGTCGCACCGCCCACCAGGACGACGCCCTTGATCTCTTTGGTCGTAACCTTGGCGTCGCGCAACGCTTTCTTCGTCGGGCCGAGCGTGCGTTGCACGAGCGCCTGAGTGATGGCCTCGAAAGTGGCCTCGTCGATCGTCAGATCGATCCTGGTGCCGTTGGAAAGCGTCACGGCGAGGGTTGCCTCAGGCGCGTCCGACAACGCCTCCTTGGTCGTGCGAACGCTGTCGAGCAGCAGCCGCACGTCTTCGGGCGCGAGCGTTTTCGGCGCGATGCCGGCTTGCTCCAGCATATGGCGATACAGCGCGTGGTCGAAATCGTCGCCGCCGAGCGCCGAGTCGCCGCCCGCCGCGAGCACTTCGAATACGCCTTTCGTGAGCTTGAGAATCGACAGGTCGAAGGTGCCGCCGCCGAGATCGTAGACGGCGTACAAGCCTTCCGAGCCGTTGTCGAGGCCGTAGGCAATCGCGGCCGCGGTCGGCTCGTTCAACAGGCGCAGCACGTTCAGGCCCGCCAGACGCGCGGCGTCCTTGGTCGCCTGGCGCTGGGCTTCGTCGAAGTAAGCCGGTACGGTGATCACCGCGCCGACCAGCTCGTCGCCAAGCGTGTCTTCGGCGCGCTGGCGCAGCGTCGCGAGAATCTCCGCCGATACCTCGACCGGGCTTTTCACACCGTCGACGGTACGGATCTGCACCATGCCGGGCGCGTCGATGAAATCGTAGGGCGCGTTTTCGGCACCTTCCACTTCCGCCTTGCCGCGTCCCATGAAACGCTTGACGGAGACGATGGTGTTGCGCGGATCGGTCGCCGCCTCGGCCTTGGCCGCGCGGCCGATGCGGCGGCCGCCCTTTTCCAGGTAGCGCACGACTGAGGGCAGCAGCACGTGGCCGTCTTCGTCGGGCAGCACATCGGGCACGCCGCTGCGCACGGCGGCGACGAGGGAATTGGTCGTGCCGAGGTCGATACCGACCGCGAGACGCCGCTGATGGGGCGCCGGCGCCATGCCGGGTTCGGAGATTTGCAGTAAGGCCATCTGGATCTTCTCGGAGCCGTCAGGCTCCGTCCTGAAATTGCGTTGCTGGATGTAATGCCAATGCCGCTTTGCATCGCTGCGATGCGATGCTGCAAACGAGCCGCCTAATCCTCGAGCCGCTCGATCTGCGTGCCGATTTCCGCGGCCACCCGTTCGATAAACATCAACTGCCGCACCGCCTCGCCCGCCGCCTGATTTGCGCCGCTGTCGAGCAATGCGCCGAGCTTCTCGAAACGGATGCGTTCCTCGTCGCGCAATTCCGTGAGCAACGCGTCGAGCGCGTCGACGTTCTTTGCCGCGGCGGCGTCTTCAATGCCTTCGCGCCACTCCATCTGCTGCATCAGAAACGCCGGCTCCATGGCGGTGTTGTCATGCGCGCCGACGTCGATGCCACGCAGATGCAACAGGTAGGTCGCGCGCTTTAACGGATCGCGAAGCGTTTGATACGCCTCGTTCGTGCGCGTGGCCCATTGCATCGCGATGCGCTTCTGTGCGTCGCCGGCCGCCGCGAAGCGGTCCGGATGCACTTGCGCCTGCACCGTGCGATACGCGTGATCGAGCGCAGCCGGATCGAGCGCGAATTGCGCAGGAAGACCAAACAGGTCGAAGTGGCTGTCGTTCAGCGAGACGTTCAGCGAAACCATCGAATCAAAAAATTCCGTCGAGAAAAGTGCATTGGAGCGGAGGTCGGGCGCATAGCCCGCTCAACCGGGCTGCCTCACGCGAAATCGCGGAGCAAACTAAAAAGGCGGCCCGCGCCGCCTTTGGTCCGCTGCACGCGGAAGTTTTCGAGCTACACGCGGAACGACTCGCCGCAGCCGCACTCGTCTTTCACATTCGGGTTATTGAACTTGAAGCCTTCGTTCAGCCCTTCGCGCGCGAAATCGAGCTCGGTTCCGTCGATATAGGCAAGGCTTTTCGGGTCGACGATGATCTTCACGCCATTGCACTCGAACACCTCGTCTTCGGGCGCGAGTTCGTCCACATACTCGAGCTTGTAAGCCAAGCCGGAGCAACCTGTGGTGCGCACGCCGAGACGCAGGCCCACGCCTTTACCGCGACGGGTCAGATACTTCTGGACGTGCTGTGCTGCCTTCTGGGTCAACGTAATTGCCATAGCGTTTCTCATTGCGCGGTGCGTGCCGACACACCGCTACCCTGCCTGCATCAAATGTCGCTCATGCCTGACGGCGCGTGTTGCCGCGCCGCCCGCTTCCTTTCACCCGGTCGTTCCCGAACCAGAAGTTTCAAGCGTGCTGCTTGTCGCTTTCTTCGACCGCTGCGCCGTGACGTTGCTTGTAGTCGGCGACCGCAGCCTTGATCGCGTCTTCCGCGAGAATCGAGCAGTGGATCTTTACCGGCGGCAACGCGAGTTCTTCCGCGATCTGCGTGTTCTTGATCGACATAGCCTGATCCAGCGTCTTGCCCTTCACCCATTCGGTGACGAGCGAGCTTGATGCGATCGCCGAACCGCAGCCGTACGTCTTGAACTTCGCGTCTTCGATGATGCCGTCTGCGCCCACGCGGATCTGCAGCTTCATGACGTCGCCGCAAGCAGGCGCGCCGACCATGCCGGTGCCGACCGTGTCGTCGTCTTTCGCAAACGAGCCGACGTTGCGCGGGTTTTCGTAGTGATCCAGAACCTTGTCGCTATAAGCCATGATTACACTCCTTAATTCGTTTCAATCTGCCAATCGGATAACAGCGCGATCAATTTCGACCAGCCGGCGCGTCAGTGCGCCGCCCACTGGATGGTCGAAATGTCGATGCCGTCCTGATGCATTTCCCACAGCGGCGACAGATCGCGCAGCTTCGAAATTTTCGTCTTCAGCAGATTGATCACGTAGTCGACGTCCTGCTCGGTCGTGAAGCGGCCCACCGTGAAGCGGATCGAGCTGTGCGCGAGTTCGTCGTTACGGCCGAGCGCGCGCAGCACATACGACGGTTCCAGCGAAGCCGATGTACACGCCGAGCCCGACGACACCGCCACGTCCTTCACCGCCATGATCAGCGATTCGCCTTCGACGAAATTGAAGCTGATGTTCAGGTTGTGCGGCACACGCTTTTCCATGTCGCCGTTCACATACACTTCTTCGATTTCCGACAGGCCGCGCAGCAAGCGGTCGCGCAGCATGCGAATGCGCTCGTTCTCCGTTGCCATTTCTTCCCGCGCAAGCCGGAATGCTTCGCCCATGCCGACGATCTGGTGCGTGGCCAGCGTGCCCGAACGCATGCCGCGCTCGTGACCGCCGCCGTGCATTTGCGCCTCGATACGCACACGCGGTTTGCGGCGCACGTACAACGCGCCGATGCCCTTCGGGCCATAAGTCTTGTGCGCCGAGAACGACATGAGGTCGACCTTCAGCTTTTGCAGATCGATCTCGATCTTGCCGGTGGCTTGCGCCGCGTCCACGTGAAAAATGATGCCTTTTTCACGGGTGATCTCGCCGATTGCCTCGATGTCCTGAATCACGCCGATCTCGTTGTTCACGGACATGATCGACACGAGAATCGTGTCCGGGCGAATCGCCGCCTTGAACTTTTCCAGGTCGATCAGACCGTCGTCCTTCACATCCAGATACGTGACTTCGAAGCCTTCGCGTTCGAGCTCGCGGCAGGTGTCGAGCACGGCCTTGTGCTCGGTCTTCACCGTGATGATGTGCTTGCCTTTGCTCTTGTAGAAGTGCGCTGCACCCTTGATCGCGAGGTTGTCCGACTCGGTTGCGCCCGAGGTCCAGATGATTTCGCGCGGGTCGGCGTTGACGAGCGCCGCGACGTTCTCGCGCGCTTCTTCGACTGCACGCTCCGCCGTCCAGCCATACGAGTGGCTGCGCGATGCGGGGTTACCGAACTGCTCGCGCAGATACGGAATCATCTTGTCCACCACGCGCGGGTCGACCGGGGTCGTGGCGCTGTAGTCCATGTAAATGGGCAGGTGGGGAATGTCGTTGTTCATCTATCGCTCCGGGGACGTCGTGTGCTCTGGCTTCTGAATTCGCTATGGGCTGCGGTGATGTCGTGCCGCGCCTCAGGAACCGGCCATGTTGAAAACGGAATTGGGCCCTTTTGGCGCCACGCGCACCGGCTCGACCGCCGGCGCCTCGCTGCGCCTATCGCGCAGGACGGCCGGGGCGCCTTCGCGCGAACGCTGCTGATCCACCAGATCTTTCAGGGAGACCGAATCCAGGTACTCGACCATTTTCTGGTTCAGCGTGGACCACAGCTCGTGGGTCATGCAGTGACCGTCGTGCTGTTTCGTGCCCTCGCACGAGCCCTTGCCGCCGCATTGCGTAGCGTCGAGTGGCTCGTCCACCGCGATGATGATGTCGGCCACGGTCACGTCTTCAGCACGGCGGGCAAGGTTATAGCCGCCGCCCGGTCCGCGCACGGACTCGACGATTTCATGGCGACGCAGCTTGCCAAAGAGCTGCTCGAGGTATGACAGGGAGATATGCTGGCGCTGGCTGATACCCGCAAGCGTCACCGGGCCCTGCTCCTGGCGCAACGCCAGGTCAATCATCGCCGTGACGGCGAAACGGCCTTTCGTGGTGAGTCTCATATGTATGGGGAACCGCTATTCTCGACAAGTTTTGTCAAGTATAAATACATGAGCGATTTAGTCAAGTATCCCTATCGCAATTTGGGTCATTCGCTTAATTGTCCGCGCGCCTCGCGGCCAACCGCCGGTGGATCTAGCCGATCAATTGGGGACGCAGCGCCGCGATAAGGCCTCGGCACGCTGCCTCGCATTGATCGAGAACCTGCTCGAAGCCTTCTGCGCCGCCGAAGTACGGATCGACGACTTCGCGTGAGCCGCCCCAGCGCGCGTCGGTTTCAGGCACGAACTCCATCAGCAGGCGAATCTTGTCCCGGTGATCCGGCGGGCAGACCTGGCGCAGTGCGGCCACGTTCTTGTCGTCCATTGCGATCAGAAGATCGAAGCGATCGAAGTCGATCCCGGCAACCTGCCGGCCGCGCAACGCGGCGAGATCGTAGCCCCGGCCACGCGCCGCGTGCTGCGCGCGCTCGTCCGGTGGCTGGCCGATGTGCCAATCGCCTGTTCCTGCCGAGTCGATCAGGATGCGCTCGCCAAGCTTCGCTTCTTCGACGAGACGGCGCATCACGCCTTCCGCGGTGGGAGAACGACAGATGTTGCCGAGGCAGACAAAGCAGATAGACACAGTTTTCATCAGCGGCTTCTTCTGACGCTTCACAGCGCACTAGTAGTACAACTCCGCGGCAACGGTACCGGCCCGCAAAACGTCGTCGACGCGGGCTCAGCAGATGAAACGCAGCGGCTACCGCACGGTGCCGCGATTATACAAAGCCCCGCCGAATCTCGCCCGCAGCCTAACGCTTGATCCGGCCGGTTGCTCGCCAGTTCAGGAGGCTTGCGGCAGCGGCGACGCAGTGACGGCGCGCATCGGCTTGGCGGGCAACGAGGATGTGTCATCGATCATGCCGTACGAGACGGCGCGCGCGAGTTCCGCAGTCAGCTGGTCAGCGGCAAGAGGCGCCTGCGAGGCACGCGAAGCCATGTCACCGCAGATTTGCATATACGCCAACCCCGCCAGCGCGAGGACGAGTGCGAGAGGCCAATACACCGCTATTGTCTTTTTCATGATGTCGTTCTTCCGAAGTGGCTCGCGAGTTCAATGCTCACTATGCCCATCACGAATCCTATAGAAAGAGGCAATCGAGAAAAACCCGCCGTCGCGCGATACAGCGTTGCGTGTAATGGAACAGTGCAACGACGTGACTCCCCGCAGCGCCACGTACCGTCGCGCCTGGCACGGAACTTAACTCCTTACAAAAGCATACAAAGCTGGCGAGACAGACGGTCATAATTGCGGTCTCATAGACATGAAACCTCTTGGCTCGGACTTGAAATGAAACGCTTTGCACCCCTCGGCGCTGTCGCCGTTGCCGCCCTTCTGGGCGGCTGCGCCGTGTATCCGGACGGCACTCCGATGTACAGCAACGGCTACAGCACCTACGACGGTTACGATGGTTACGGCGCGCCTGTCCCGCCACAGACCAACGTCTACATGGGTTACAGCAACTACTACGCCCCCGGTTATTACGACGGCCCCGGGCGCTACTACGGACCTGGACCGGGATATCGCGGCTATCCGGGACGTCCGTACCACGACGGCGACAACGGCAATCACGGCGGCAATGGCAATCACGGCGGCAACGGTGGATGGCACGGCCAGCCCGGCGGCGCATCGCCGCCCCAAGGGGCGGCCGCCGGTCCGCGTGGACCGAGTGGGTCGAATGCGCCGCGCCCGGCCGCCGCGCCTCCGCCGTCGGCACCGGCGCAACAGGCAGGGGGAGGAGGCGGAGGCGGAGGCGGCCATGGCAACGGCGGCGGAGCGGTAGTGAGAGGAGTTCCGGGTCGCCCGTCGGGCGGGATGACAGACCACTAAATGGCGCTTGAGCGCCTCGGCGATGTGCAAGAAGCACGTATAGCGTAGCTGGCAGGGACCTCGGTGCACGCTGATTCGCTGTCGCGCAGTTGACACAAGCCTGCGGGAACGGGCGCCTCGCTGAGTCAGTGACTCACTGACTCAGCAACTACGGCCACGATGGCTGCGCCCCGTTACCCGCGTTACAGCGGGACGCGAAGCGCCGTCACCACAATTAGCCGATATGACTGCGCTGCGCGGCGTACAACTCCCTGAACGTGCGGCCCACCGGTGCGGGCATGTCGCGGGTGTCAGTCCAGCCGGCGCCGGCTAACGGCAACTTGGCGATCGACCGGTTGCTTCCGCCGAGGCGCTCCAGCACGCGCACGGCGAGCTTCGTGACAAGCGCATACATCCCGGGATGCAGCGCCATAAAGCCCCACACAGCCAAGCCGGCGCGTTCCTTCCACGGACGCAGTCGTCGCTCCACCTGCTTCTCGCGCAGCTTTCGCAACAGATCGGACAAAGGAATCCCGACCGGGCACACGCTGTTGCACTCGCCACATAGCGTGGCGGCCTGCGGCAGATCCAGCGCCTTGTCGAGGCCGACGTAGCTCGGCGTCAGCACCGAGCCCATAGGTCCGGGATACACCCAGCCATACGCATGGCCGCCCACTTTCTGATACACCGGACAATGGTTCATGCACGCGCCGCAGCGAATGCAGCGAAGCATCTCCTGAAAATCGCCGCCGATCAGCCCCGTGCGCCCGCCATCGACGAGCACTACATACATGTGCTCCGGCCCGTCCTGATCGCCCTCGCCTCGCGGTCCGGTCAGGAGCGAAAAGTAATTTGACGTGGTCTGGCCGGTCGCCGAGCGCGGCAGCAGACGCATGGCCGTGGCGAGGTCTTCGAGTGTGGGCAATACCTTTTCGATGCCGGTGACGGCCACATGCACGCGCGGCATGACGGTGCACATGCCTTCGTTACCCTCGTTGGTGACGAGCACGACCGAGCCGGTTTCCGCGATCACGAAATTGCCGCCCGTCACGCCCATGTCCGCGCTCATGAAATGCGGACGCAGCACCTGCCGTGCTTCGAGCGTCATGTCGGGAATTTCGGTGAGGCGCGGCCGGCCATGTGTTTTGGCGAAGAGGTCGGCGATCTCGTCCTTATCCTTATGCACGACCGGCGCGATGATGTGGCTCGGTGGCTCATTGCCGTTGATCTGCAGAATGTATTCGCCGAGATCGGTTTCAATGGACTGCACGCCCATTTGCCCGAGCACTTCGTTCAGGCGCATTTCTTCGGTGACCATCGACTTCGTCTTGATCACCTTCTTCACATCGTGCCGGCGTGCAATGTCGCCGACGAGCCTCGCCGCCTCCTGAGTGGTCTGCGCGAAAAGCACCGTGACGCCGCGCCGGGTCGCCTCCCGCTCGAAGGTTTCCAGCCACACGTCGAGGTTTTCGAGCGCGCGATTGCGACGTTCCTTGAGCGCCGCGCGCGTGGCGGCGAAGTCGATTGCCGTCATCGCGACGGCGCGGGCGGAAACGAACTTGGTGGACAGCTTGGTCAGGTTCTGCTGCAACCGCTGGTCCGCGAGTTTCTGACCGGCGCGCGCCTTGAACTGCATGGACTGGATTTGCATGGCGATCCCCTTAAACGTCCCCGGCCAGCACTTGCGCGATGTGCAGCACGCGCGTCGCGGTATCGCCGGTACGCCTTAAACGCCCTTCAATATTGAGCATGCAGCCTAGGTCGCCGAGCACGACCGTGCCTGCACCGCTGTCGCGTATATTCGCGCATTTTTCGTCGACGATTGCAGTGGAAATGTCGCCGTACTTGACCGCAAACGTGCCGCCGAAGCCGCAGCAGTGCTCGCAGCCCTTCATTTCCGTCACCGCCACGCCCACTTGTGCGAGGAGCTCTCGCGGCTGCGCCTTGACGCCAAGCTCGCGCAGCCCGGAGCACGAGTCGTGATACGTAACCGGCCCTCCGAACTCGCCCGGCTGCAATTGCACGTGGGCGACATTCACGAGGAAATCGGTGAGTTCGAAGACCTTGGCGCGCAGCCGGCCGAAGCGGTTCATCAGTTCGGGATCGTCGGCGAAGAGGTCGCCGTAATGTGTGCGGATCATGCCGCCACACGAGCCCGAGGGCACCACCACATAATCGAACTGTTCAAACTCCCGCAAGGTCTTTTCGGCGAGATCGCGGGCGATTCGGCGCTCGCCCGAGTTGTACGCGGGCTGCCCGCAGCATGTCTGCGCCGGCGGGACTACGACTTCAAAACCGGCGCCCTCGATCAGCTTGATGACCGAAAAACCGATTTCGGGCCGCATCAGGTCGATGAGGCAGGTGACGAACAATCCGACTTGCATGAGCCCTCCTCCGGGAAAACGTCCCTGATTATCCGCTGTTTGGCGGACAATACCAACGCTCGGAAGGTGTAGGACGAAGGCCTCGCCGAATTCGAAGAGGTCTTCCAAGTGCGTTCGCTTTTTTCACGATACGAGATACAATCAATTTCCGCTGTTTGACGCGTCAACTGATTCTTCTTATGAGCGACACGAACCCGGATCCCAAAACTTCGATCCAGGTGATCGAACGCATGATGCGCCTGCTCGACGCACTCGCCGCGCATAGCGACCCGGTCAGCCTGAAAGAACTCGCCATCCGCACGCAGCTGCATCCGTCCACCGCGCATCGCATCCTGAACGACATGGTGATGTGCCGGCTGGTCGATCGGTCCGATCCCGGCACTTACCGGCTCGGCATGCGCCTGCTCGAACTCGGCAACCTGGTGAAAGCGCGCCTGTCGGTGCGCGACGCGGCGCTCACGCCGATGCGCGAACTGCATCGCGAGACCGGACAGACAGTGAACCTGTCGGTGCGTCAGGGCGACGAGATTGTGTACATCGAACGCGCGTATTCGGAGCGTTCCGGTATGCAGGTGGTGCGGGCCATCGGCGGACGCGCGCCGCTGCATCTCACCTCGGTGGGCAAACTTTTTCTCGCCGCCGACGAATCCACGCGCGTGCGCGCTTACGCGACACGCACGGGCCTGTCCGGTCACACGCAGAACAGCATCACCGATCTCGCCAAGCTGGAGCGCGAACTGTCGCACGTACGCCAGCAGGCTTGCGCGCGCGATAACGAAGAACTCGAACTCGGCGTGCGCTGCATCGCCGCGGGTATCTACGACGATACGGGCAAGCTGGTCGCCGGCTTGTCGTTGTCCGCGCCGGCCGATCGCCTGCAAGACTCCTGGCTCGGCCAACTTAGCCAGACCGCGCTCGTGATTTCCGAGGCGCTCGGGTATCGGCCGCAAGCTTCCCAAGGTCATAACCACCATCCGGGCTCGCACGCGTAACGCGAAAACCGTCCGTCGAATGAAAAAAGCCCCGCAGAAGTGCGGGGCTTTTTAACTTCAAGCGGCTGGCCGGCAAGCCGGCCGTGCGCGAACAGATCACGTTCCGGGGCCGCCGGCGTCGGCGCTCGTGATACGCGCCTGGTCGCCGCCGTTGTCGAGCCACGTGCGCAGCCGCGTCGCATCGGCGAAACGCGAATACTTGCCCGACGAATCGAGCAGCACCAGCACCATCGGACGGCCATGAATGTTGGCTTGCATCACGAGGCATTCGCCTGCTTCGTTGATGAAACCCGTCTTTTGGAGACCGATGTCCCAGGTCGGGTTACGCACGAGTGCGTTAGTGCTGTTGTAGGCCAGCGTGCGCTTGCCGGTGTAGACCTCATAACTATGATCCGTTGAGAACCTGCGGATCAGCGGATATTGATATGCCGCGTTGACCATCTTCACGAGATCGCGCGCGCTCGACACGTTCTGGCTCGTCAAACCCGTCGGATTCTCGAAGTGCGTGTCGGTCATGCCGAGTTGCCGCGCCTTTGCGTTCATGGCCGCGAGAAACGCCGGGCGGCCACCGGGGAAGTAGCGCGAAAGCGCTGCAGCCGCGCGGTTTTCCGACGCCATCAGCGCAATGTGCAGCATGTCTTCACGCGAGAGCACCGAGCCCACGGACAGGCGCGAGCCAGTGTTCTTTTCGTAGTCGCGGTCTTCGTCGGTGACTTCGAGCTGATCGGTCATCGGTTCTTTCGAATCGAGCACGACCATGGCCGTCATCAGCTTGGTGATGGACGCAATCGGCACCACGGCGCGCGAATTCTTGTCGAAGAGCGGTTCGCCCGTGTTCTGATCGACCACGTACGCGACGCTCGAGCGCAACATCAGCGCGTCCGGCGTTTCGTGCAGCCCGAATGCCTGGCCAACGGTAGGCTGCCGCGGCTCATATGCGACGCGCCGCACTACCGAGCGATGACGTCCGTTCGACGTATAAGTCACACGCTTGCGCTTGACGCTCGCGCGGGGCGCGTCGTCGTCGACGGCTGCGGTCTTCGCCACCGCGGCTTTGCCCACTTTAGCCGCCTTGCTGGACACCTTGGCGGTGGCGGCCGGCTTGGTCGCGGCTTTCGCGTGTTTCGAGGTTTTTGCAGATGCAGCTGGCGTTGCGGCAAAAGTGCTCACCGGGGCGCCAAGCGCGGCCGCGAGGACCATGGAGGCGGCCACCGACAGCGCGGTGCTGCGCGCCGCGCCGTGGATCACTTTTAGCGACGAAAACATGTCGGTTTTCATGGGTGTTCTATGAGGAGCGGCGAGAGATTTCCGCAAGTGTAGTAAAACAACGAAAATTTAGCAATTTGAAGCACTTATGGGCGCTCCTTAAACCGGCTTGTAAGCTCCGATCGCAAAAATACAAATAAGTGCCGCGCCTCGATCGAAAAAAACGATCGGGACGCCGAGCCCCGCCATCGCCGTTCCGCTCAAAAAGGGCGTGATCCTTCAAGCATAACGGCAATTTCGAGACAACCTTGATGAGGGGAAACACGAGCGCCGCGCAACCAGCGCCGCAACGCCTCGCGCGACGCTTTGAATGCGCGGCGCCTGCGCGATGTTAAGTGTCCGCTGCAAATCGAAGGACGCGCATTCGACCAGCATCAACGATTAACGTTCCGTGACACTTTATGGTTTACATCGATTCGCTTGCGCGGCGATATTTTGTTAAATGACAACCCTGCGCTCCACCCGCTTTGCGACGCACAACTAGCGCGTAAAAGCGGGCACTTTCCGGAACTAACTACCGAAAAATCGCCGCACCAGTTCAGTGCAACGGTCAATTCGACCGCGTCACGCGCTTGTCATGCCCAGCGCATAAGCTATTGTTTCTAAGTGGTTTCTTAAAATTGTGCAATGCACAAAAACCGCTTGACATTCGCTGGCGGCATCTTAAAATAGGATCCATTGCTGCGATGCACAATTCATCGCGGTCCGGGCAGACGAATCTGTGTCTCGCCACCACCCAATGCGGTCTGCAAAGATGGGCCGCGATCCAGGAGCGTAAACCATGACTTTGCTGACCCCCGAGCAATTCGCTGCAGCCCAGAAAGCTAATTTCGAAACGCTGTTCGGCCTGACGACCAAGGCATTCGAAGGCGTCGAAAAGCTGGTTGAACTGAACCTGCAAGTCGTGAAATCGACGCTCGCGGAAAGCCAGGAAAATGCCCAACGCGCGCTGTCCGTCAAAGACGCGCAAGAACTGCTGGCACTGCAAGCAAGCCTCGCACAGCCGGTCGCTGAGAAGGCGCTGTCGTATGGCCGTCACGTGTACGAAATCGTCTCGGCAACGCAAGGCGAGTTCGCCCGCGTAGCCGAAGCGCAATTCGAAGAGCAGAACCGCAAGGTTCAGTCGCTCGTCGAAAACGTCGCGCGCAATGCACCGGCCGGTTCGGAAACCGCCGTCGCCGTGATCAAGTCGGCCATCACCGCCGCCAACACCACGTACGAGACGGTTCACAAGGCCACGAAGCAGGCTGTTGAAATCGCCGAAAGCAACTTCAACGCAGCCGCTACGGCCGCGTCGAAGGCAGCTTCGCAAGCCGCAGCGCAAGCATCGCGCTCGGCCAAGAAGCCGGTCTAACGTTCGGGCCTCGCTCCTCGGGCTTGCCCGGGAGCGTGACTTGAAGGCGTTATTTGCGCCGGCCCAGCTCACCGCTGCGCCGGCGCTTCTGCAAGCAACAGCGTCGTGCCGTTGCCGCTCACACGGTTTCAATTGGCCGAACGCTCCGATACGTTGACTGACGTATCGTTTGCCCGGCGAAGCGCCGGGATTTTTTTGCGCGGCGTCACCACCCCGCTGGGGGGCGATCCGGCAGCAAACCTATCCAGCTCGCTGTCCCAAATGAAAACGGCGCGCCCCGCAAAGGGCGCGCCGTTTTTTTCGTCAGCACGATCCGCACCAATGCGGATGTACCGTGCGCATTACTTCTTTTTCTGCGGCGGCAAGTCCGTACACACGCCTTCGTAGAGTTCCGCGGCCATGCCGATCGATTCGCCGAGCGTGGGATGCGGGTGAATCGTCTTGCCAATGTCGGTGGCATCCGCGCCCATTTCGATCGCGAGACACACCTCGCTGATCAGGTCGCCTGCATTCAGACCGACAATTCCGCCGCCGATCACGCGATGCGTTTCCTCGTCGAACAGGAGCTTCGTGAAGCCCTCGTCGCGTCCGTTGGCAATCGCGCGGCCCGAAGCGGCCCACGGGAATACTGCCTTGCCGTACTTGACGCCTTCGGCCTTCAACTGATCTTCCGTCTTGCCGGCCCACGCGACTTCCGGGTCGGTATAAGCCACCGAAGGAATCTGCAGCGCGTCGAAGTACGCCTTCTCGCCATGAGCCGCTTCGGCAGCAACGTGGCCTTCGTGCACGGCTTTGTGCGCGAGCATCGGCTGGCCGACGATATCGCCGATCGCGAAGATGTGCGGCACATTCGTGCGCATCTGCTTGTCGACGTCGATGAAACCGCGGTCCGTTACCGTCACGCCCGCCTTGTCCGCGCCGATCTTCTTGCCATTCGGCGAGCGGCCGACTGCCACCAGCACCAGGTCGTAGCGCTGGGCCTCGGCCGGAGCCTTCTCGCCTTCGAACGACACGTAGATGCCGTCGTCTTTGGCCTCTGCCGCAGTGGTTTTGGTCTTCAGCATGACGTTCGCAAAACGCTTGCTGTTGTACTTCTCCCAAACCTTGACGAGATCGCGGTCGGCGCCTGCCATCAGACCGTCGAGCATTTCGACGACGTCGATCTTCGCGCCGAGCGTGGCGTACACGGTCGCCATTTCCAGGCCGATAATGCCGCCGCCGATCACCAGCATCCGCTGCGGAATCTGGCGCAGTTCGAGCGCGCCGGTCGAATCCACCACGCGCGGATCTTCCGGAATGAACGGCAGCTTCACCGCTTCAGAGCCCGCAGCGATGATCGCCTGCTTGAACTTCACGACCTTCTTGCCGCCTTCGGTCTGCACTTCCATGTGATTCGGATCGACAAAAGAGCCGGTCCCCGTCACGACTTCGACCTTGCGCATCTTGGCCATGCCAGCGAGGCCGCCCGTCAACTTTTTGACGACGCCCGACTTGAAGTCGCGCAGCTTGTCCAGATCGATCTGCGGCTTTGCGAACGTGATGCCATGAGCGCCGAGCGCTTCCGCTTCGTCGATCACGAGCGCGGTGTGCAGCAGCGCTTTGGACGGAATACAGCCGACGTTCAGACAAACGCCGCCAAGCGTTGCGTAGCGCTCGACGAGCACCGTTTTCATGCCGAGGTCGGCCGACCGGAACGCGGCGGAATAGCCGCCAGGGCCCGAGCCGAGCACGAGCATGTCGCATTCGATGTCCGCGCTGCCGGAGAAGCTACCGGCTTGCGGCGCGGGCGCGGCGGCTTGAGGCTTCGCCGCGTCAGCCTGAGGTTTCGCTTCAGCCGGCGCTTTCTCGGGTTCGTTGGCCGGAGCCTTAGGCGCATCTTCCGCGGGCGCCGCGTCCGCCGACGTTTCGACGAGCGCGATGATCGTGCCTTGCGAAACTTTGTCGCCAGCCTTGACGCGGACTTCCTTGACGGTACCGGCTGTGTCGCTCGGCACTTCAATGGAAGCCTTGTCGGACTCGAGCGTCATCAGCGCCTGTTCGTTCTCGATGACGTCGCCAGGTTTGATGTTGACTTCGATGACATCGACGTCTTTGAAGTCACCGATATCCGGCACTTTTACTTCGACGAGACTCATAGTGTCCCCTTCTCTTATTGACTGTGATGAACGAGGAACCTGCGCCGTCAGGCGAAAACGCGCCATTCGTCTGGCTGCTTTTCTCTGGAATACGGAGGAAAGCAGGCGCCGCCCTGCACAAGGGCGACGCTAATGCACCGACGCGAAAGCAGGTTCTACAGGGAGACGCGGATCAAAGAAAAAACCAGCGCCCACGCAACATCACAATCAAAGAATCACACGCCGGAAATCGGCAAGAAGCGCCCCAAGATACGCATTGAAGCGCGCAGCTTCGGCCCCATCGATCACGCGGTGGTCGTAAGACAGCGACAGCGGCAGCATCAGCTTAGGTACGAACTGCTTGCCGTCCCACACCGGCTTCATCGCGCCACGCGACAAGCCGAGAATCGCGACTTCCGGTGCATTGATGATCGGCGTGAAGTTCGTGCCGCCAATACCGCCCAGCGACGAGATCGAGAAGCATCCGCCTTGCATCTGGTCCGGCTTCAGCTTGCCTTCGCGCGCCGCCTTCGACAGGTCGGTCATTTCCTTTGCGATTTCGACGAGACCCTTCTTGTCCGCGTCGCGAATCACCGGAACCACGAGACCGTTCGGCGTGTCGGCGGCAAAACCCACGTGGTAATACTGCTTGAACACGAGGTTGTCGCCGTCGAGGCTCGCGTTGAACGTCGGGAATTTCTTCAGGGCCGACACGACGGCCTTGATCACGAACGCCAGCATCGTGATCTTCACGCCGGCCTTTTCGTTTTCCTTGTTCAACTGCACGCGCAGCGCTTCCAGTTCGGTGATGTCCGCTTCGTCGTTGTTCGTGACGTGCGGAATCATGACCCAGTTGCGATGCAGGTTCGCACCGGAAATCTTCTTGATGCGCGAGAGCGGCTTCGGGTCGACCGGACCGAACTTCGTGAAGTCGATCTTCGGCCACGGCAGCAGATTCAACTCGCCGCCGCCGGCAGCCGCGGGCGCGGCTGCACCGGCCGGCGCTGCGCGCTGGCCCGTCATGACGCCCTTGATGAACGCGGTCACGTCAGCTTGCGTAATGCGGCCTTTCGGACCCGTGCCCTGCACCTGCGTCACATCCACACCGAGTTCGCGCGCGAACTTGCGCACCGACGGCGACGCGTGGCTCGAATGCCGTGCGCCGCCCTCGCCGGCCGGAATCACCGGCGCTTGCGCGAGTGCGGACGGCGAAGCCGGAGCGGGCGACGGCGTAACCGGCGCGTCCGAAGGCTTTTCGGTTTGCTGCTTCGGTGCTGCTGCGGGTGCCGGAGCGGGTGCCGCGGCGGCGCCTTCGGCTTCCACCACGACGATGACCGAGCCTTCGGAGACGGTATCGCCGACCTTGACCTTCACTTCCTTGACGACGCCAGCGGCCGAGCTGGGCACGTCCATCGTCGCCTTGTCGGATTCGAGCGTGACGAGCGACTGCTCTTTCTCGACGCGATCGCCGACCTTCACCGCGACTTCGATCACGGGAATGTCTTTGTAGTCGCCGATATCCGGCACCTTGACATCCTGCAGGCCGCCGCCGGTTGCAGCGGGCGCTGCGGCCGGTGCAGCTGCGGGCGCAGGAGCAGCAGCGGGCGCCGGAGCAGCCGCGCCGCCTTCGGCGCCGTCCAGCACGACGATCAGCGAACCTTCCGACACGTTGTCGCCGACCTTGACCTTCACTTCCTTGACGACGCCGGCGGCCGAACTCGGCACGTCCATGGTCGCCTTGTCGGACTCCAGCGTGACGAGCGATTGCTCTTTTTCGACGGTATCACCCGCCTTGACCAGCACCTCGATCACAGGAATGTCCTTGTAATCGCCGATGTCCGGCACCTTGACTTCGATCGCTTGACTCATTGTTAGTGTCTCCTGGGCCGCGCACGCACCTGCCCCTGACGATCAGGAACAGGCGCGCACGCCGTGGCACACGGGGAATGATGCCTTAGACGGTCATCGGGTTGGGTTTGGCGGGATCAAGGTTGTATTTCTTGAGCGCCTCGGCGACGACCTTACGTTCGATCGTGCCCTCGTCTGCCAGTGCGTTCAACGCGGCCACCGTGACCCAGTAGCGGTCGACTTCGAAGAAGTGGCGCAGCTTTTCGCGCGTGTCCGAACGGCCGTAACCGTCCGTGCCCAGCACGACGAAACGTTGCGGCACGAATGCGCGAATCTGCTCGGTCAGCGCGCGCACGTAGTCGGTGGAGGCAATCACCGGACCAGGCGCGTCCTTCAGGAGCTTCTCGACGTGCGAGACTTTCTTCTCTTCGGTCGGATGCAGCAGGTTCCAGCGCTGCACTTCGTGGCCTTCGCGCGCGAGTTCGGTGAAGCTCGGCACGCTCCACAGATCGGCGGCGACGCCCCAGTCGTTCTTCAGCAGGTCGGCGGCGGCGATCACTTCGTTGAAGATCGTGCCCGCGCCCATCAGCTGCACGCGCGGCGCCTTGCTGTCGGCATCGGCCTTGCGGAACGCGTACATGCCCTTGATGATGTCGGCCGCTACGCTCTCGCCCTGCGGGATCGCCGGGTGCTCGTAGTTCTCGTTCATCACCGTGATGTAGTAGTACACGTCTTCCTGATCAGCGACCATGCGGCGCAGGCCGTCCTGCATGATGACCGCGAGTTCGTAACCGAACGTCGGGTCGTAGCTGATGCAGTTCGGCACCGAAGCGGCCCACAGCAGCGAGTGGCCGTCTTCGTGTTGCAGACCTTCGCCGTTCAGCGTCGTGCGGCCCGCGGTTCCGCCCAGCAGGAAGCCGCGCGAGCGCATGTCGCCAGCGGCCCACGCGAGGTCGCCGATGCGCTGGAAGCCGAACATCGAATAGAAGATGTAGAACGGGATCATGATCTCGCCGTGCGTCGAGTACGACGTCGCGGCTGCGATCCAGTCCGACATGCCGCCGGCTTCGTTGATACCTTCCTGCAGAATCTGACCGGTTTCCGACTCGCGGTAGAACATCAGCTGGTCGGAATCTTCCGGAATGTACTTCTGGCCATCCTGATTCCAGATACCGATCTGACGGAACAGACCTTCCATACCGAACGTACGCGACTCGTCGGGCACGATCGGCACGATGCGTTTGCCGAGCGCCTTGTCCTTCAGCAGGATGTTGAGAATGCGCACGAACGCCATCGTCGTGGAGATCTCGCGGCCTTCGCCCGTGCCCTTCAGCAGCGGCTCGAATGCCGACAGGTCCGGCACCGGCAGCGATTCGGCCTTCTGACGGCGCGCCGGCAGATAACCGCCGAGTTCCTGACGGCGGGCACGCATGTACTCGAGTTCCTTCGAACCTTCTTCGAACTTGAGGTACGGAACGTTCACCAGGTCTTCGTCGGCGATCGGCAGACGGAACTGGTCGCGGAATTTCTTCAGCTGCTCCACCTGCATTTTCTTCTGCTGGTGGGTGATGTTCATGGCCTGGCCGGCTTCGCCCATGCCGTAGCCCTTGATCGTCTTCGCAAGAATGACGGTCGGCTGGCCTTTCGTCTGGGTGGCTTCGGAAAACGCCGCGTAAATCTTGTGCGGGTCATGGCCGCCGCGGTTCAGATTCCACACGTCTTCGTCCGACCAGTCGGCGACCAGCGCCTTCAGTTCCGGCGTATTGAAGAAGTGCTCGCGAACGAACGCGCCCGACTCCGACTTGTACGTCTGATATTCGCCGTCCACGACTTCCATCATGCGGCGCATCAGCGCGCCCGACTTGTCGCGCTGGAACAGTGCGTCCCAACGGCTGCCCCACACGACCTTGATGACGTTCCAGCCCGCGCCGCGGAATTCGCTTTCCAGTTCCTGGATGATCTTGCCGTTACCGCGCACCGGACCGTCGAGGCGCTGCAGGTTGCAGTTGATCACGAACACGAGGTTGTCGAGCCGTTCGCGGCCGGCCATGCCGATCGCGCCGAGCGATTCCGGTTCGTCCGTTTCGCCGTCGCCGAGGAAAGCCCACACCTTGCGGCCTTCGGTCTTAGCGATGCCGCGCGCCTGCATGTACTTCATGAAGCGCGCCTGGTAGATCGCCATGATCGGGCCAAGGCCCATCGAAACGGTCGGGAATTGCCAGAAGTCGGGCATCAGCCACGGGTGCGGATACGACGAGATGCCCTCGCCGCCCACTTCCTGGCGGAAGTTGTCGAGCTGCTGTTCGGTCAGACGGCCGAGCAGGAACGCGCGCGAGTACACACCCGGCGACGAGTGGCCCTGCACGAACACGAGATCGCCGCCGTGTTCGGGCGACGGCGCGTGCCAGAAATGGTTGAAGCCGACGTCATACAGCGTGGCCGCCGACGCGAACGACGCGATGTGGCCGCCGACATTGGTGTCCTTGCCGGCGCGCAGCACCATGGCAATGGCGTTCCAGCGCGTGTACGAACGGATGCGGTGTTCGATGTCCTGGTCGCCGGGAATCTTCGCCTGACGCGTGACCGGAATCGTGTTGATGTACGGGGTGTTGGCGGAGAACGGCAGATGTTCGCCATGCACGCGGGCAAACTCGATCTGCTTCTCGATCAGGTAGTGGGCACGGTCGGGGCCAACAGCAGAAATCACGCCATCCAGCGCTTCGAGCCATTCGCCGGTTTCCTGGGGATCGTCGTCTTTCTCAGCGGCGACATATTTCATGACTTCGTCGGGTACAGCGGACATGCTCGTCTCCTGGATATAGAGGAACGCTCTTTGGACAGACGACGCGGACGAAGCACGGCCGCGGCAGCTTCGGCCGATTGTAATAAGGGTCCCGACGTCCACGCAACAAAATTTTCGAATTACGAGATCGGTTCTCATAATGCGGAAAATTGTTGCGGCGCAACCTGATTTGACTGCCTTTTGACGGATACGCGAGCTAGTGTGCGCCGATTAACGGCACTTTCCGTGATTTTTTGCGCCATTTGGGAAGTACGCGCTGCGCTACAATGCCACGCATGTTGACCGAACGGCTTTTCGCTCGCTCGGCGCGCACCGCCGGTTCGCCGACGGATTCGACGCCGTCCTCCCGCTGGCACCATGGACCATGGTGGTCGAATTCCTATTTGCTCACGCCGCTCCTGTCGATCCTGGTTTTCCTGGTCGTCATGAGCCTCATTCTGTGGAGCCTGAACCGGCGCGAGCAGCAGCAACAGGAAGACACGCTCTACCGCAACGTTGCATGGGCCCAGCAGCAGATCCGCCTGTCCATGACGGGCGCGCAAGAACAGATCCAGGCTCTCGCCCGCGACCTCGTGGCGGGCCACGCCGATCCGCAGTCGTTCCAGGTGTCCACCACGGACATCATGCAGGGGCATCCCGAGATCCTCTACATGAACTGGTACACGAGCCAGCAGCAGCCGCGCTGGCCCAGCACGGCGCTTCCGGTATTCGGACAGCGGCTCGCGAAGCCTAACGACACCCAGATGGACGAGGCAGTGAAAGCCGCCTTCACCGAGGCGCGCAGCACGCGCCGCCAGGTCTACTCGCCGCTCATCTACGACGACCTCGGCAACGGCTACATCACGTTGCAAACACCGGTCTATCGCGATCGCGAATTCCTTGGCTCGATTGCCGCCGTGTTTTCGGTCGAAGGCATTCTGAAGCACGACATCCCGCCCGAGCTGTCGGCCAAGTACAAGATTTCGATCATCGACGCGAACAACCGCGAGCTGACCACCACGTCCACGCGCCCGCGCCTGCCGCGCGACATGTTCTACGACCTGCCGCTCGACCCGCCGGGCCAGGGTGTCTCGGTGCGCGTCTATGCGTTCCCGCAAATGACCAATTTCACCAACAACACACTCGTGTGGCTGGTGGCAGGTCTATCGTGTTTCGTGCTGTGGAGTCTGTGGAGTTTGTGGAAACACACGCGGCAGCGTTTCGAGGCGCAACAGGCGCTTTACGCCGAAGCGTTTTTCCGTCGCGCGATGGAAAATTCCGTGCTGATCGGCATGCGGGTGCTCGACATGCACGGCCGCATCACACACGTGAATCCGGCGTTTTGCCGGATGACCGGCTGGGACGAAAGCGACCTGGTCGGCAAGACCGCACCGTTCGCTTACTGGCCGCGCGACGCTTATCCGGAGATGCAGCGTCAGCTCGACATGACGCTGCGCGGCAAGGCGCCCTCCTCGGGCTTCGAATTGCGCGTGCGCCGCAAAGACGGCTCCACGTTCCACGCGCGCCTCTACGTATCGCCGCTCATCGACAGTTCGGGCCGCCAGACCGGCTGGATGTCGTCGATGACCGACATCACCGAACCCAAGCGCGCGCGTGAAGAACTTGCCGCCGCACACGAGCGCTTCACGACCGTGCTGGAGAGCCTCGACGCCGCTGTCTCGGTGCTCGCCGCCGATGAAGCCGAACTGCTGTTCGCCAACCGCTACTACCGGCACCTGTTCGGGATCCGCCCGGACGGCCACCTGGAATTGGCGGGCGGCGGGTTCGATAGCGCACAGGCGTCGTCGGATTCGATCGATATGGTGGATACCTACGCCGGACTGCCTGCCGCCGCGTTGACGGAGAGCACGGCCGACGCGCAGGAAATCTATGTGCAAAGCATCCAGAAATGGTTCGAAGTGCGCCGCCAGTACATTCAATGGGTGGACGGCCACCTTGCGCAGATGCAGATCGCAACCGACATCACCACGCGCAAGCAGGCGCAGGAACTGTCGCGCCAGCAAGACGAAAAACTGCAGTTCACGAGCCGGCTGATGACCATGGGCGAAATGGCCTCGTCGCTCGCGCACGAACTGAATCAGCCGCTCGCCGCGATCAATAACTATTGCTCGGGAACCGTTGCACTGGTTAAATCCGGTCGGACGACGCCTGACAACCTGCTGCCCGTGCTCGAAAAGACCGCCCAGCAGGCGGTGCGCGCCGGCATGATCATCAAGCGGATTCGCGAGTTCGTGAAACGCAGCGAGCCGAAGCGTCAGGCTACGCGCGTGGCGGACATCGTCGCAGACGCGGTGGGCCTCGCGGAGATCGAGGTGCGCAAGCGGCGCATTCGCATCGTCACCGACATGCGCTCGCGGCTGCCCGTCATTTACGTCGACCCGGTGCTGATCGAGCAGGTGCTGGTCAACCTGCTCAAGAACGGTGCCGAGGCGATGGCCGAAGCGCGGCCCAATGCGGTCGATCCGGTGATCCGCGTGGTCGTGCGGCTGGAAAGCGGCTTTGTCTGCATCAGCGTCGTCGACCAGGGTCCGGGCGTCGACGAAGCAACGGCCGAGCGACTGTTCGAACCGTTTTACAGCACCAAGTCCGATGGTATGGGCATGGGGCTGAACATTTGCCGTTCGATTATCGAATCGCACCGCGGCCGTCTGTGGGTGGTCAACAACGTCGAGTCAGACGGCCACATCACGGGCGCCACGTTCCATTGCAGTCTGCCTATTGGAGAGCCCGACGGCCCGAGCAACGGCGGGTCAGAGGCGCCGACACCACAAACCGTTACGGGAGAGCTATGAACAGCCCAGTCACCACACAGGAAACTGTCTTTGTCGTCGACGACGACGAGGCCGTGCGAGATTCGCTGCGCTGGCTGCTGGAGGCAAACGGCTACCGCGTGCAGTGCTTTTCGAGCGCCGAGCAATTCATCGACGCATGGCAACCGCATCAGCATCCGGGCCAGATAGCCTGCCTGATTCTCGATGTGCGGATGTCCGGCATGAGCGGACTGGAACTGCAGGAGCGCCTGATCGCCGACAATGCGTCGCTGCCGATCATCTTCGTGACAGGTCATGGCGATGTGCCGATGGCAGTGTCCACGATGAAAAAAGGCGCGATGGACTTCATCGAAAAGCCGTTCGACGAAGCCGAGTTGCGCAAGCTCGTCGAGCGCATGCTCGACAAAGCGCGCAGCGAAAGCACGAGCGTGCAGCAGCAGCGCGCGGCCGCCGAGCGTCTCGGCAAGCTCACCGCCCGCGAACATCAGGTGCTGGAGCGGATCATTGCCGGCCGCCTGAACAAGCAGATCGCCGACGACCTCGGCATCAGCATCAAGACGGTCGAAGCGCACCGCGCGAACATCATGGAAAAGCTGAACGTCAACACGGTCGCCGACCTGTTGCGACTCGCGTTGTCGAACAAACCGCAGCAAGCGGCACAATAAGCGCCGGCGGCGCGCCTTCTGGCGTGCTTCACGCGAACTGAAAGGCCGTCGCCCCCGGCGGCCCGGTCGGCGCGGTCGGTCCACACGGCCCCAAGCGGCCGGACTGCCCAGTCCGGCCTTTCGTCGGTTCCTCCTCGCTACTTCTTCGTCAAGGCAAGCGCTCGCGTCGATCGGACGTCATCGGCATGACCGCGCACGCCGGTATAATGACGGACTTTGCAGCGGCGCCTAGCTCCGATTGGCGTCACGTGCTTTTCATGCGCCGACCCGTTCCCGCTGAAAAACGCCACGGTGCGCGGCACGCGCGCTGCTCCGCTTTCCATACTGTCCCTCTCGACCGACCATGACTGCCAAACTGATCGACGGCCTCGCCCTTTCCAAGACCCTGCGCGCCGACGTGGCCGCGCGCGCCGCCGCACTCACCGCTCGCGGCCATCAGCCGGGGCTTGCCGTCGTGCTGGTCGGCGACAATCCGGCAAGCGAAGTCTATGTGCGCAACAAGGTCAAGGCCTGCCACGACAACGGTCTCGGCTCATCGCTCGACCGCTATCCGGCCGATCTGCCGGAAGCCGAACTGCTCGAACGTATTGACGAACTGAACCGCGATCCGCGCATTCACGGCATTCTCGTGCAGCTTCCGCTGCCGCCGCATATCGATAGCCACAAGGTGATCGAGGCGATCGCGCCCGAGAAAGACGTGGACGGTTTCCACGTCGCCAATGCCGGCGCATTGCTGACCGGCCAGCCGCTGTTTCGCCCGTGCACGCCGTACGGCGTGATGAAGATGTTTGCGGCTTACGACATTCCGCTTCAGGGCGCGAACGCGGTGGTGATAGGACGCTCGAACATCGTGGGCAAGCCTATGGCGCTGTTGCTGCTCGAAGCGGGCGCCACGGTCACGATCGGTCACAGCAAAACGCGCGATCTGGCCGCGCATACGCGCAACGCCGACATCGTGGTGGCCGCCACCGGCCTGCGCAACATTCTCACCGCTGACATGGTGAAGCCGGGCGCGGCCGTGATCGACGTCGGCATGAATCGCGACGAAGCCGGCAAGCTGTGCGGCGACGTGGATTTCGCAGGCGTCAAGGAAGTGGCCGGCTACATCACGCCGGTGCCTGGCGGCGTGGGCCCGATGACAATTACGATGTTGCTCGTCAACACGATCGAAGCCGCGGAACGTGAGGCCGCGCGGCACGCTTGAGGTAAAAAAGAAAGCGCTGAGCGTTGCCCTGCCCCGCGCTTTCAACTCGCTTCGCACCCTACTCGGAGGTCGGCTCTCGCATCAATTTGAGCCGACCTCCCGCTTCGCTTCCTGCCTCGCTTTCAGACTCACTTACTGCCACACTTCAAGACCACCCTCGCGTCGCTTCCAGCCGACGTCTCGTCATCTCCTCGCCCTGCTCCCCGCCCCGCTCATTTCGAATGTCTGTCTCACACGCATCGCGTCTCACGGCGTTGCCGTCGCAGAAGACACAACCCGTCACTCCAAGCCTCGATCGACCGCCCCACACATTCACCACACGCTCTAGCGCACAGCCTGCTCGCTCACCGGCACGCCGTCGGGACGCGGCGCCCGTCGGCGCGCGAGGCGCCCACGGCACCACATCAGCACCGGCCGCTCGACGCAGTGCCACGACAAAGCCGCGCAGAGCAGGATAAACGGGGCGGCGATCAGCACTGCCGTCACATGGCTCAACTGCGGAGCGATATTCGCGACGCATTGCTGCACCATGAAGCCATACAGATAAATTCCGTACGAGTAGTCATGGCGCGGCACGAACCGCCGCAACAGCGGCGTCGTCCCGATCCACAGTACACCGTACACAAAAGCCAGATAGAACAGCGGCTGCGCGCCGGCCGTGTCGCGGAACACGAGGAACACCATGGTGAATGCGAGCGCTGTCAGACCGTCGATACTGATCCGCTCCCGCAAGCCATAGAGCAGCATGCCAAGCATGAAAAACGGCTCCGGCCAGAACGAATAGCCGCCGGGCGTCTCGGTGAAGTCGCGCAGGCCAATCTGTACGAGCGGCAGCGAATGCGGCGTCAGATGCGGCGGCAAATGCACGCGCAGCACGAAAGCGGCAATGCCGAGCGCCGCCGCGAGCGCGATGCCGCGCGCGCTCGACAGCAACCCGAGCAAGCCGGTTGCGAGCACGATCAGGTAGCAGCGTACTTCGAGCGGCAGCGTCCACAACGGGCCGCACACGTCGACGGGAAAGCGGTTGTGTTCGAACACGCCCGGCAGCGCCCAGCCGGTTTTCATCACGATGGTCGAGAAGTTGTCCAGATTCGCCCACGTCATGCCCGAACTGAAGTACTCACGCAGCGGCAGCGTCGTGAAAAGCGGCCCGACGATGAAGACTGTAACGAGCGATCCAAGCGCCACCGCCGGCCACAGGCGGGCAATCCGCAGCACGGCGAAGCGCGGCACCGAGCGTTGGCGGTCGAAGCTGGCGGTCACCAGCATGCCGCTCAGCAAAAAAAACGCGTACACACCGAGCGCGCCGAAACCGTCGAAACCGAGCGCGTTTTCGACCCAGTCGGTCGTGCCGTCCGGGGACTGCAGCAGATACGAATGGCCATACACCACGGCCACGGCGGCTAGCAGCCGCACGAGGTCGAAATTGTTGCCTTTGCGCGATAAAGCGTGCGAAAGCGGGGTCATCGGTACCTCTCCTGCTGAAAAGCGTCGCAACGCAATAGACACGTCAGAATGCGGCGCGGCACCATTTAGCACCGTTCGTTTTCGCACAAAAGCGCTACGGGCGGCCACATCTGCTAATTTGTGTGCCGGCGATTGGAATCGGCGCGCCCCGCCCCAATAATGCTGATGTGCGGTGTAATAACCGCCATGAGCCGCCACGAGCCGCCGCAGCGCGCACGCGGCTCAAGCACCGATTAAAGTACCGATTACCCGTTCACCCGCGTCAGACAGGAAGCCTCATGTCCACTACCGTCTCGAATCACGACAATCCGCTCCTCGATTTCTCCGACCTGCCGCGCTTTGGCGACATCCGCCCTGAACATGTCACGCCCGCACTTGACGTGCTGCTCGCCGATGCGGCCGCCGCCGTCGAGCGCGCTGCCCGGCCGATCACGCCCGCTTCGTGGGCCGATGTCGTCGAGCCCGTCGAGCGCGCGACCGAACCGCTGTCGCGCGCCTGGAGCGTTGTGGGCCATCTGAACGCCGTCGCCGACACGCCCGAGTTGCGCGCCGTGTATGGCGAAAATCTGCCGCGCGTGACCGAGTTCTGGTCGAGCGTCGGTCAGAATCTCGCGCTCTACGAGAAGTACAAGACGCTGAACGCGAGCGATGAATTCGCCTCGCTGACGAGCGAACGCAAGAAAATTCTTGGCAACGCGCTGCGCGACTTCCGTTTGTCCGGCGCGGAATTGCCTGAAGACCAGAAGCCGCATTTCGCCGAGTTGCAGGAACGTCAGGCAGCGTTGTCGAAAGCGTTTTCGGACCACGTGCTCGATGCGACCAACGCCTACGCGTATTTCGTCGAAGCCGGCAACGAGGCGGAACTGGCCGGCCTGCCGGAAGACGTGATCGAGGCCGCGAAGGAAGCAGCCGAGCGCGAAGGCAAGACCGGCTACAAGTTCACGCTGCATTTCCCGTCGTATTTCCCGGTCATGCAGTACTCGGAAAACCGTCCGATGCGCGAAGCGATGTACCGCGCATATGTGACGCGCGCATCCGAACTGGGCCCGCAATACGGCAAGGGCAAGCCCGAATGGGACAACACGTCGGTGCTCGCCGACCAGTTGAAGCTGCGTGCCGAAGAAGCGCATATGCTCGGCTACAAGAATTTCGCCGAGGTATCGCTCGCGCCCAAAATGGCCGAATCGCCGGAACAGGTCATGGCTTTTCTCGAAGACCTCGCCACGCGCGCGCGACCGCATGCGGAGCAGGACTGGAAGGAGTTGCGCGAATTCGCTTCAAGCGAACTCGGCTTGAGCGATCTGCAACCGTGGGACATGACGTTCGCCGCCGAACGTCTGCGTCAGAAGCGCTATTCGTTCTCAGAGAACGAGGTCAAACAGTATTTCCCTGAAGACGCCGTGTTCAAAGGCCTGTTCAAAGTGACGGAAACGCTCTTCGGCGTGCGCATCCGTCGCGACGAAGCAGCCGTCTGGCATCCGGACGTGCGCTTTTTCCGCGTCGAGAACCAGGACGGCGGCCTTGTCGCGCAGTTCTATCTCGACCTGTATGCGCGCGAAGGCAAACGCGGCGGCGCCTGGATGGACGACGCGCGCGGCCGTCACAAGCATACCCATGGCGGCGTGCAAACGCCGGTTGCTTATCTGACCTGCAACTTCTCTGCGCCGGTCGGCGGCAAGCCGGCCTGCTTCACGCACGACGAAGTCATCACGCTTTTCCACGAATTTGGGCACGGCCTGCATCACATGCTCACGCGTGTGGACGAGCTCGGGGTTTCGGGCATCAACGGCGTGGAATGGGACGCGGTCGAACTGCCGTCGCAATTCATGGAGAACTTCTGCTGGGAGTGGGATGTGCTCTCGGACATGACGTCGCACGTCGAAACCGCGCAGCCGCTGCCGCGTGAACTGTTCGACAAGATGCTGGCCGCGAAGAATTTCCAGAGCGGTCTCGGCACGTTGCGCCAGATCGTGTTTTCCATGTTCGACATGCAGTTGCATACCGGCTTCGACGCAGCAGGCACGAAGAACGCGACCGAACTTGCAAGCGAGATCAACGAGCGCTTTCATGTCGTGCCGCAGGCGCCGTTCTCGCGTTGGCCGAACACGTTCAGCCATATTTTTGCCGGCGGTTATGCGGCCGGCTACTACAGCTACAAGTGGGCCGAAGTGCTGTCCGCCGACGCCTACGCGGCATTCGAGGAAGCGGCGCAGGCCGCGAGCGGCAGCGTGCTCGACCAGACAACCGGCATGCGTTACCGCAAGGAGATTCTCGAAGTGGGCGGCAGCCGTCCGGCGATGGAATCGTTCAAGGCGTTCCGCGGACGTGAGCCGAACATCGACGCCTTGTTGCGACACAACGGCATGACGCCCGCCGCGGCGCATTGAAACGCCGCACGATGCGCGGAGGAAACCCTCGGCGCATCGGTCAGTGCCGATGTAAAGAAGCCGGTGTTCCGCGCGAGCGGACACCGGCTTTTCTTTGGCCGCACCCTGCCGCGCTCAACCGCGATGCAGCTTGAAATCCACCTCTGCGGGACGCCCTTCGAGCGACAGCGCCGCGCGCGCAGCCGGTGCACGGCTCACCACCTTGCCGCGGCTTATTACCGCCAGCCGCGCCGCGCGCAAACGGATCGCTTCGACCGGATCGCGCGCGTCGAGCAGCACGAGATTGGCTGCGCGGCCAGGCGCGACGCCATAGCCTTCCAGACCGAGAATGCGCGCTGCGTTCACCGTGACCGCGTCGAAACACGCGTGCATGCCTTCGACGCCTGTCATCTGCGCGACGTGCAAGCCCATGTGCGCGACTTCGAGCATGTCGCCCGAGCCCAGGCTGTACCACGGATCCATCACGCAATCGTGCCCGAAGGCGACGTTGATACCCGCCGCCATCATCTCCGGCACGCGCGTCATGCCGCGCCGCTTGGGATACGTGTCGCTGCGTCCCTGTAACGTGATGTTGATGAGCGGATTCGCGATGGCCGCCACGCCCGATTCGCGCATGAGCGGCAAGAGCTTGCTCACGTAGTAGTTGTCCATTGAATGCATCGACGTCAGATGCGAGCCGGTGACGCGCCCATGCAAGCCGAGACGCTGCGTCTCGGCCGCGAGCGTTTCGATGTGGCGCGACATGGGGTCGTCCGATTCATCGCAATGCATGTCCACGCGCAGCCCCTGCTCCGCCGCATACTCGCACAGCATGCGCACCGACTGCGCGCCGTCGGCCATGGTGCGCTCGAAATGCGGAATGCCGCCGACCACGTCGACGCCCATTGCGATCGACCGCTTCAGGTTCTCGAAAGCGCCTGGGCTGCGCAGCACGCCGTCCTGGGGAAATGCCACCAGTTGCAGATCGAGATAAGGCGCGACGCGGCGCTTCACTTCGACGAGCGCCTCGACAGCGAGAAGACGCGGATCGCACACATCGACGTGACTGCGGATTGCAAGCAGCCCGCGCGCGACCGCCCAGTCGCAATACTGCATCGCGCGTTCGATCAACGCGTCCTGCGTAAGTTGCGGCTTGAGTTCGCCCCACAACGCAATACCTTCGAGAAGCGTGCCCGACGCGTTCACGCGCGGCAAACCATACGAGAGCGTCGCGTCCATATGGAAATGCGGATCGACGAACGGCGGCGTGACGAGCGAGCCGGCAGCGTCGATTTCCTCGCGCGCGGCGGCGGCGAGATTCGGTTCCACGGCAACGATGCGCCCCGCTTCAATGCCGATGTCGAGCGGCTGCCCGGCTTGCGGCGCGATGCTTTTCGGCAGCATCGCGTGGCGGATGATCAGATCCATCTCTCCCTCCTTGTCTGTATGTCCGTGCGCTGTGGCTGATGACGATTCTATCGGCGCCAGAAAGTATGCGCAGGTTGTATCCGGCGTCTATCTAGCGTTTTGCCTGGCGCTTAATCCGCTTGCCGTACCGGCGAGTGCCGCGAAATCCGTACCGGCTGCGTGCACCGCGGCGCACCTATACTCAGCTCAGTCATCAAGACGCAATGATCGGGAGCATGCAGATGAAGACGATAGGTGTGATTGGCGGAATGAGCTGGGAGTCGTCCGCCGAGTATTACAGGCTGCTCAACCGTCACGCGAAGGCGCGCCTGGGCGGTCATCACAACGCACGCAGCCTGATGCTGACCGTGGACTTTGCGCCGATCGAAGCAGATCAGCGCGCGGGCGACTGGGGCGCGCTCGGCGAGCGGATGGCCGACGCGGCGCGTCAACTGGAACGCGGCGGCGCCGAGCTGGTGATGCTCGCCACCAATACGATGCATCGCGTGTATGAATCGATCGAGCAGGCGATCAACGTACCGTTTCTGCATATCGCCGATCCGACCGGCACCGCGTTGCGCGCGGCGGGCGTCGAGCGCGTCGGCTTGCTCGGCACGCGCTATACGATGGAGCAGACGTTTTACACAGGCCGACTGCACGATCGCTATGGACTCGAGACTTTGGTGCCCGAAGAAGCAGAACGCGCGGACATACACCGCATTATTTACGACGAGTTATGTCACGGCAACGTGAACAGCGAATCGCGCGCGGTGTATCAAAACGTGATCGAATCGCTGGCTTCGCGTGGTGCGCAAGCGGTGATTCTCGGATGCACCGAAATCACGTTGCTGATCAAGCCGGAAGATTCTGTTCTGCCCGTTTTCGATACCACGGCGTTGCATGCGCAAGCGGCGGTTGAGTGGGCGATTGGAACGCAGTAGTGGCGGACGACGCGCGATTGCATTTCAACGCAATCGCAGCGCCACAATTGCGGTGCTACAAGTTAAAAAGCCCGCTGGTTTGCGCCAGCGGGCTTTCAACAATGCTTGGTTGCGGGGACAGGATTTGAACCTGTGACCTTCGGGTTATGAGCCCGACGAGCTGCCAGACTGCTCCACCCCGCGTCAGAGAAAAAGGATTGTATAGAGATGTTAGCTATACGTCAAACGATCCCGCAACAATCGCATGATTCATTAGAGCGAAGCACGAACGAAAGCGCAAAAGGAGCATCTGTGGCTCACAGATCCAGCACAGTCGCGCCCTCGATCTTGCCGTCGATAATATCCGCGCCGTACTGGCTCGCGCTGCGTTTGGCCACGCCGAAATCGGAGAACGTTGCAGGTAGCACGAGACGAAACACGCGGCTCGCCTTCGACCCGCTGATTGCGCCGGGACGACACACGCGCACCGCGACGTCATAGCCTTCCGCGTGCCGCTTGTGACCGTCGAACTTGTCGAACGCCCGCGAGAAAACCAGCGGATGCACTTCGAAGTCCTTATAAAGATCAGGATAAAGTTGAGCCATGATGCCCTCCGCTGCACGCCAGTGCCTGAGTAAGTCAAACTGTGAGTGTGATCCCCACTATACGCCGCGCGCGTCGCGCATCGGCTTTTTATTTTGGTTCGCTTCGCGTGGTTCGAGCCGCGCGAAAATCGTTTTGCCCCGTATGCGCTGGTAAGCTACGGCTCCTGCGCCATTCAGCTTGAGAATCTCCCGTGAAAATCGCCACCTGGAACGTCAACTCCCTCAAAGTCCGCCAACAGCATGTGATCGACTGGCTGGAAACCAGCGGCACCGACGTGCTGTGCCTTCAGGAACTGAAGCTGCCCGACGAGAAGTTCCCGCGCGCCGAACTCGAAGAGAAAGGCTACCGCAGCTGGTTCGCGGGCCAGAAGACGTACAACGGGGTCGGCATTCTCGTGCGCCAGGGTCTGAATGTGGACGAAAGCAGCATCGTGCGAAATATTCCCGGCTTTGAGGACTTGCAGCAGCGCGTGGTCGCGGCGACCGTCGAGGGCGTGCGTATCATCTCTGCGTACTTCCCGAACGGCCAGGCGCCCGGCACCGACAAATTCGCGTACAAGCTCCGCTGGCTCGCCGCGCTGCACAACTGGATCGCAAGCGAAATGGCGCTGTATCCGAAGCTCGCGCTGCTCGGCGACTACAACATCGCACCTGACGACCGCGACGTGCACGATCCCAAGGCGTGGGAAGGCCAGAACCTCGTTTCGCCGGAAGAACGCGCCGAGTTCCTGCGGCTGATCGAATTGGGTCTCGTCGACGCATTCCGTCAGTTCGAACAGCCCGAAAAAATCTATTCGTGGTGGGACTACCGGATGATGGCGTTTCGCCGCAACGCGGGCCTGCGCATCGACCATATCCTGCTTTCAAAGCCGCTCTCTGAAGCCTGCACGTCATGCGAAGTGGACAAGGTGCCGCGCAAGTGGGACCAGCCGTCGGACCATGCACCGGTCGTCGCGCAGATCGGCTGACGAACACCGGCAAGATCCGGCCGGGTCTCGCAACGTCAAACCCGGCTGCGAGACAGACTGTTACGACCTGCTCTCACGAAGCCTCTCCCAAAGCCTCAAGCGGAAGCGCTCAGCGTTCGCCATAGAAACTCGAAAACCATCGCATCGTGCTCGGCCTGCTCCAGTTCATCGGAGCCGCCGTGTCCTCCGTCCGTGTTTTCGCGATACCACACGTTGTCGACGCCGAGCGCCTGCATGCGCGCGGCCATCTTTCGCGCATGGCCGGGATGCACGCGATCGTCGGCGGTAGATGTCGTGAACAGGACCGGCGGATACTTCACGCCGGCCGACACGTTGTGATAAGGGGAGTACGCGGCGAGTGCGCGCGCGTCGTCGGGATCGTCGGGATCGCCGTATTCGTCGATCCATGACGCGCCTGCATGCAGCAGGTGATAGCGGCTCATGTCGAGCAGCGGCACTTCGCAGATCACCGCGCCGAAGAGTTCGGGGCGCTGGACCATGCACGCTGCCACCAGCAGGCCTCCGTTGCTGCCGCCCTGAATGCCGAGTTGCGCGGCGCTCGTCACGCCGTTCGCGACGAGCGTTTGCGCTACCGCAATGAAGTCGTCGAACGCACGCTGCCGTTCTTCGCCTTGCGCCGCCGTGTGCCAGCGAGTACCGAACTCGCCGCCGCCGCGAATGTGCGCGACCACGTACACGCCGCCACGCTCCAGCCAGCCGATGCCCTGCCCCGTCAGATAACTCGGCAGCAATGGAATCGCGAAGCCGCCGTAGCCGGTCAGCAGGCAGGGCCGCGACGATTGCGAGGCCGGCCGCTCTTCTGCCGGGCCGTTGCATTGCTGATCCCGCGCGGTCCGCGGTCCGACCACTGTGTACGGTATCCGCGTGCCGTCCGCGGAGACAGCATGCCCGCGCGTCACCATGAAGCGCGTCGCGTCAAACTGTGTCGGCCAGCGCTCGAGCAGTTCCCACTCGTTGAGATCGTCACGGGCAAGATCGGCGAGCCAGTACGCGGGAGGCTGCAGATAGTCGTCGGTATCGACGAACACCTCGTCGTTCAGCGTGGACTCCACCGGCGAGACGTCGGCTTGCCCGTCCGGGTGCGATGGAAAGACGCGCCGCTGCCGCTGCCATGTCTGATCGGCGGCTTGCGACGTGGTGAACAACAAGGTCTTGTTCTGCACGTCTTCCAGATACGAGACGATGAGCTGATTGCGCGTATGCGTCCATTCGCACGCGGAGGTCTGCGCAGTCGGCATGAAGAGCGGCGTCACGTCACGCATGCCGCGCAGGAACGCGGCTTCGCGAATCGCCAGCAACGCGCCGCCCGGATAGACGACGCCGTTGCAGTGCCAGTCGAGGCGCGGTTCGAGCAACAGCCAGCCCTGCCAGCCGCTCACTGCCACGTGCGACGGCACATCATAAAGACGCCAGGCGTCGGCCGGAGCGTGAGCGCCGTCGACGCCGCCCGCATCGTCCAGGTAGTACGTGCGCGAATCGAAGAAATCGACGCTGCTCACCACCGTGTGCCGCTTTTCCACCGGATCGTAATGCCCTTCCACGCCGATATCGCTAAACGCACCCTTGAACACGACGGGTGCATCGGCGAGCGCCGTGCCGCGCGTCCAGCGCCGCACTTCGCGCGGATAGCCGGAGCGCGTCAGGCTCTTGCGACCATTGTCCCAACCCACGTAAAGCGTATTGCGGTCGATCCAGGACGCGGTGTGCTTGCCGGCCTTCGGGATCGCGAATCCGTCGTCGACAAAACGCCGCGTTTCGATGTCGAACTCGCGGACCACCAGCGCGTCCGAGCCGCCCGGCGACATCGTGATCAGCGCGCGATCGCCGTCGGGATAGAGAATGTCGAACTCCGAGCACACCCACGGCGTTCCTTCTGCTTCGCCGAGTGCATCGAAGTCGATCAGATTCTCCCATTCAGGCTTGCCGCCGCGCCATGCGGACCAGGTTGTGCGCCGCCAGATGCCTTTGGGATTGCGCTCGTCCTGCCACAGGTCGTATGCCCATTCCTTCCAACGATCGGGAATCACCGGACGTTCGCGCGGCAAGTAGGCATCGGCGAGACGTTGCCTGAGCGTTTCGAATGGCGCGCCGCTGCACCATGCGGCGCGCGTGCGGGCATTTTGCCTCTCGACCCACGCGAGCGCTTCAGGGGCGTCGAGTGCCTCGAGCCAGAGAAACGGATCGGGAGAAAGCGGCCAGGAAAAGGAAACTGGGGAACCGGGGGAACCGGGAGAACTGGGAGAAACGGAAGAAGCAGAAGGCATCGTCGGCTGTCGAAGGAAAACAGCGTTGATTATGCCTTGCGACCGCGGAAGCCCGCTTCAATGGCTTCCGCGACTCGCGAAGCGGGGTTGCCGGGCGCAACATCTCGCGATCGGCCAGGGCGGGCGCCGTGCACGCCATACCCTGAGCCGCCGCGCTCCGGTCAGTGGGAATGAACGCGCGTCAAGGCTCGAGATTGAGTTCCTGAATCTTGCGCGTAATCGTATTGCGCCCGATGCCCAGACGCTCCGCCGCCTCGACCTTGCGTCCGCGCGTGAAGTCGAGCGCCTCGCGGATCACTGCAGCTTCGAAGCGGCGCGCGAGTTCGTCCATCACATCGGCGGAGTTCTCGCGCAAGAGGCGTGCGACTTCCGTGCGCAGGCCGCCTTCCCAAGCGCTGACGGGCGTGGCGACCGGCATGCTGCCAGCCGCCGCGGAATGCGTGACCGGATTCATGCCGTTGATCGGCGCAGTACCCGCCAGGCTCGCGTCCGACGTGCCGAGCGCGGCACCGCCACCGCCGGCAAGGTCGGTTGCACCGGCCTGCGCGGGACCGAGATCGGGCGGCAAGTCCTTGATCTCGATGGTCTGCGCGGGCGCCATCACCGTCAACCAGTTGGCGAGGTTTTCCAACTGCCGCACGTTGCCGGGAAACGGCAGCGACGCCAGATACGCGAGCGCCTCTTCCGACACCCGCTTGGACTCGACGCCAAGATCGCGCGCGCTTTTTTGCAGGAAGTGCCGCGTGAGCAAAGGAATGTCTTCGCTGCGCTCGCGCAATGCGGGCAAACGCAAGCGGATCACGTTGAGACGGTGATACAGGTCCTCGCGGAACAAACCCTGACGCACGCGCGATTCCAGATTCTGGTGCGTCGCCGCGATCACGCGCACATTGGCGCGCAGCGGGTTGTGTCCGCCGACACGGTAGAACTGACCATCCGACAGCACGCGCAACAGACGCGTCTGCAAATCGAATGGCATATCGCCGATTTCGTCCAGAAAGAGCGTGCCGTTCTCGGCCTGTTCGAAGCGGCCCTGGCGCATTGCCTGCGCGCCGGTGAACGCGCCGCGCTCGTGGCCGAATAGTTCGGATTCCAACAGATCCTTCGGGATCGCGGCGGTGTTGAGCGCAATGAAGGGACCGTTCGCGCGTGGGCTATGTCGGTGCAGCGCACGCGCGACCAGTTCCTTTCCGGTGCCCGATTCGCCGGTAATGAGCACGGTTGCCGCGGAATGGGACAAACGTCCGATCGCGCGAAACATGTCTTGCATTGCCGGTGCCTGGCCGAGCATTTCCGGTGCATCGGCAACGCGCTCGTCCCAAGTCTGTTCGCCGCGCATGCTCTCGTCCACGGCGCGGCGGATCAGTTCGACAGCCTTGTCGACGTCAAACGGCTTCGCGAGATATTCGAATGCGCCGCCCTGGAATGCGGCCACCGCGCTGTCGAGATCCGAGAACGCCGTCATGATGATGACGGGCAAGCCCGGCACCTTGTCACGCACGGTTTGCAGCAATTCGAGGCCGGAGCCTCCGGGCATCCTGATGTCCGACACCAGCACCTGCGGGCTGTCGTGATCGAGCGCCGCCGAGGCCTCGCGCACATTCGCGAAGCTGCGAGTCGCGAAGTTTTCGCGAGCGAGGGCTTTTTCAAGCACCCAGCGAATCGATTGATCGTCGTCTACTATCCAGATCGGCTTCATATAGGTCTGTCAGAAGTCTTGAGATGCCTGCAGTGTGCAGATGCGGTGTTAGCAGTCGAGCGGCAGCAGAATCTGAAACTCGGTGTGGCCAGGCCGGCTTTCCACTTCGATCAAACCGTCGTGTTGTTGCACGAACGTCTGCGCGAGCGTCAGGCCGAGACCGCTGCCATCCTCGCGCCCCGATACGAGCGGATAGAAGATGCGGTCACGGATTTCCTCGGGAATGCCGGGGCCGTTGTCGATGATATGCAAGTCCAGTGCCAGCTTACATAAGCGTTTCGACACCGTAATCTTGCGTGCGATGCGCGTGCGCAATTCGATGCGCGCGTCGCCTTGCGAAATGCGTTCGCGCAAAGCTTCGGCCGCGTTACGCACGATGTTCAGCAGCGCCTGGATCAATTGCTCCTTGTCGCCGCGCAGGTCCGGCACGCTCACGTCGTAATCGCGCTCGATGGTGAGCCCGCGCGGAAACTCCGCGAGAATCACCTGACGCACGCGCTCGCACACTTCGTGAATATTCACGTCGCCGACGATATGCGGATGACGATGCGGCTCGAGCAACCGGTCCACGAGCGTCTGCAAGCGGTCCGATTCCTTGATGATGACCTGCGTGTATTCGCGCAACTCGTCGCGTTGACGCTCGCCGAGTTCGAATTCCAGCAATTGCGCCGCGCCGCGAATGCCGCCGAGCGGATTCTTGATTTCGTGCGCAAGATTGCGGATCAGCTGTTTATTGACGGCCGTCAGGTCGTTGATGCGCTCCTCGCGGTCGGTGCGCAAATGCCGCTCGTTCTCGAACAGTTCGAGCAACACGTAGTCTTGCGCGCTTTCCAGGAAGCCGACGATCGCATGCACATGCAGCGGCTCGTGACCGGGCCGCTCGAGCACAGCATCCAGATGCGTCGCGTGGAAACGGTTCGCGGCGATCGAGGTGATGGTCGCGACCAGCTCGTCCGCGTTCGAGAAAATGTCCGGCCACGCCATCTGCGTCAATTGCTTGCGCGAAAGCTCGAGCATCGACTCGGCCGACGGATTCGCAAACGCGACGCGCAGCGTGCGCTTCTCGAGTATCAGCACGACGGTGGGCAGTGCCTCGAAGCCCTGCAGCAAACCGGAAGCGACGAGCTGCGCGTCATCCGACAACGTCTGCTCGTGCCCTTTGCGCGCCTTGATCAGATTTTTCAGAACCATCTTGCAGTCTGGCCGATAGGAGATGGTGGCAAATCACTGCGGCCGGTCCAACGAAAAAGGGACGGCGCCGCCGTCCCTTCGTGACCGATCGCGAGCGTCGGACAAAGCGCTTCGCCGTTCGAAGGGCGAAGCGCCATTGCCGCTTACAGCGAGTAATACATTTCGAACTCGATCGGGTGCACCGACTGACGATAACGCTGCAGCTCGTTCGTCTTCAGTTCGATGTACGCATCGAGCATCGAATCCGTGAACACGCCACCGCGCGTCAGGAATTCGCGGTCGCCGTCCAGCGCGTCCAGAGCCTGATCGAGGCCGGCACACACGGTCGGGATCTTTGCATCCTCTTCCGGCGGCAGGTCGTACAGGTTCTTGTCGGCGGCTTCGCCCGGATGAATCTTGTTCTGCACGCCGTCCAGACCCGCCATCATCAGCGCGGAGAAGCACAGGTACGGATTCGCCATCGGATCGGGGAAGCGCGTTTCGATACGGCGGCCCTTCGGGTTCGACACGTGCGGAATACGGATCGACGCCGAACGGTTGCGAGCCGAGTAAGCCAGCTTCACCGGTGCTTCGAAGTGCGGCACGAGACGCTTGTACGAGTTCGTCGACGGGTTCGTGATCGCGTTCAGCGCGCGAGCATGCTTGATGATGCCGCCGATGTAGAACAGCGCGAATTCCGACAGACCTGCGTAGCCGTTGCCTGCGAACAGGTTCTGGCCGTCCTTCCAGATCGACTGGTGAACGTGCATGCCCGAACCGTTATCGCCGACGATCGGCTTCGGCATGAACGTTGCCGTCTTGCCGTACGTGTGCGCGACGTTCTGGATGATGTACTTCATTTGCTGCAGCCAGTCGGCGCGTTGCACCAGCGTCGAGAACTTGGTGCCGATTTCATTCTGGCCCTGGCCCGCGACTTCGTGGTGATGCACTTCGACCGGAATGCCGATCTGTTCGAGCAGCAGGCACATTTCCGAACGGATGTCCTGGAACGTGTCGACCGGAGCGACCGGGAAGTAGCCGCCCTTCGTGCCCGGACGGTGGCCGGTGTTGCCGCCTTCGAATTCCTTCGACGACGACCACGGTGCTTCTTCCGAGCCGATCTTGACGAAGCAGCCCGACTGATCCGTGTTCCACTGAACCGAGTCGAAAATGAAGAATTCCGGTTCCGGACCGAAGAAGGCCGTGTCGCCCAGGCCCGAGCTCTTCAGATAGGCTTCAGCGCGCTTGGCGAGCGAGCGCGGGTCGCGCTCGTAGCCCTTGCCGTCCGCCGGTTCGACGACGTCGCAGGTCAGCACGAGCGTGGACTCTTCGTAGAACGGGTCGATGAAGGCCGTGTTCGCGTCCGGGACCAGCAACATATCCGATGCTTCGATGCCCTTCCAACCGGCAATCGACGAACCGTCAAACGCATGGCCGCTTTCGAACTTGTCTTCATCGAATGCCGACACCGGCACCGAAACGTGTTGCTCTTTGCCGCGCGTGTCGGTGAAACGGAAGTCGACAAACTTGACGTCTTCGTCTTTGACGAGTTGAACGACGTCGGCCACGGATTTACTCATAACCTATCTCCTGATTAACGAATTCGGCGGATTTCAGCCGCCGCCCAATCTAGCTGACCCGTCCCGGCACGTCCACCCCTCAATGATGAAGAGTAAAAGTCGAAATTAGCCGCGGCAGATCGATCGGGACGGTTAAAGCAGCAACTGTGCCATGTATGCGCCAACAAGGCGCGAACGCACGTGCTGCGCGCGTTTCCGGGGAATTCGCGCACCGCGTGACGTGCGCCCTTGAGTTCTTGTCTCAGCGTCAAGCACCGTATTGGGGCAATTTTCGTTGAGCGCTATCCGCGTCGGTTTATTTTGGTGCATCGGCAGAAATTTGCACCAGACATGGGCGCTTAAATCCGCCACATGGCTTACTGTTCGACGCAGCATCTGGACCCCGCGCCACGCCTGGAGGCCGCGATAGAATGGTCTTTTGGTCAAGGAGACTGACTCATGAGCACACTAGAACAGCTGTATTCACAGGCGGACAAACGCCGTACCGAAAACCAGTTGCCGTACGCTGGCGCGCTCTCGCCTGCCGAGGCGTTCGAACTGCTCCAGCTCGATCCGCGCACGCATCTCGTGGATGTGCGCACGCGCGCGGAACTCGACTGGGTCGGCCGGCCGGTGATCGGCGACGGGCAGTATGCGCACGTCGAATGGACGCGCTATCCGGGCGCAGTGCCGAATCAGGAGTTCCTGCATCAGTTGAGCGACGTTGCGTCGCCGGATACGCCGGTGCTTTTTCTGTGTCGCAGCGCCGCGCGTTCGAAGCTCGCGGCCATCGCGGCCGCGCAAGCTGGCTTTACGAAGGCTTATGACCTGCTGGAAGGCTTCGAAGGCGACAAGGACGGCCAAGGGCATCGCAAGACCGTCTCGGGCTGGTGTTTTCGCGGATTGCCGTGGATCGGCGCTTAAAGGGGATTGCGTGAGGGCGATTGCGTGAGGGCGATCACATACGAGCGATTACGCACCGCCCAATGCGAATCCGCGCGGCAAGCGCGGTCGCAAATTTCGTAGCGCGCAGGCGAAGCTCAGGCGCGGGGCTTCGCCGCTGCCGCCTCGTGCTCGACGATGTCACCGCCCAGCAGGTGCACGCCTTCTCGCAGCTTCACAAACGCCGCCGCAACGGCCTCCGGCTCGCCCTTCACGCCCAGGTCGATGTGATGACGCGCATAAACACCCCCGCGCTCGGCGTCGCCGACACTCGGCAAACTGAACACGCGCACGCCAGGAAAATCGTGTTCGATCTTTTCCATTAGCGGCGTGACGCGCGACTCGGGCAGCTCGAACACCAGCAAGGACTTTTCCGCGTGCGGCATGGCGTGATGCAGATGCGCGTAGTGGGTGTCCAGCACCCATTCGATCATCGGCCAGGCCATGACTGGGAAGCCCGGCACGAAATAGTGCTCGCGGATCGAGAAGCCCGGAATCTTGTTGTAGCCGTTCGGAATAATCTCCGCGCCCTGCGGGTACGTGCCCATATTCAGACGATGCAGATTCTCGGGCGAATTCAGGTCCAGCGGCGTCGCTGCGGTGGCCGGATACATGTCGCGAATGCGCTCCTGAATCAGCTTCTGCGCTTGCGGATGCAATTCCAGCGGCACGCCGAGCGCAGCCGCCGCGCATTGACGCGTATGGTCGTCCGGCGTCGCGCCGATACCGCCCGTCGAAAACACGATATCGCCGGAGTCGAAAGTGCGCCGCAGCGTCGCGGTAATGCGGTGCGGGTCGTCGCCGATATATTCCGCCCAGCCGAGCGACAAGCCACGCGCGCCCAGCAGTTCGATGACTTTCGGCAAATGCTTGTCGACGCGCCTGCCCGACAGAATTTCATCGCCGATGATGATGACGCCAAATGCCATTGCCGCCTCTTTGGTTATGTCGTTTGTTGATCAATAAGGAACCGGCGCAGTCTGCCGCACGCCCCCTGCCTCGTCCGCGCGCATGCGTTGCAGTGCCCGCAAACAGTAGTAGCCGAACCACAGCGCCGAAAACACGAGGATGAATGCATAAATCCAGATGGTCACCGCGGTGATGACCGGGAATAACACGATCAGCCACACCGACGATGCCCACAACAGCGTCGGCAACGAACCCAGCAAACCGCTCGCGACGCCGATCAACAGCAGCGGCAAGCGGAAACGCCGAACCAGCGCACGCCGTTCGTCGCGGGTCGCGTGCAGAGCGAGCGCGTCGTAGGTCATCACGCGATAGGTCAGCCAGCCCCACAGCAGCGGCGGAATCAATGCGAAAAAGGGCGGCACCAGCCACAGCGGCAGCGTGACGATCAGCAGCACGAGACATACCAGCGTCGTCCAGAGCGCCTGGCCGACGCTGCCGTACCACGTTCCGCCGCGACGCATTTCGAGGCCTGGGAACTGGCGAGTCGACAGGAAGCGGATCACGGCCGGCATCGACAGTGTGGCGATCAGCAGCAATACCGTGACGACGATCAGCGGGATCGTCATGGCAATCACGAGGAACGGCGCGATGGCCGCGTGCAGTCCGGAAAAGCCAAGCGAGTCGAACAGATGGTAGAGCGTGACGGTGAACGACCAGCTTTCGAGCCAGCCGCGCGTCGCGCCGATCAGCGTCTGCCACGAGAACCACAGGATCACGCCCCACCCGACTGTTGCCGCGAGGAACGGCAGGAAGGTCAGCCAGAGCATGCGCGGGTGGAGCGCGCTTGCGAGCGCGCGCCCGAACGAGCGCAACAGATCATTCATGCGAGCCAGTGCCGGTGAGTGCAACGATGAAATGGAGGAAGCGGCGCGCGGTCACAGAATGCGGACCTTGAGCGCGAACGTGGACAGCATAAACCACGTGACGCGCCGCCGGGGAAACCGGCGGCGGGCGGAGAAACGAACCGTCAGGCTCAGACTGCGGTCGCACCGCCCTGATTGCGCCGCCGTGCCGACAGACGCCGGCCGATGCGCGCGAAGGCGAGCCAGTGCTGTGCCCAGAAACCTTCGCCGTAGACGCGGCCCTGGAGTTGGTCGCTGATTCCGGTCGGCTCCATCTCGCGGCTCCACGACACGCTCCGGAACAGCATGTCCCACCACGGAAACAGCACGCCGAAATTGCAGCCGTATTTCAGACCTTCGTGACCGTAGCCAATCGCATGATGGCGCCGATGGAACGTCGGGCTGACCAGCAGACGCTCTCCGAGCCAGCCGAAGTACAGGCGAATGTTGGCGTGCTGGACGCTTTGCGCGAGATTCGTGATGGCAACGAGCACGACGAATTGCGACGGCGGCACGCCAATCACGAGCGCGATCACCGCGAAGAACGACGCCTGCAGCAGGTCGTCGAGCAGATGATTGCGGTCGTCGGCCCACAGCGACATTTGCTGCTGGCTGTGATGCACCGCATGCAACTCCCACCAGACGCCGACGCGGTGCTGCCAGCGGTGATACCAGTAACCCGCGAAATCGAGCACCAGAAGGTACATGACAAAAGTGACGAGCGGCTGCGTCGTCACGCCGGGCCACAGATTGTCGAACTCGATATTCGAGATGTCATGCAGGCGCAACCACGCCTGCACATGGTCGAAAAACGGCTGCAGCGCAAAAAAGAAGAACAGGTTGAGAATGCCCAGCTTGGCGATCCACGTGTAGATCACGTCAACGCGCACCGCCTTGCGGTTCTCCCACTGCTCGACCGGACGCAGCGCTTCCAGCGGCCGCAAGATCGCGTACATGGCCAGCACTTCGAGGACGCCCACGATCACCCAGTAAAGGCTGTCGTATGTGTCCTCGTCGTAGTCCATCAGATTGAAGTGGAACAGCAGCGGCTGCACCACGTCGACATACAGCAACGTCTGCAACGCGGAGACGAAGCTGTCGAGGGAAGACGAAATCAGATGGAACATGGCGCTGGTCGGGTTACTTCGATCGTTGCGGCTCGCTGAAAAGCGGCTTGGATAGCAGCATTATCACGCGCCATTCGGCGCTGTGACCGGCGCACGATTAAAGAAATAGATGCCATGCGGCGAACGGCCCACCGCAATGGTCTGAATCAGCTTGCGCGTGTTCAGGTCGATGACGCCGACGTGCTTCGCGAAGCGGAACGTTACCCACAGATACCGTTTGTCGGCGGAAAGTTCCATGTCGTCCGGACCCGGCAGCAAACCGGTGATGTCGCCGACATTGGTAAGCGAATCTTCGTCGATAATGCTGATCGTGCTTGCCACCCGGTTGGACACCGCGACGTGCTTGCCGTCGGCGAGCGAGCGGAAGTTGTGCGCGCCGTTGCCCGTGTGAATGGTCTTCACGATCTTCTGCGTATGCCAGTCGACGACGGCCACGTAGTCGGCGCCGGTCATGCCGACGAGCAGATACTTTTCGCCCGGCGTCATCCAGAGCCCTGCGGGGACCTTGCCGACCTTCATTTTCCACTTGACGGTTTGCGTAGCCAGGTCGATCGCGGCGAGTTCGCCGGAGACCTGCAGCGTGACAAACACCGTCTTGCTGTCGTTCGTGAACGCCATGTGGCTCGGCATGACCGCGAGCGGCAGACGCGACGCGAGCGTCATCTGGTTCTTCTGGCCGTCGTAGTGATAGATATCGAGGCGGTCGAGGCGCAGACCGGTTGTAACCAGCCACTTGCGATCAGGCGAAAAGCCGATCTGGTACGGGTCTTCTATGTTTTCGACCCAGCGCTGCACCTGCCCCGACTTGGGGTCGACGAACATCAGGTTGTTCGACACCGAGTTCGCCACGATCAGCGACGAGTTGTCCGGCGTCGCCATCAGGTGATGCGGTTCCTTGCCGGTCGGTACAGTGCCGACTACCTGGCGAGTCGTCTCGTCGATAAGGCTCAGCGTGGCTTCGGCGGAATTCAGCACGATCACGTTGTTGGCATGGGCCGCCGGAGAAAAAACGCCTGCGGCGGCTACGAGAGCCATGCCCGCGGCGAACGTGGCTGTCACGCCAGAAAGAAAAAATTTACGCATGAAAACTCACTTCGGAGAACGACCGTCATTGTAGAACGTTTGCCCGGGCCTGCGGTTGACGCAGATCGGGGTGTCGCTCACGGAAAATGAAGGGCCGGATGGGACGCTTGTTGAGCGTTTGAATCTGCTTCCGGATGCGCAGCGATGGGAGAAAACGTCAGTCTCATTTGTGCGCGGACGCGATAAGACAATCTCCGCTCCGCATTATTAAAACTCGGAATAATCACGACTACTCTCTATTCCGCCTCGCTTTACAACCAAATTAATCGATCGATTTAAGACCGCTGGATTTGTTTCGCATATTTTCGGATTTCGCTTATTTCCGCCGTTCGCAGCGCGCTCCGACAATCTCGCGTGCTCATCGTCCAACCCTCAATCCCGTGGACGTTTCGAGTGTGACGCAGATAATCCGGGCGTGGGCAACCACACGAAAGCAACAGCCAGATAATTGGCAGCAAGCAGGCTCGCGTTAATAGCCAATATTTTCCGCACGCAACCTGATTAATGGGCGATGACGCCCTCTCCGATTATTTCGTCCACTCCGGCCACGACACAACTGCGCGGAGTTTCAAGACAAGTGAACAAAATCCATCAATCAATCTGGTGCGAAGCGACGGCAACCTGGGTAGCGACGCCCGAAACGTCAACGGCGAAGACCAAGCGCGGTTCTACGCGCACGAAGCTTGTCGTACTGGCGGTTGTCGCGGCGGCTGCGGCATTGGGTGGGGCGAACGCAATGGCGGCAGGCGTCAATTCCACGGCCGCGGGGCCTTTCGCAGTCGCCGCCGGAGATAACTCCGTGGCGCTCGGATTGAACGCGACGGCATCGGGTACGAGTTCCATTGCGGAAGGTGCGGGCGCCGCCGCGGCGGCAGACAACTCGATTGCAGTGGGCTCAGGGGCAACAGCCTCCGGGTTAAATTCGATCGCACAAGGTGCGGGTTCCAGCGCTTCAGCCGAAGGTTCGACAGCGTTGGGCATGAGTGCGCGTGCAGAGGGTTTCCGGTCGATTGCAGCAGGAACTGGCGCCGTGGCGTCGGGCGCCGATTCGGTCGCAACAGGGACCGCAGCCGTTGCCACTGGTGATCACGCGGTTGCCACGGGAGTGCTGGCAAGTGCAAACGGCATCGACTCGATCGCGGCCGGGTCAGGAGCGCTCGCAGACAAGGATGGCAGCGCCGCCTTAGGCAGTGGCGCAGCCGCAACCGGAACGCAGTCGACCGCCCTTGGCTACGGCGCGAAGTCCAGCGCGATCGGCAGTGTCGCGCTGGGCTATGCGGCCACGGCGTCGGGCAACAACGCCTTCGCCGGTGGACCCTCGGCTACTGCCTCAGGCGGGAACTCCACGGCGCTCGGCTACGCGGCCCTGGTTACAGGCTTGAACTCGGTCGCGATCGGTTACGGTGCCGCAGCCTCCACTGACAACAGCGCGGCGCTCGGCGCTCACTCCGCAACGGGCGCGGACCTCAGCAAACCCGCGTATGTACCCGCTGGCGCCGATCCCACGACCATTGCGGCTACGGTCGCAAAGGGCGAAGTATCGATCGGCTCTCAAGACAACGAGCGCCGCCTGACGCATGTCGCGGCTGGAGCGGACGCAACCGACGCTGTCAACGTCAGCCAGTTGCAAGCCGCTACCGCAAGCGCGTCGCGCTATTTCAAGGCAAACGGCAACGGCCTGAACGATGGCACGGACGACGCATCGGCGACCGGGGCCAATGCGGCCGCCATCGGCAGTTCGGCACTTGCCGCGGGCGATGCAAGCTTGGCCGTCGGCACGAGTTCACAGGCACAGGGCGGCTACAGTACCGCCGTTGGGGGTTTTGCCAACGCGTCAGGCGACGGCTCGACTGCCCTCGGATATGAGGCAAGCGCTCGCGCGGCCAACTCGGTTGCGCTCGGCTATCAGGCAAGCGCTGTCGCCGCCAACTCGGTCGCCCTGGGCTATCAGGCTAGCGCTGTCGCCGCCAACTCTGTCGCGCTCGGTCAAGGTTCCATCGCCGATCGCGCAGGAACGGTCTCGGTCGGCTCGGCCGGCAGCGAACGCCAGATCACCAACGTCGCTGCCGGCACCCAGGCAACCGACGCCGTCAACCTGAGCCAGTTACAAACGGTCAGTGCGAACGCGGCGCGCTACTTCAAGGCAAACGGCCTGAACGACGGCACCGACGACGCATCGGCGACCGGGGCCAATGCGGTCGCCATCGGCAGCTCGGCGCTTGCCGTCGGCGATGCAAGCCTAGCCGCCGGCACCAGTTCTCAGGCGCAGGGTGGCTACAGCACCGCCGTTGGAGGCTTTGCCAGTGCGTCAGGCGACGGCTCGACTGCCCTCGGTTATCAGGCAGGCGCGGCGGGGCTCAACTCCCTTGCCGTCGGCTATCAGGCAAGCGCGGCGGCTTCCAACTCCGTCGCGCTCGGCTATCAGGCAAGCGCCGTCGCCGCGAACTCCGTTGCGCTCGGCCAGGGTTCCATCGCAGATCGCGCGGGAACGGTCTCGGTCGGCTCGGCCGGTAACCAGCGGCAGATCACGAACGTCGCAGCCGGCACAGCCGATACCGACGCCGTCAACGTCGCACAGTTGAAAGCCGTCAGCGATCAGGGCGCCGCCAACGCCGCGAAGCTCGACGGTGCAGTGATGTACGACCAGGACGCCAATGGCGACGTCGACAAAAACAGCGTCACGCTGGGTGGCAATGCCGCTAGCGGCGGCACCACGATCCATAACGTCGCCGCAGGCGTCGACGCTTCCGATGCCGTCAACGTCGGTCAACTGAACGCTGCGATCACCGGCGCCGTCAACAACGCCGTGGTCAACGCAGCGAATCCGTTCTTCAGCGGCGAAGGTAATCGCGACACCGAAGGTGCCGTGTCGTCGGGCGTGCACTCGGTCGCGGGCGGCGCGAACGCGCAGGCCACCGGCGTGAACGCCACCGCAATCGGCGCGAATTCCATCGCAGGCGGCAACAACGCGACTGCGCTCGGCTCGGCTGCCACTGCTAGCGGCACGAATTCCGTCGCCTTGGGCCAAGGCTCGGTCGCGGATCGCGCGAATACGGTGTCCGTCGGCGCCGCGGGTCAGGAGCGCCAGATCACCAATGTCGCAGCCGGCGTGCAAGGCACGGACGCAGTCAACGTCAATCAGTTGCAGCAGAGCGCGAGCGGCGCGGTCGGCGAGGCGCGCAACTACACCGACGACCAGATCCGCTCAGCTCGACGCGACTCGTACGGCGGCACTGCATCTGCTTTAGCCATGGTCGGTCTGCCGCAAGCTGTGCTGCCCGGTCACGGCATGGTCGCGATGGCCGGCGGCACCTATGGCGGCCAGTCAGCGCTTGCCATCGGCGTGTCGCAGTTGTCGGAGACGGGCAAGTGGGTCTACAAGCTGCAAGGCAGTACGGACTCACGTGGCCAGATCGGCGCATCGATCGGTGCGGGTATGCACTGGTAAGTGAGTGTTGCCGGACTGGGGCGCTGGCGTCCGGTCCGGCAGAGCGCCGTGCGTCGCGGCGCTAAAAATATGGAGTCAGCCGGTCGGCGCAGGTCCGGCGCCGAATTGCGCCTGTTCGCGCGTGACACCCGTCCTCCCATAAGGAACGAGTGTCACGCGCCTTTTTTGTTCAGCGCGGTTGAAGGCGAGGAAAGCGCAGGAAGCGCTCGGCATGCGCAGCGGCCCCCAAACACCCGAGCCACAGCCACGCATTACGCCCCCCCACGACTCACCGCTGCATCGAATCCCACACCTTGTAAAGCCGCTTGACCGACACAGGCATCGGCGTGCGCAACTCCTGGGCGAACAGCGAAACGCGCAGCTCTTCGAGCAGCCAGCGGAACTCGGACAGACGTGCATCGGGCACGCCGCCGCGCTGCGCGACCGCTCGCTGATAGTTCTGCAGCAGTGGCTGCAATTCCGCGAACTGCCGTGCGTCGCGCGCGGGATCAGCCTTCAATTTGTCGATCCGCAACGCGATACCCTTCAGATAACGCGGAAAATGCGTGAGCTGCGAGTACGGGGTGTCCACCACGAATCGCTTGCCGATCAAAGCGTCGAGCTGATTCTGCATGTCCGCGTGCGCAGCGGTGAACGACTTGGCCTGCACCAGCTTCTTCAGTACCGACGCATATTCGCCGAGAATCTGTCCAACCAGCCGCGCAATCTCCTGCGCCAGCAACGTCAGCCGGCTACGGCCTTCATCGCGGCGCGTATGGAAACTGACATCGTCGTCGGGCAGCGGGTCCTGCAGGCAGGCGCGATCGAGCGCGGTGTCGATCAGCTGATCACGTAACTCTTCCTGTGTACCGCGTGTCATGAACTGCATCGCCATTTCGCGCAAGCCCGGCAGATTTTTCTCCAGATACTTGATCGGCTCCTTCAGCTGCAAAGCGAATAGCCGACGCAGGCCCGCCCGATGAATACGCGCGGCCTCATCCGGCGAATCGAACACCTCGACGTCGCAATGCGTGCCGCGATCCACGAGAGCCGGGTAGCCGAATAATGTCTGCCCGCCGCGACGGATTTCGAGCAACTCCGGCAGCTTTCCGAAATTCCACGTGGTGAGGTTTTCGTACAGCGCCGTGCCGCCCGCACTACCTGCGCTACCCTGCGACGGCGTCTGCGGCGCTGAAGCAGCCGCGCCCTTCCCTCGCTGTGCCTGACCACTGGAGGCAGGCGCCGTCCGCGGCGCTCCACCAACTCCTGCTCCGTCCGTCCGCGAACCGGCCGCGTCCGCCAACGCCGCGCCTGCCGCGCTCGATGCGATCTTCTGGAAGTGCTGCTGGGCCTGGCCGCCCAGTTCCGCCCGTAGCTGCGACAGGTTGCGCCCCATCGCGAGCTGCCGCCCGTGTTCGTCCACGACCTTGAAGTTCATGAACAGATGCGGCGGCAACGTCTCAAGCTTGAAGTCGGACTGTTTCAGCATCAGTTGCTTCTGCTCGCGAATATCGGCGATCAACGCTTCGAGCAACCCGCCGGCACCAAAACGCGGCGGCCCATGCCGGTCGACGAAACCGGCCGCATATTCCGGCAGCGGCACGCAGTGACGCCGGAGCTTCTGCGGCAGCGACTTGAGCAGCAGTTGCGTCTTCTCTTTCAGCATGCCGGGCACGAGCCATTCGCAGCGCCGCGCGTCGACCTGATTGAGTGCATAGAGCGGCACGGCGAGCGTGACGCCGTCGCGCGGAGAACCCGGCTCGAAGTGATAGGTGAGCGCCATTTCGACGCCCGCCATCGTCATCCGTTTCGGGAACAGATCGGTCGTCACGCCGGCAGCTTCGTGCCGCATCAGGTCGTCGCGCGACAGATACAGCAGGCGCAACTTGTCCTCGGGCTGACCGCTTTTCTTCAGTTCATCGCGATACCAGCGCTCGAACGACGCGCCGGTGTAAATCCCCTTCGGCAGCGCCTGATCGTAGAACGCGAAAATCAGTTCGTCGTCGACGAGCACATCCTGACGGCGCGACTTGTGTTCCAGTTGCTCGATGTCGGCAAGCAGCTTGCGGTTGTGCGTGAAAAATCCGAGCTTGGTGTCGAACTCACCTTCGACGAGCGCGCCGCGAATGAACAGTTCGCGCGCTCGCGCAGGGTCCTGTTTGCCGAAGCTCACGCGCCGCCGGTGATAGATCGGCAGCCCGTACAAAACCGCGCGTTCGAAGGCCGACACCTGCGCCGCGCGCTTCTCCCAATGCGGTTCTGACAGCGACTTCTTCAGCAAATGCGAGCCGATTTTTTCGATCCATTCAGGCTCGATCTTCGCAATGCAGCGCGCGTACAAACGGCTCGTCTCGACGAGTTCCGCGGCCATGACCCACTTCCCCGCTTTCTTGACGAGCGCGGAGCCCGGCCACAGATAGAACTTGATGCCGCGTGCGCCGAGGTAGTACGGCTCATCGTCGGCTTTCAGTCCGATGTTGCCCAGGAGACCGGTCAGCAGCGCGAGGTGAATCTGCTCGAAAGTCGCCTCAGCTTCGTTCAGACGCCAGCCGTGTTCGCGCACCACCGTCAGCAGTTGCGAATGCACGTCGCGCCATTCGCGCAGACGCAATTGCGACAGAAAATTCTTCCGGCATTCCTCGTGCAACTGCTTGTTCGATTTCTTGTGCGCGATCGCTTCTTCGAACCAGTTCCAGATTTTCAGCCACTGCAGGAATTCCGAGCGTTCGTCGGCAAACCGGCGATGCGCCTGGTCGGCCTGTTCCTGCGCCTCGATCGGCCGGTCGCGCGGATCTTGCACCGACAACGCGCTCGCGATGATCAACACTTCCTTCAGCGATTGCTGGTCGCGCGCGGCGAGAATCATCCGGCCGACGCGCGGATCGAGCGGCAAACGCGCGAGTTCGCGGCCGAGCGGCGTGAGCTGATTGTCGTCGTCGACGGCGCCGAGTTCGTTCAGCAGCTGATAGCCGTCGGCGATCGCACGGCCCGGCGGCGGTTCGATAAACGGGAACGTCTCGATCGCCGTCAGATGCAGCGACTTCATGCGCAAAATTACCGACGCGAGCGACGACCGCAGAATCTCCGGATCGGTGAAGCGCACGCGGCTCTGGTAATCGCTCTCGTCATACAAGCGAATGCAGATGCCGTCGGCCACCCGCCCGCAGCGCCCTGCCCGCTGATTCGCGGCGGCCTGCGAAATCGGCTCGACCTGCAACTGCTCGACCTTGTTGCGATACGAATAGCGCTTCACGCGCGCGAGTCCCGTATCGACCACGTAGCGAATGCCCGGCACCGTGAGCGACGTCTCCGCCACGTTCGTCGCGAGGACGATGCGCCGTGCGTTGGAGGTGCGGAACACGCGCTCCTGATCGGCGGCGGAGAGGCGCGCGAACAGCGGCAGGATTTCCGTGTGCGGCGGATGATGCTTGCGCAGCGCCTCGGCGGCGTCGCGGATTTCACGCTCGCCAGGCAAAAACACCAGCACGTCGCCGGGGCCTTCGCGGCACAGTTCGTCGACGGCGTCGACGATCGCTTCCATCAGATCGCGGTCGCGCTCCTTGCCCGTCTCTCGCGGAGTCTTTGCACGTTCACGCGACGCCGGACCGCCCGAGGTGCCTGACGTACCCTGCGCCGCTTTCACGGCGGGGCTGTCCTCTTCGATCGGACGGTAGCGCACCTCGACCGGGTAAAGCCGCCCGCTCACTTCGATTACCGGCGCGGGCTTTTCCTCGCTGCCGAAGTGGCGCGCGAACCGGTCGGTGTCGATCGTCGCCGACGTCACGATCAGCTTCAGATCGGGGCGCTTGACCAGAATTTCCTTCAGGTAGCCGAGCAGAAAGTCGATGTTCAGACTGCGCTCGTGCGCCTCGTCGATGATCAGCGTGTCATACGCTTTGAGCAGCGGATCAGTCTGTGTTTCGGCGAGGAGAATGCCGTCCGTCATCAGCTTGACGGATGCACCCGGCGACAGATTGTCCGTGAAGCGCACCTTGTAGCCGACCACTTCGCCGAACGGCGTGCCAAGCTCCTCGGCGATGCGCCGGCCCGTCGCCGAAGCGGCAATGCGGCGCGGCTGTGTGTGGCCGATCAAGCCCGAGCCGCCCGCGCCGAGGCCGCGCCCTAGCGCGAGGCAGATTTTCGGCAACTGCGTGGTCTTGCCCGAGCCGGTTTCGCCCGACACGATCACTACCTGGTTTTCGGCGATCGCCTTGGCGATTTCGTCGCGGCGGGCCGAGACCGGCAGCGCTTCGGGGAAGGTGATCGGCGGAACCGGATTCGGCTGCACCACGCGCGCCTCACGTGGGGCGCGCGGTTCACGGGGCGGTTGCTGGCGCGATGGCTTTCCAGCCTCCGGCTGCCCGCGTTGTTCGCGCTGGTCGCGCTGGCCACTCTGAGCGCTCTGCCCGCGTTGTTTGCGTTGTTCACCCCGCTGACTCGATTCTGGTAAGTCACGCGTCTCGCCAGGCGGCTCAGCGCGCTCGACATCTTTCGCCGTGCGAGACGGATTCTTCTGGTTGGAAGACGCCTGCGCGCGTTCGCCGGCACGATGCGGCTCGCGCGCCTTGCGAGGCGCGTCCGGGTTGCTTCGGTTCGCGTCCTTTTCGGGGCGGCGCTGCGCGTCGCCGGAGTTCGCCTGATCGGCGGCCGGCGCCGCATTCTCGTTCGCCGCGGCGGGACTTTTGGGTACATTCGACATGGGGGCGCATTATAATCCCCGGCATGAATTCCCAAACCGACCTCGTCCCCGCGCCCGCGAGCGTTCCGGCCCCCGCCGGAGCAACGGAAAACCTCGCACAGCACGCGCAATTCGTCGACTGGATGCGCTCAGTCGCCCCTTATATCCACGCGTTCCGGAATAAGACGTTTGTTGTCGGTTTCGGCGGCGAAGTGGTGCATCAGGGGCTCCTGAATGCGCTCGTGTCCGACATCGCGCTGCTGCAGGCCATGGGCATCCAGATCGTTCTCGTGCACGGCTCCCGGCCGCAGGTCGAAGAGCAGATGAGTCTGCACGGCGTCGAGTCGGAGTTTTCGCACGGCATGCGCATTACCGACGCCCGCGCGCTCGAGTCCGCGAAAGAAGCCGCGGGCGAAGTGCGTCTGGATATCGAGGCCGCCATCAGCCAAGGCTTGCCGAACACGCCCATGGCGCACGCGCACATCAGCGTCGTTTCGGGCAACTTCGTGACGGCGCGCCCAGTCGGCATTCTGGACGGCGTCGACTTCGCGCACACAGGCGTGGTGCGCAAGATCGACGCGGATTCGATCCGCCATTCGCTCGCAAGCCGCAAGCTGGTGCTGTTGTCGCCGCTCGGCTTTTCGCCCACCGGCGAGGCGTTCAACCTCGCAATGGAAGACGTCGCCTCGGCTGCCGCCATCGCCTTGCGCGCCGACAAGATCGTGTTCCTGACCGAAACGCCCGGCCTCATGCAGGCCGGCGAAGACGGCACCGAACTGATCCGCGAACTTTCGCTCGACGACGCGTACAAGCTGCACGAAAGCGGCGAAGTCACCGGCGACGCGGGCTTCTATCTGAAGCATTCGATCCGCGCATGCCGCGGCGGCGTGGCGCGGGCGCACATCATCCCTTACGCGCTCGACGGCAGTCTGCTGCTCGAACTGTTCCTGCACGACGGCGTGGGCACGATGATCTCGTACGAGAATCTGGAAAGTCTGCGCGAAGCCACGCCGGACGACGTCGGCGGCATTCTCGCGCTGATCGAGCCGCTCGAATCGGACGGCACACTGGTGCGGCGCGGCCGCCATCAGATCGAGCGCGACATCGACCATTTCTCGGTGATCGAGCACGATGGCGTGCTGTTCGGCTGCGCGGCGTTGTATCCGTACACGCAGGAGCGCATCGGCGAAATGGCTTGCCTCACAGTCGCGCCCGAAGCGCAGGGTACCGGCGACGGCGAGCGCCTGCTCAAACGCATCGAGCAACGCGCGCGGGCCCGCGGGCTCGCGCGCATTTTCGTGCTCACCACGCGTACCGAGCACTGGTTCCTCAAGCGCGGCTTCGTCAAGGTCACGGTCGACGACCTGCCCGAAGACCGCCGCCGACTGTACAACTGGCAGCGCAAATCGCTCGTGCTGATGAAACAGCTCTGAGCGGCCCCATATAAAGCGACCGCCCGTCCTCGTATCGATTACGGTAATTATTTTTTATGGGACTGGAGTGAGTGCCGAAGCATTCACTCCGGTCGACACAGGAGAAGCACAGCATGACTCGTATGGTTCAATGCGCGAAGCTCGGCAAGGAAGCCGAAGGCCTCGATTTCCCGCCGCTGCCGGGCGAACTCGGCAAGCGGATCTACGAAAGCATTTCCAAGGAAGCGTGGCAAGCCTGGTTGAAGCAGCAAACCATGCTGATCAACGAAAACCGTCTGAACATGGCCGACCCGCGCGCGCGACAGTATCTGATGAAGCAGACCGAAAAGTTCTTCTTCGGCGAAGGCGCGGATACGGCGCAAGGTTACGTGCCGCCGCCGGCTGAGTGAGCGCAATTGGAGTGCTCCGCACTCGCAGCGGTAGCGACGAAATCCGCGCCAGGTGCGCGGATTTTTTTCGTCCCTCGCCTGCCCCGCAAACTCTCCAAACGGTACATTTCGTGCTCTTCCAGACGTCTTTTCGGGACCGTCTCGATCGCCGGAATCTCCCGCCCCGCATGGGATCGAGCGCCTTCGCCAGACCGCGGATCCAAAACCGGGTTTGCACGATCCTCTGTCATCGTGCTAACATGTGCGTCGTTCCAACAGCAATTCACCTACATTCGCGTTCTCTGACCTTGCGACCCGCCATGTGCCTGCACTGCGTGAGTCCATCGCGATGGAACAGTTTTTATACAAGAAGGCTTGTCGGTCGTATCGCGGTTTGAAGTCGCCCTTCGGTCATCCAAGGGTCATTCAGGCGGCGAATAAAGCACCGGCCTTTTTCGTTTCAAGCCTTCCAGTGGCGTAGTCCGGCCTCCAGCCGTCTGCGTCCTCATGCATCTGCCCCCCTCCACGGCCACGCAGGTGCAACAGTCAACACAATTTAATCGAGTGTTTTTTCGCGACCTGGCTCGCGAGGCACGGGCGTTTGCTGCTATTGCCGCGCTTTCGCGTTTCTTTTCCGACGCGCGCCCACTCTTTCGCCTTCGCAGCGCAAGAACGCCATCGCCCCGTTTGCGAAACTGCACTTCCCAGCAACCGTGGCGGAACGCATCATGAGTTTCGTCGCAGTCATCGGAGTTTTACCTTGACCGCTTCCAGCAACGGCTTCTGGCGACATCACAAACAAGAACAGCGCCTTTCTCTCGACGACATCACCGTCGTCGACAACTCGCTCCTCAAACGTGCCGTCGGCGCCATGGCGCTCGGCAACGCAATGGAATGGTTCGATTTCGGCGTGTACAGCTACATCGCTGTCACGCTCGGCAAAGTGTTCTTCCCGTCGTCGAGCCCTTCCGCCCAGTTGATCGCCACGTTCGGCACGTTTGCCGCCGCATTTCTCGTGCGCCCGGTCGGCGGCATGGTGTTCGGGCCGCTCGGCGACCGCATCGGCCGTCAGCGCGTACTCGCAATGACCATGATCATGATGGCGATCGGCACGTTCGCGATCGGGCTGATCCCGAGCTATGGCTCAATCGGCATCCTCGCGCCGGCGCTGCTGCTCGTAGCGCGTCTGGTGCAAGGCTTTTCGACCGGCGGCGAATACGGCGGAGCAGCCACCTTCATCGCCGAATTTTCGACCGACAAGCGGCGCGGCTTCATGGGCAGCTTCCTTGAGTTCGGTACGCTGATCGGCTACGTGCTCGGCGCAGGCACGGTTGCGGTGCTGACCGCGACGCTGTCGAACGACGCGCTGCTGTCGTGGGGCTGGCGTGTGCCGTTCCTGATCGCCGGTCCGCTGGGCCTGGTCGGCCTTTATATCCGGATGAAGCTCGAAGAAACGCCCGCGTTCAAGAAGCAGGCCGAACAACGCGAAGCCGAAGACAAGGCGGTGCCGAAGCAGTCGCTGCGCAATCTGCTCATGCAGCAATGGAAGCCGTTGCTGCTGTGCGTCGGCCTCGTGCTGATCTTCAACGTGACCGACTACATGGCGCTCTCGTACCTGCCGAGCTACCTGTCGGCCACCCTGCACTTCAACGAATCGCACGGCCTTTTCATCGTGCTGCTCGTGATGGTACTGATGATGCCGATGACGCTCGCAGCCGGCCGTCTGTCCGATACGATCGGCCGTAAGCCGGTGATGCTGTTCGGCTGCGTGGGTCTGTTCGCGCTGTCGATCCCTGCCCTGCTGCTGATCCGCATGGGCACGCTGGTGCCCGTGTTCGGCGGCCTGATGATTCTCGGCGTGCTGCTGTCGTGCTTCACGGGCGTGATGCCGTCGGCACTGCCGGCGCTGTTCCCGACCAAGATCCGCTATGGCGCGCTGGCCATCGGCTTCAATATCTCGGTGTCGCTGTTCGGCGGTACGACGCCGTTGGTGACCGCATGGCTCGTCGACCGCACCGGCAATCTGATGATGCCTGCGTACTACCTGATGGGCGCGTCGCTGATCGGTATCGTCTCCGTGATGGCGCTTCGCGAAACCGCCCGCAAGCCGCTGCTCGGCTCGGGCCCTTGCGTGGCGACGCGCGCCGAAGCGCACGCAGTACTGCGCGGCGAACGTGAAGCCGAAGAGATGGACGAACGCTACGCAGCCACTGCTACGGCGCGTGCGTGATTGACTACGGCGCGGTAGCCGCGGTGACGCGACACGATTCCTTCGGCAGTCGCCGCTAACCGCGGTATCAGGCTTGATTGCGGTAATCGCGCTAGCGAAGCCGACTCACCGCGCGGCATTCCAGTTACATCGAAAGTAGACGTACGACGGGCCGGCAGATTTGCCGGCCCGTTTTCATTTCAGCAGCAGATCGAATCTCGCCTGCGCGCGCGATCCTTCGATCGTTAGAATGCCCGCCGACACCGGCAGCTTGAAACGCCGCGGCCCCGCACTGCCGGGGTTGATGAACAGCACGCCGTCGCGCTCGGTGATCGACGGCTTATGCGAATGGCCGGTCACCACCACGCCGATACCGTCGTTGAGCGGATCGGCTGGCACGTCGGCGATGTCATGCACGACAAGAATCGCGACCTGCTGCACGTTGAGCGTCGCATGCGTAGGCAGCGACGTGGCCCACTCGCCGGTGTCGTTATTGCCGCGCACGACGGTGAGCGGCGCGATCTGACGGAGCGCCTCGAGCACGGCCTCATTACAGATGTCGCCCGCGTGGATGATGGCGTCGCAGCCCGCGAGATATTCGAGCGCTTCGGGACGCACGAGGTTGTGCGTGTCAGAGATGAGACCGATGCGGCTCGACGGCGCGCGGCGAGTAGATGAAGTCATGACGACAGTATCCGTGAAGCTCGGGTCTGGTCGCAATTAGCCTCGTTGCACGAAGGCGGTCGCCCGCCAGCACGCTCAGGCTTCCATCACATGCTCGATGCGCCGGTCCGGCACGAGCCACCATGCCGCAGCAAGCGCGTAGAGCGCCGCCGAAATCCACGGTGCGACGAACGCGAGCGCAATGCCCGCCAGATAAATTGCCACCGACACTTTCCCTTTGATGTCGTTGCCCACCGCTTTTGCGAGCGTCGAGTCACGACCGTGCGCACGGATCAGCGTGCGCGTCAGGATGAAGTACGCGATGGCCGACATGAACAGCACGACGCCGTACATGGCGGTCGGCCACGAGGCAAGATGATTTTCGCCGACCCAATGCGTGACGGCGGGAAGCAGCGACAGCCAGAAGAGAAGATGCAGATTGGCCCACAGCACGCCGCCGTTGACCCTTTGCACCGCATGGAACATGTGATGATGATTGTTCCAGTAAATGCCCACGTAGATGAAGCTCAGCACATAGGCGGCGAATACCGGCACGAGCGGAGTCAGTGCGGCGAGATCGAAGCCTTCCGGTACCTTGATTTCCAGCACCATGATCGTGATGATGATGGCGATCACGCCATCGCTGAAGGCTTCGACACGTCCCTTGCCCATCGGCTGTTCCTCGAATGAATGCGATTGAATGCGAATGAATGCGATTGAATGCGGGGCGATTATCCGCGATGGCGCGACGCTTTGTCGATGCGCGCCGCGCTCGCGTTACTTCAGCGGCTTCAGACCGTCGAGCAAGGTCGGCACCAGTTCGCTGATGGTCGGGTGAATGTGCATCGCGTATTGCAAGGTGGGATACGGCGCGCCCGCCGTCATGATGTCGATGATGGTATGGATGGCCTCGTCGCCTTCTATACCGTGGATCGCCGCGCCGAGAATCTGCCGGGTGTGCGGGTCGGCAAGCACCTTCATGAAACCGTCGGTCTCGCCGCGCTCCCGCGCGCGGCCCACGCGCGACATCGGCATGGTCGCGATCAACGCGTCGCGGCCGCTCTTGCGCACGTCGTCTTCGGAAAGGCCCACGCGCGCGAGCGGCGGGTCCACGAACACCGCGTACGCCATGATCCGTTTGTCGACAGTGCGCGTGCCGCCATCGAACAGATTGGCCGCGACGATCTGATAATCGTCGTAAGACGTATGCGTGAACGCGCCTCGCCCGTTGATGTCGCCGATCGCCCATACGCCCGGCACGTTGGTGCGCAACTGGCCGTCCACGGGAATCGTGCCGTGCCGGTCGGTCTCGATGCCGGCTGCGGCAAGACCGAGATCGTCGGTATTCGGTTTGCGGCCGGTTGCGAACAGCAGGTGCGACGCCTCCAGCGCCGGAACATTCTGCTCGAAGCCGATACACACTTCATTCTCGCGATGCGGATGCGGCTCCACGCGCGAAGGCTGCACTCCGAAACGGAACTCCACGCCCTCACGCGCCAGCACGCTCTGCACCGACTCCGCAAAGTCGGCGTCCTCGCGCGTGAGCACACGATCGCCGCGCACCAGCACCGTCACTTCGCTGCCGAAGCGGCGAAACACCTGCGCGAATTCGAGCGCGATATAACTGCCCCCGACGATCACGAGCCGGCTTGGCAACTCCGTGATCTCAAGCAGACTCGAGTTGGTGTAATAGCGGGCTCGCTCGATGCCTTCAAGAGGCGGCACCACGGCGCGCGTGCCCGTATTGAGGAAAATCTCATCCGCGCTCAGTTCGTGCAGCACGCCTCCGTCTGGCCCGCTGACGGCAAGCGTGTGCGGCCCGGTGAAGCGCGCATGGCCGGTGAACACCGTGAGGTTCCTGGCGCCCCGCAGCCAGGCCTCCACGCCGTCGTGCGACTGGCCCACGATCTTGTCCTTACGCGCCTTGACCGCCGCCATATCCACGCCGACCGCGCCGCCGATATGCACGCCAAGCCTCGCCGCATGGCGCGCCACATGCGCCGCGCGGGCGCTCGCCACATACGCCTTGGTCGGCGTGCAGCCGACGTTCACACAGGTCCCGCCGAACGCCGCGCGTTCAATGACCGCCGTGCGGCGGCCGCTTTTGCCAAGACGCACGGCGAGCGGCGCGCCGCCCTGTCCCGTGCCGATCACAACCGCGTCGAAGTGCTGTGCCATCGCAAGTCTCCTGGGGCTCAGATGCAGGTCGTTGCATCTTACGCCCAGTCTTCAGCGCGGTTATGTCACGCTGCCGATCCTCGCGGATTGAGAACCCTCGCGACATACGCCAACGCGGCGAGCGGATCACGTCGCCGCATACACATCCGCCAACGCGCGTGCATACGCGCTCGCTCCCACTGGCCGGCTGTACAGATAACCCTGCTGTTTGTCGCAATCGATCGAACGAAGGAATGCGGCCTGCTCGGGCGTCTCCACGCCTTCCGCGGTGACGTTCATACCGAGCGAGTGCGCCATGGCCACCACGGCCTGCGTGATCGCAATCGAATCGCGATGATCGGGCAAGCCCGCCACGAACGACCGGTCTATCTTCAGGTTGTGCAACGGAAAGCGTTTCAGATACGACAGCGACGAATAGCCGGTGCCGAAGTCGTCGACGGAAATACGCACGCCCGTCGCGCTCAACGCAAGCAGCATGGGCAGCACGGTGTCGCTGTCGCTCATCAGAAGCCGCTCGGTGATTTCCAGTTCGAGCGCCGCCGGCTCGAGCCCGGAGTGGTCCAGACAGCGCCTGATCCGCTCCACCAGACCGTCGTTGAACTGGCGCGGCGACAGATTCACCGCGACGATCAGATCCGGCGCGAGCGTGCGCCGCCATTGCGCCGCCTGCTCGCAGGCACGGGCGAGCACCCAGTCGCCGATCTCGACGATCAGGCCCGCGTCTTCCGCAACCGGAATGAATTCGGCCGGCGAGACATTGCCAAGCTCGCTGTTGTACCAGCGCAGTAGTGCCTCCGCGCCGATGGTCCGGCCGGCGTGACTATCGACGATCGGCTGATATACGAGACTGAGCTCGTGGGCGGCAAGCGCGCGGCGCAGCGACTGCTCGATCAGGAACCGGCGTTGCAGTTGCTGATTGAGTTCCGCCGTGAAGAACTGGAAGTTGTTGCGCCCGCGCTGTTTCGCGTGATACATCGCCGAGTCGGCGTTGCGCATCAGCGTAGGAGCGTCCTGGCCGTCTTCGGGAAAGCGGCTGATGCCAATCGACGCGCCCAGGTAGTACTCGTTGTCCGCCACCGCGAACGGCACCGCGATTTCCCCGAGGATGCGACGCGCGAGGCCGACTATCTGCTCGTTGCATTCGCAGGCGCTCACCACGATCACGAACTCGTCGCCGCCCACGCGCGCGAGTGTATCGTCCGGGCCGACGCAGCCGGCAAGCCGCTCGGCGACCCGTTTCAGCAACGCGTCGCCGGCCTCATGACCGGCCGTGTCGTTGACCTTCTTGAATCCGTCGAGATCGACGAAGAGCACGGCAACGCTCGTGAGCTCGCCGCTGTAATTCGGGTTGCCGGGCGCGAACAGGCTGTTCATGCGCTCCGTCAGATAGGCCCGGTTGTAGAGCCCGGTGAGGGAATCGCGCGTCGCGAGAAATTTCAACTGGCGCTGCGCCTCGCGCACCGGGCCGATGTCGGTAAACGAGATCAGTACGGAGTCGGGCTTGCTCTCGCCCGGCTTCAGAATCGGCACGACGTTCTCGGTGACCCAGATCACTTCGCCGTTCACCAGTTCCAGCGCCAGTGTGACGCCGAGCATCGGCTGGCCGCTCGCAAGCACCTGCGCGACAGGCCGCTCATGCTCGGCTACGGGCGAGCCGTCCTCGTGAAAGCCACGCACCATCACCGTGCGGATACTGCGCCCGACGATCTGCGGACCGGTGCGCAACATGCGTTGCGCGCTCGGATTGCAGGCCAGCACGACGCCCGAGCGAGACTGCACCACAATGCCCTCGATCAGATGATCGACGACCAGCCGGTGGTGCTCCTCGCTATTCGCAAGCCGCTGCGCCATCGCGTCCTGATGCACGGCAAGCCCGACGCTGCGGCTGATGTCGCGCAGCATCGTCTCTTCCTGCGCGGTAGGACGGCGCGGCTCGCGGTGATAGACGGCGAACGCGCCCAGCACGGCGCCGGCGTCGTTCTCGAACGGCACCGACCAGCACGCGCGCAAGCCGTGCGGCAACGCAAGCGCGCGGAAGTCCGCCCATAGCGAATCCGTCTCGATGTCCTCGACCACCACCAGCCGCCGCTCGTACATCGCGGTGCCGCAAGAGCCCGCGCTCGGACCGATCGGCACGCCGTCGATCGCCGTGCTGAACTCCGCCGGCAACGACGGCGCGGCGCCCATCTTCACGTGGACGCCGTCGTCGTCGAGCAGCAGGATCGAGCACGACGCGCCCCCGCCCAGCAGCGCTTCCGCGCGGTGGCAGACTTCTTCCAGCAATTCCGGCAACGGCGTATTGCGCGTGATCAGCCGCAACACGCTACGCTCCGACGCCAACACCTCTTCGGCCAGATCCGGCCGGTAATGGCCGGCATCGGGCGTCGCTCCTACGTCCATGCGTGATGTCGCTTCGCGGTTCATATATGCGCCCCCCAACCCAACATCGGCAAAAAAGCGTAAGCAGCGCATCAGGGTATACCCGCCAAACGTGAAGATGTCCGCCGGGCGTGCTTCCGTTTGTGCTGCATTGCGCGATCCGGAGTGTCGGGCGGACCCGCGCGAGGCAACATCTGGTAATCACTCGCGGTAAGTGCCGCGTTTTTCCGGCGTCTCGATCGCACGGGATCGGACGATCATCCGTTGCATGAAAAACCATGCATCGCGGGAATCGTCATGAAAATCGTCCGCTCCGTTCTGATCGCCGCGCTGCTGATCGCGCATTCGCCCGTTCAGGCCGCAAGTTTCAACTGCACGAAGGGCCGTTCCTTCACCGAGAAGATGATCTGCAGCGACACGGCGTTGTCGCGTCTTGACGACACGCTTGGGCAGCTCTACTGGAAAGCGCGCCGACGAGCGCCGGATCGGCGCGGCTTCATCGCCGACAGCGACAGCAAATGGGCCTGGCGCGAGGCCAATTGCCGGGACGCGGCGTGTCTCGGCACGTGGTACGCAACACGTATCGACGAGCTTCAGCAGTTGCTGGCGAGCCTCCCGACGGGCGCGCCGCCTGCGCTGGCGCAACCCCCGGAACCTGCCGATGCGTTCAAGCCCGCGCTCAAGCCCGCGCTGCCGGAGCGCTCATACAAGCCGTCCGTGCCTGCGAGTCCTACCGTCGAAACGGCAATGCGCCAATGCACGGCCGCCAATCCGGGAATCGCGATCGGCGAGCAGTGCCCGAGCGTCATCAAGCAGAACGACGGCCGGTGGAAATACCGGCCGCATGGCGGCGACTGGTTCTGCGGCATCGCGATGCTGGAGCGGAGCTAACGGCTATTCCAGAACCTGCGCTGCACGTCCATTACCTCGGACTCGACTTCGGCGACCGGGCCGATCACTTCGACGCGCTTCTGACAGTGATCGAAGACATACCGGCAATCGACGCTCATGGTCGGATTCTCGGCGTGATCTCCGGTCGCCTCCAGCAGGCGCTTCTCCGTCATGCCGAACACCACCCGGCCGATGTTCGCCCAATACATCGTGCCCGCGCACATGCAACACGGCTCGACCGACGTGTACAGCGTGCAGCTCCACAAGTACGCGGGAGTGAAGTTGAGCGCCGCCACGCGAGCGAGCACCGACTCCGCATGGTTCACGGTGTCGACGTTGCCTTGCTCCATCAACACGGTTTCCTGGTCCGGGCCGACCAGCACTGCACCGAACGGGTGATGCCCGAGCAGCGTCGCACGCTCGGCGATCCGGCTCGAATGCCGCAGATGCCGCACGATCTGCTCGTGCGTGGGCGTCAAGCCCTGCGGCGGAAAGCCAGCCGCATCGGCGCCGGCGGTTGCGCTCATCTCCCCGCTCGGAACAGTCAGACTCACGGGTGTACTCCTTTTTTTTGTCGGCAGGCTGGGAGGCTCGATGCAGTTCGCGTTACTTCGGCAGCGAGCCGTCGACGCCCTGCACGAACCAGTTCAAACGCAGCAGCTCCGCGTCGCTCAGCGACTTGCCCGCCGCAACCTTCACCGCCCCGGACTGATCCACGATCGGCCCGGCGAACGGATTGAACTTGCCCGAGATGATGTCGTCGCGCTTCTGGCTCAACGCCTTCTGCGCAGTAGGCGACACCGCTTCGGTGTTGATATCGGCGAGATCGATCGCCTTCTCTTTCAGGCCCCACCACACCGGCGCGTTGTTCCATGTGCCCGCCATGACCTGCTGCACCAGATACGTGTAATACACGCCCCAGTTGCTCACGCACGCGCCCAGTTGCGCGTTGGGCCCGAACTTCTTCATGTTCGAATCCCAGCCGAACGCGTGCACCTTCTTCTGCTCGGCGGTCTGCATGGTGGCCGTCGAATCCGTGTTCTGAATGAGAACGTCCGCGCCCTGGCCGATCAGCGTTTCGGCGGCCTGCTTCTCGCGGCCCGGATCGAACCAGCTATTGATCCACACGACCTTGACGCGCACCTTCGGGTTCACGGAGCGCGCGCCCATCGTGAACGCGTTGATGTTGCGCACCACTTCCGGCACCGGCACCGAGCCCACGAAGCCAAGCGTGTTCGACTTCGTCGTGTAACCGGCGACGAGCCCGGCGAGATAGGCGCTCTGGTAGGTGCGCACGTCATACGTCGCGAAGTTGGCCGCTTTCTTGTAGCCGGTCGCGTGTTCGAACACCGTGTCCGGGAAGTCTTTGGCGACTTTCAGTTCGAAGTCCTGGAAGCCGAAGCTCGAACCCACCACGATCTTGTTGCCCTTCGACGCGAGATCGCGGAACACGCGCTCAGAGTCTGCGGACTCGGGCACGTTCTCGATGCGTGTCACCTTGATCTTGTCGCCAAACTTTGCCTCGACCTCTTTTACGCCCTGTTCGTGCGCATAGGTCCAGCCGGCGTCGCCGGGATTGCCGAGGTAGACAAACGCAATGCCGACGGGCTGCGCGGTGGCCGCCGACGCTGCCGTTGCAGCAAACCCGAGGCTGAGGCCGAGGGTTGCGGCACATGCCGCAACGAGCGCGGTCCGGGCAGTCTTGATACGCAATGATCGATGCAGCGCTCGCGCCAGCGTTGTTTTCATGAATTCTCCGAAATCGATTAAGGGGTTCGCCTGGCGCCCGTTGGTGCGGGCAGGCCTCCAGCATAGGGGGCCATATTCCGAGGTCAATTTCAGAGGAAAAATTATTCGCTGTTATCCCGTGTATAACGGAACCGGTATTGCGCGCGGCGCGATTAACTAGTGAAGGCTCGGCGGCGACGTGTCGTCGGGGTCGGGCGCCCCGTCATCGCCCGCGGCACCGCTCTCGCCGAACAGCTCCGCGCACACTTCCCGGCCGCTGTCGCTCAGACGCGCGGTGCCGGCGCCCTCCTCGTCGAAAGTCGTCTCCACCAGACCGCTGTCGACGAGCACCGTCAACTGCCGCCGAAGCGCGCTCATCGGCACGTTGGCCTGCTTGGAGAGCCGTGCTAACGACCACGCGCCGCTGCGCATCTCGCGGCGAGGCCTCGCGTCTCCCAAGCTTTCTCGATGCGCGCGCCAAAGCTGCCCCAGCACGGCGATCAGCACCGGGTCGATTTCATCGTCATCCATTCGTGTCTCCTTCTTACTGTTTTTGTCTGTCAAGCTCTGCTGCATCAACTCGTGCAAGCGCTTCACGCCATCTGCGTCACCAGTTCGCCCAGCGTCTTCAACGCCGCCTCCGTTTGCGCAGTCCACGGGTAGCTGTAATTGAGCCGGATGAAATGGCGAAAATCGTTGCGCGTCGAAAACATCATGCCCGGCCCGACCGTAATGCTGCGCGCGAGCGCCGCCTGATAAAGGCGCATCGAATCGACACGCTCGGGCAACTCCACCCACAACACATAGCCGCCTTGCGGCGTGGAGATACGGGTGCCGGCCGGAAAGAAACGCCGCACCAGCGCGGTCATGATGCTCGCCTGCTGCCGGTAGACCTTGCGAACATGCCGCAGATGCCGGTCGTATGCATCCTGCCGCAGATAATCGGCGACCGCGACCTGCGGCACGGAAGGCGTCGTGAGCGTGTTCAAAAACTTCAGCTTCTCGACCTGCGCACGATAACGCCCCGGCAACGCCCAGCCTATCCGGTACGACGCCGTGAGGCTCTTCGAAAACGACGCGCAATGCAGCACGAGCCCTTGCCTGTCGAAGCTTTTCAATGCCGACGGCCGCGTCTCGCCGAAATACAACTCCTGATAAACGTCGTTCTCGATCACCGGAATCTGATGCGCGGCGAGCAATTCGACGAGTTGCCGCTTGCGCGCATCCGGCATCTGGAAACCGAGCGGATTCTGAAAGTTCGGCATCACCATGCAGGCGGCGATCTTCTGCCGCTCGATGACCTGCGCGAGTGCGTCGACGTCGATTCCGTCCACCGGATGCGTCGCTACCTCGATAGCGCGCATACCGAGACGCTCGATCGCGTGCAGCATCGCGTAGTAAGTCGGCGATTCGACGGCCACTGTGTCGCCCGGCTTGGCGACCGCCTGCAGGCTCAAGTTGATCGCCTCGGTGGCGCCGAGCGTGATGACGATCTCGTCCGGATCGACCGGCATGCCGTTCTCGGTATAGCGCCGGGCGATCTGCCGGATCAGCTCCGGGTTGCCGGGCGGCAGATCGTCGATCAGGTTCCAGCTCGCCTGACGGCGCGCAATCGCGTTCGCGTACTGGTTGATGCGCCGCCACGGAAATAGCGATGGATCGGGATACGGCGAGCCAAACGGTATGGCGTCGTGCGCGCGGATGCTGCGAAGCGTCGACAGAACGAGGCGGCTCACGTCGACTTCCGCGGCAACGGGCGCTACCGGCGCCGCAGGCTTGCCGCCCGCCCGCCGGGTCTCGGGCCGAAACGCGTGCAGCGCGGCTTCGCGCACGAAGTATCCGGACTGCGGGCGCGTCTCGACGATGCCGCGGCTCTCCAGCAACGCGTACGCATGCAGCACCGTCTTGATGCTCACGCCATGCTGCTGGCTCGCCTGCCGCACCGAAGGAATCCGCTCACCGGCGGCGAACACGCCCCGGCGCACGGCTTCGGTAATTTCATCGGCGAGCTTTTCGTACAGTTTCAAGGACGTGGCTCAAGGAACTAGATGGTTTGAGACGCCAGTCTATGACAAATCGCGAGCAACTGTATCCCTTCCCTTTTTGATTTTCTGTATGCTGCAGTGCGATTGGAACACAGTAGTCTTGGAACATCGGCCCGAAAAGCCATGACAAGACCACGCGCGGCAACATCATGAAAAAAACCGACACACGCAGCGAATCCGGCAGCGAACCTCGCATCGAGCCATACAAGCATCCGGCAGCGGGCTGGGGCGCGCTCAAGTACGTCGCCATCAACCTGATCAAGGAAAAGGTGACGGGCGGCAACTACCGCACGCTGCTCAAACAGAATCAACCTGACGGCTTCGACTGCCCCGGCTGTGCATGGCCCGACCGCGAGCATGCATCCACGTTCGAGTTTTGCGAGAACGGTGTAAAAGCGGTGGCCGCCGAGGCAACCAGCAAGCGCGTGACGCCCGCGTTCTTCGCGGAGCACAGCGTCGCCGAACTGATGACGCAGTCCGACTTCGAGTTGGAGCAGCACGGGCGCCTGACCGACCCGCTCGTCTATGACGCGATGCGCGACCGGTACGTGCCGATCGGCTGGGACGAAGCGTTCGATCTGATCGCGAGCCATCTGAAGCGTCTCGACGATCCGAATGAGGCCGCGTTCTATACGTCCGGCCGCGCGAGCAACGAAGCAGCGTTCCTGTACCAGTTGTTCGTCCGGATGTACGGCACCAACAATTTCCCCGATTGCTCGAACATGTGCCACGAAGCGACGAGCCGCGGCTTGCCTCACACCGTGGGCATCGGCAAGGGCACGGTGACGCTCGACGACTTCGAACATGCCGACACGCTGCTGATCTTCGGCCAGAACCCGGCGACCAACCATCCGCGGATGCTCGGTGAACTGCGCGAGTGCGCAAAGCGCGGCGCGACGATCGTGTCGATCAATCCGCTGAAAGAACGCGGACTCGAGCGTTTTGCGAGCCCGCAGCATCCAGTGGAAATGCTGACGATGGGCAGCACGAAGATCAGCTCCGTGTTCATCCGCCCGAAGGTCGGCGGCGACTTCGCGCTCATCAAGGGCGTGGCCAAGCGCGTGATCGAACTGGACGACGAGGCTCAGGCTTCCGGGCTGGAACGCGTGCTCGACGTCGCGTTCATCGCCGAACATACGGTCGGCTTCGAGGCCTTCGCCGAAGATCTGCGGGCGGAAAGCTGGGAGACCATCGTCGCCGAAGCAGGCGTGCCGTTCGAGGACGTGCTGAAGCTCGCCGACATCTACGTGAAGGGCCGCGCGGTAATCTCGACATGGGGCATGGGCCTCACGCAGCACAAGAACTCGGTGCCGACGGTACAGCTGCTGTCGAACCTGATGATGATGCGCGGCAATATCGGCCGGCGCGGCGCGGGCCTGTGCCCGGTGCGCGGACACTCGAACGTGCAGGGCGACCGCACCGTCGGCATCGAAGAGAAGCCGACGCAGGCGTTCCTCGACCGGCTCGGAGAGGCCTACCGTTTCGAGCCGCCGCGCGAGCATGGGCTCGACGTGGTCAATACGATTCAGGCGATGCTCGATGGCAAGGTCAAAGTGTTCATTGGCCTTGGCGGCAACTTCTCGATTGCGACGCCCGACACGCCGCGCACATGGGAAGCCATGCGGTCGTGCGATCTGACCGTGCATATCACGACGAAGCTCAACCGCAGCCATCTCGTGCATGGCCGCGACGCACTGATTCTGCCGACGCTCGGCCGCACCGAGATCGACTTGCAGAACGGCGTTGCGCAAGGCGTGAGCGTCGAAGATTCGATGAGCATGGTGCACATCTCGTACGGCATGAACAAACCGGCGTCGGAGAACCTGCTGTCGGAAATTGCGATCGTCGCGCGCATGGCGCATGCGACGCTCGGCAGCGACAAGGTCGATTGGCTCGCGCACGCCGCGGATTACTCGCTGATTCGCGACGGCATCGAGAAAGTAATCGACGGTTTTTACGATTACAACGAGCGGCTCAAGCGCCCGGGCGGTTTCCATCTGGGCGTCGCATCGCGCGAGCGGATCTGGAAAACGCCCTCCGGCAAGGCGCAGTTTCTTGTGCATCCCATCGCGCTCGACACGCCGATTCATCGCGCACGAGAACAGCACGGCGAGCGCCTGATGACGTTGATGACGACCCGTTCACACGATCAGTACAACACGACGATCTACGGTCTCGACGACCGTTATCGCGGCGTGTATGGACAGCGGCGCGTGCTGTTCGCCAACAAGGACGACATCGCGATGCTGGGGTTTGCCGCCGGACAGCGCGTGGACATTACGAGCGTGTGGGCCGATGGTATCGAACGTCACGCAGATGGCTTCCTGCTAGTCGAATACGACATTCCGCGCGGTTGCCTCGGCGCTTACTACCCGGAGACGAATCCGCTCGTGCCGCTGTCGTCGGTCGCGGACGGTGCGGGTACGCCCACATCAAAGTCCATTCCGGTGTTGCTCAAAGCATCGGCTGTCGAAATGGCTGAAGCGGTCGCCGCCTGAAAAAACCATGACGTGCCGCGTGTTTTCGTTTGGATCGACCGCGGCACGTATCAAGCCTGACTCTTCGCCGACTCGCGATGGGTCAGGTAAAGCCGCAGATCGAATTCGATCTGGTGGTAACCCGGCTGCATGAACTCGCAGAGGCGGTAGAACGCCTTGTTGTGCTCGCTCTCTTTTAGATGCGCGAGTTCGTGCACGACGATCATTTTCAGAAACTCCGGCGCCGCCGTTTTGAATAGCGACGCAATGCGGATTTCCTTCTTCGCTTTGAGCTTGCCACCCTGCACGCGCGAAATGCTGGTGTGCAGGCCCAATGCATGACGCACTACGTCGAGCTTGCTGTCGTAAGTGACTTTGTCGATCTGCTCCGCGCTGCGCAAATGCTCACGCTTCAATTCCGCGCAGTACGTATAGAGCGCACGATCCGTCTGGACTTCGTGCGTGTTCGGATAGCGCGCGGCGAGATAGGCGCCGAGCTGGTCGTCGGCGATCAGCTTTTTGACTTTCTCCAGCAATGCCGGTGGATAGCCGCTCAGGTATTTCAGTTGATGCATGGTCGTGGCTTTGCATGAGCGCCGCTTGAGAATGCGGAACGCTGAATGCCAAGTTTACACGGCCAGGCCAGCAACGCGCTCAAGGGCGCCAAACGGGACCATGAGGAAAGTCATGCTGGTCGAGCGAGGCCGCGTGCATTTCGATGCTGTAGCCCGGTCGCTGCGGCGGCATATAACGGCCATTGCGGATCACGACAGGATCGACGAAATGCTCATGCAAGTGGTCCACATATTCGAGCACCCGGTTTTCGAGCGACGCCGATACGCAGATGTAGTCGAACAGCGAAATATGCTGCACGTACTCGCATAAGCCGACGCCGCCCGCGTGCGGACAGACGGGCACGCCGAACTTCGCCGCCATCAGCAGTACGACGATCACTTCGTTCAAGCCGCCCAAACGGCAACTGTCCACCTGACAGAAATCGATTGCGTGCGCCTGCAGCAACTGCTTGAACATCACGCGATTATGGCAATGCTCGCCCGTCGCTACGCCGATTGGCGCAAGGCGTTGGCGGATCGCCGCGTGACCGAGAATGTCGTCGGGGCTCGTGGGCTCTTCGATCCACCAAGGGTCGAACTGCGCGAGATGCCGCATGTTCGCGATGGCTTCGTCCACATCCCACACCTGATTCGCGTCCATCATCAGCTTGCGGTCCTGACCGATCTCTTCGCGCAGGATGCGAGCGCGGCGCATGTCCTCGTCGAGATTGCCGCCGACCTTCTGCTTGAAATGCGTCCAGCCTTGAGCGACGCCTTCGCGCGCGAGCCGGCGAATCTTGTCGTCGTCATAGCCGAGCCAACCCGCCGACGTCGTATATGCAGGATAGCCGTGCGCGAGCATTTCGTTCTCGCGCTCGCTTCTGGTGGCCGCGTGACGATGCAGCATGGCGATGGCCTCCTGCGGCGTGATCGCGTCCGTCACATAGCGGAAGTCCAGGCACCGCACCAGTTCTTCCGGGCTCATGTCGACAAGCAGTTTCCACACCGGCTTGCCTTCTGCTTTTGCCCACAAGTCCCACGCCGCGTTGACGACCGCAGCCGTGGCGAGATGGATCGCGCCCTTGTCGGGACCGATCCAGCGCAACTGGCTGTCCGAGGTCAGCATGCGCCAGAAAGCGCCCATGTCCGAAGCAATCTCTTCGAGCGTTCTACCGACGACGAGCGGAGCGAGCGCCTCCACCGCCCTCACGCAGATCTCGTTGCCGCGCCCGATCGTAAATGTCAGCCCGTGGCCGGTAAGCGCGTGTGGCGAATCGGTTTCAAGCGTCACGTAGGTGGCCGAATAATCGGGCGCGGCGTTCATCGCATCGGAGCCGTCGAGCGAGCGCGAAGTCGGAAACCGGATGTCCCTGACGGACAGCGTGGTAATCGTGGTCATGTGAGCACGCTCCTCGACGGCAGTTCGTTAAGCGACGATCAATCAATCGTAGAGCACTGCTGCGATCTTCGGATCGTTCATGTTGCTCTTGTCGTACCAGTAAAAGCCGGTGTCGACTTTCTTCGGCAGCTTCTCGCCCTTGAGCGCTTTCACTGCGGAATCGACGACGCATTTACCGATCCCGATCGGGTTCTGCGTGATTGCGCCGGCCATCAACCCGGAGTTGATGTCGTCTTTTTGCTCCTTGCCGGAGTCGTAGCCGATCAGCACGAGCTTCTTGCCCGATTCCTTGACGCCGATAGCCGCGCCTTCCGCCGAACCCTCATTCGCGCCGAAAATGCCCTTGAGGTTCGGATTCGCCTGGATCATCGCCTTGGCGATTTCGGCCGACTTCAAATGGTCCCCGCCGCCGTACTGCACCGAGACGATCTTGACGTTCGGATGCTTGCTTTTCATTTCGTTGAGGAACCCGTCGCGGCGGTCGATGCCCGTGCGACTCGTCTGGTCGTGCACGATGACGCCGACTTCCCCTGCATTGCCGATCGCCTCGGCCATCTTGTCGGCGGCGAGCGCGGCTGCCGCGAGATTGTCGGTCGAGCAGGTCGTGAGCGGAATGTCGCTGTCTACGCCGGAGTCGAACGCAATGACCGGAATCTTCGCGGCCTGCGCTCTTCGCAGCAGCGGAATGGCCGCCTTGCTGTCGAGCGCGGCGATGCCGAGCGCCTGCGGTTTTTTCGCGAGCGCGGCCGACAGCATGTCGATCTGCTTGTCGACCATGGCTTCCGTCTCCGGTCCTTCGAAGGTGATTCTGACCTTGTGTTCTTTCGCGCCCTGTTCGGCGCCTGCCTTGACCGCCTGCCAGAACTGGTGCTGGAAGCCCTTGGAAATGAGCGGAATGTAGACCTCGTCCGCGTGTGCGAGATTCGCGCCGCCGACGAGCGCGCCGACGCCTATCACGACGCCGAATAGTTTGCGATTCAACATGAAATATCTCCTCCTGAGGTGTGGACCCTTCTTCTTCAGCTGTGCAGGAAGCCTTGTGGCGCCTCCCGTTGTTGATATTGTCGCGAGCGTCAGCTCTTCCTGCGTCGCAAGATGTCCGCGTAGACCGCGAGAATGATGATGAGGCCAGTCACCACGATCTGCCATTCCTGAGCAACGGACATGATGCGCAGGCCGTTGGTCAGCACGCTCATGATGAATGCGCCGATGATGGTGCCGAGTATCGTGCCCGAGCCGCCCGAAAGCGAGGTCCCGCCGATCACTACGGCCGCAATCGCTTCGAGCTCGTAACCCTGGCCGAGCGCAGGCTGTGCCGAATTCAGGCGCGACGCGATCAGCAACCCCGCAATACCGCAAATTGCGCCGCCCAGGCCGTAAATGGCGATCTTCCACCTGTCGACGTTCACGCCCGAAAGCCGCACCGCTTCTTCGTTGCTGCCGAGCGCGAACGTGTAGCGGCCAAGCGCCGTGCGATTGAGCGTGACGGAACTCACGATTGCGAGAAAGAACAGAATCAGCACTGCGTTGGGAATCGGCAGGCTCGGCACCAGATAACCGATCAACGAGTCCTGCGAAATCATGTAGAAGTTTTCGGTGTCGGTGAAATAGATCGGCTTGTCGGCCGACACGACAAGCGAGAGCCCCTTGAGCAGCAGCATCATGCCGAGCGTCGCGATGAACGGCGGTATTTTCATCTTCGCGGTGAGCGTGCCCGAAATGGTGCCGCAGATCGCGCCCGTGCCGATCGCGGCAAGCACGCCGAGCCACATCGGCAAATGCCAGTACGTGAGAAACACGCCGCAAATGACCGCGGTGAAGGTCATCAGTGTGCCGACGGACAGATCGATGCCGCCGGTGATGATGACGAACGTGGAGGCAATCGCGAGAACTCCGTTGACCGCCGTCGCCTGCAGAATGCCGAGGATGTTGTCCATCTGCATGAAAGCGGGCGACGCGAAGCTGAAAAACACCAGCAACAGGATCAGGCTTGCGAAGGCGAGCAGCTTCTGCAAAGCAGTCGGCGAGAAGATGCGGGCTCTCAGGCCGGTTAAGCGCCGCTGGCCGGTCAGCGCGGAAGAATCGGGTTGCATTGTCATAGCGTCCTCTCGCGGCTCACGCCGCTTTCAGTGTTTGGCGCTGCGTGGCCAGATGCATGATGCGCTCCTGGGTCGCCTGCTCCGCCGGGAGTTCGCCGGTGATACGGCCTTCGCACATCACGACGACACGGTCGCTCATGCGCAATATCTCCGGCAGTTCCGACGAAATCATCACGATCGCCTTGCCCTCGTCCGCGAGCGAGCGCAGCAGCTTGTAGATTTCGCTCTTTGCGCCGACGTCGATGCCGCGCGTCGGTTCGTCGAAGAACAGTACGTCGCAGTCGCGCTCCAGCCACTTCGCGATCACGATCTTCTGCTGGTTGCCGCCCGACAGCAGCCGCACTTGCTGCGCGGCGGACGGCGTGCGAATCGCGAGCAGATTGATGAAGTGGGACGCGCGGCGGCGCATCCGCGCGCGGCGCAGAAAAAAGTTGAGCGACAGGAAATTGCGCAGGTTCGACATGACGATGTTCGATTCCACATCCATGCCGGTGGCGAGCCCGAAACGCTTACGGTCCTCCGACAGATAGCCGATGCCATGCGCGACGGCGTCGCTCGGCGTTCTGATCGAGGCCTTCGCGCCCTTCACGAAGATCTCGCCGGACTCGACCGGATCGGCGCCGAACACGGCTCGCGCGACCTCGGTGCGCCCGGCGCCCATCAGGCCGGCAAAGCCTAATATCTCGCCCTTGCGCAGCGTGAAACTCACGTCCCGCACGAGCGGGCCGGCGTGGAGATTTCTGACTTCGAGCGCGATCTCGCCTTGCGACGCAGCGCGCCCGGCAGGCGCGACATCGTTCAAGGTGCGCCCGACCATCATGCCGATGATCGCCTCGACGCTCGTGTCGGCGGCGGCGACGGTGGCCACGTACTCTCCGTCGCGCAGTACGGTGACGCGATCGGCGATCTGCTTGAGCTCGTCCATCTTGTGCGAGATATAGACGACGCCGACGCCACGCTGCTTCAACTCACGGATGATGCGAAAAAGCTCGGCGATTTCGGCGTCGTTGAGCGCCGACGTAGGCTCGTCCATGATGAGCACGCGCGAGTCGAACGACAAAGCCTTGGCGATTTCGACCATCTGCTGGCTCGCAACCGTGAGGTTGCCGACCATGGCGCGCGGGTCGATATTCACATGCATGCGCGAGAGGATTTCGCGCGCCTGTGCGTTGAGCTTGTCTTCATCGAGAAAGAGGCCAAGCCGCCCGCGAGGCTCGCGGCCGATGAAGATGTTCTGGGCGACCGTCAGGTGATTCATCAGTTGGAGTTCCTGATGAATGATGCCGATGCCCGCGGCTTGCGCGTCACGCGGGCTCTGCAACTCCACCGGCTGTCCACCGAGGAGAATCTCGCCGGAATCGCGGGTGTAGACGCCGGCGAGGATTTTCATCAGCGTCGATTTGCCGGCACCGTTTTCGCCCATCAGCGCGTGGACTTCGCCCTCGACCAGGTCGAACTGAACGTCGTGAAGCGCCCGCACGCCGGGAAAGCTCTTGCTGAGCTTTTTGACGGAAATCAACGGGGTCATGGCGCGAAGCCGATGGCGAGCGAGCGGCAAACGCCCGCATCAACCCGGGAGACGGGCCGCGAAAGCGCCGGGCGGCCGGGTTTGATTCGAATGAAATCGCAACGAGAAGCCAGGCACATTGCTGGACCCCCAAACCGATGTGCGACGATTCTACGACGCGCGACGGGAGCGGCTCAAGCTCAGGCATTCCCCAGTGTGTGCAGTGCTTACGTGGTGGGGTTTGTGCACAGTTTGGGATTGGGGTGGGGGCGGCGGCGGATACCGCCACCAGCAGGGAAAGCAGATGAATCAGGTCGACATGCAAACCCACGGCGTCCGCGGACCCACATCGCAAGCAGCGGGAGCCACGTTACGACTCACGCATCATCTTTGGAAGCGCACGGCGGCTCCGAAGAAGGGGGATTCGTGCTCACCTTCCGGGATATTCCGGAGGCCATTACCTGGAGCGATACCCTCGATGAGGCTCGCCCCATGGCCGCTGATGCGTTGCTCTCGGCAATGGATTCTTATTTCGAAGATTAGCGGCCGGTTTCGGCGCCGTCCAAGGCAAAAGAAAGGCGAGGAGTTGATCAACCTTCTCGCGATCGAGTCGGCGAAGGTACTTTTTGCGAGCACATCGACCTTGCTGACGTAGAAAGTGACTAGTAAAAACCAGCTCAAAACTTGGCTACCTCCGCGTCTATCCCTCTCCCTACATCCGCTGCAGATGGATGTCCGTCGCGCGACTTGGGGCGTTTACCTTTGCTGTAAAATTCGCCGACCCGTTTTTGCGCCCCGCGATGTCCACAGAGGTAACAAAAGAGAATGACAGGAAAATTCACGAACTTGCTCCCGGGTGTGCCCAGCGTCGAGAGCCCGTTTTTCAAGCAGATTTTTGCGGACCCGTCGGTCGACGCCGAAACGCTTAGGGTCGCCACTGATTTGAATCGCGACGGCTACGCAATTATCAAGTTTCCCGACGACGACTTTGACGCGATTGCAGCAGCCATCAAGTCAAATCTTTACGATCAGTGCGATTGGGCCACGTGGCGGGAAAAATGGTATGACGCCAAAGTCGGCCTGCGAGTCCTTGATGCATGGAAGACCGACGAAAACGTTCGTCGAATTGCCACGAACGCGAAGGTGATCGACTTGCTGTCCAAGCTTTTCGGACGGCAAGCGTGGCCGTTTCAAACCCTGAATTTCCCTGTCGGCACGCAGCAGCATGTCCACTCTGACTCGATTCACTTCAGCTCAGTGCCGGAGCGCTTCATGTGCGGCGTATGGACGGCTCTCGAAGACATTGGTGAAGATGCCGGCCCGCTCCTGTACTATCCCGGCTCACACAAATGGCCCGTCTACACGAACGAACACATCGGCTACTGCGCCACAGAGCCAGTCACAGAAACAAACAAGATGGACTACGAGACGATGTGGGACGCATTGATCGAAGCCCATGGAGCAAAGCCGGCCATCTTCACACCAAAAAAAGGCGAGAGCGTCATCTGGCTATCCAACTTGTTGCATGGCGGTCTTGAGCACAAGAACAAAGAAAAGACTCGCTGGTCGCAAGTGACACACTATTACTTCGAAGGCTGCGCGTACTATCGTCCGTTCAGATCCGACCCGTTCTATGGCTCGATCTATTTTTCGAAAATGAACGACATGATCACCGGCGAGCCGGTGAAACACCAATACAGCGGCTTCAATATTCCTGAGAGCTTCATAGACTCGTCTTTCAATAATTGCAGCGCACAAAAAGCGGTGATCCCTGCAGACTTCGACCCGCAGCAGTACCTGCTAGCTAATCCCGACGTCTTTGAGGCCGGAGAAGATCCAGTCTTGCACTACCGCCTGCACGGTTGGCGCGAAGGACGGCGACTCAGGCCAGAATGACCGGTGGCCGATGCATATTGAACGCCGGTGGCGGATGCCCCGGTCGTTGTCTTCCTATGCCGCATACGCGGTGATCGGGGCTGAGGAAGGAAGAACGTTCCCTCTGGCGTCGAGGGCGAGCGGGTTCCGTCGATGACTGTATTTGGTGAGCGCGCATTGCTGACGCGCGCTCAGACATTGGAAACTGTTGGAATACCCACCAAAATTGTTGACGAGCAGCGCACGCGTCAACTCATAGCTGCACAATCCGCAAGCAACGGGATCACAATGAAAACGAAAACAGCGCTGGCAGCACTGACCATGCTCGCCGCATGCACCACCATATCCGACGTCACGCCGGCTGGCGACGGCCGCTACACAGTCACCACGCAGGTCCGAGGCGGCATGACCGCATGGGGCGAGGTCAAGGCGTCGAGCCTGCAACGGGCGGACGCATACTGTAGGCAGCAGGGCAAGCTGATGCATCAAGTCGATATGCAGACGCACGGCGTCCGTGGATGGACGCCCCAGGAGGCAGAGCTGACGTTCTCGTGCACGACCAGTTGATGCCGTCCTGGACAGCACTATGATCATGCGATCAGCGTAGTTTCGGTGGACATTTGCAGCGTAGTTGATCCTCGGTGCGGACGCCTATGCCCGTGGTGGTCATTACCGCTGCGGCCGCAGATGCAATTCACTCGGGACACTCGTCTTACTCGGAATCATTGCCTTACCCAGAGGACGTACCGTTCGGAACCTCCAAATGGGACGCGGTCAGCGCGGAGTTCATGCCGGACTTGTGCCGAGTGATGAGCGGCGATCCTGATCAGGCAAAGCGCATCGGTCTTTGACTGACGATACATTCCCTCATCCGATTAAAGTTCTGCTTGGACGTGCCGAAATAAAGTAAGCGGGGACCGGACCAATTGCCGGTGACAACCTCGTACGTTCGAGGGAACGACGAGCGCGACCTGAGAAAATTTTCGAACAGCTTGCTTTGCACCACCCGCTTTCGATAAGGGCGGGAGAATAAATGCATACCGGGGAACTACGATGAAAGTATTCGCAGCGGTCGGCGTTGTGGCGCTGGCTTTAACTGCTTGCAAACCGTCGACTCAAGAGTCGGCACAGCCCTCCGCGGTGCCATCCTCTGCTGCGACGGTCAACGAAGCACCAACTGCCCAACGTTCAACGATCACACCAGTGCAGCGGGTGAACGTCGAAGTTCCGGCGCTGCCTCCTCCGCCTCCTCCACCGTCCCACAACTACGTGTACGAACAGGACGGGTCATATGGATATCAAGGAGCGCTAAGTGAGGACGACATCAAGAGCGGTAAAGCAACCAAGCCGCTCATCATGATGCGATACCTGGGTCGGGCCAACGGCACGTATGCGGTCTTCATTCCGGAGAACGATTCGGGCTCGCTGGGAACGCGGGTAACTTGCGCAGCTCCCTGCCAGTTCGCGAAGACGCAGACCATGTCGAATGGTATGGTCCTCAATACCGAAACGATACCGGTGCCTCAAACGTCCATAATTGGCGCCATGATGGAAGACGCGATGGCCGGCCAGGTCATCCCATTCGGGAGCGCTCCGGAACGGCAGACAATCGTCACGCCGTCGGTGCCGGCCGCGGCACAAACCTCCTCCGCAAATCCTCCGACGGTGGCGCCGGCCACGGTAGCATCACAAGACCCCAACCCGTCGACGTCACAAGGCCAAGTACAGGTGACAAGCTTCGATTGCTCTGCGGCCCACTCAATCCCTGAGTATCTGATTTGCCACGATCCGGAGTTAGCGGCATCCGATCGAGAATTGGCAACCCTCTATCAGCAAGCGAAAGCAGCTGCTCAAGACCCTGATGCGTTCAAAGAACGCACGCGAAAGCAATGGAACTATCGAGAGAAGAACTGCCGCGACAAGGATTGCCTCGTTTCCTGGTACGCGTATCAGAAGGACACGCTGACGAAAATTGCTCAGACGGGCAACATCAACACACAGTGACCAAGTGGGTCGCGACTTGGACTGGGGCCCTCTGCCCCTCTCGATCACAATCGCTAACCGCCGGAACGATCTGAGCTGGATTTGCGGACGGTCAGCGAGTCAGACAGTGCACCGATGGCTGGCAGCTTTTGCAGTGCTCTTGCCCCTATCGGCCTTCGCTCGCGGCGGCATCACCATTCCTACTGCTATCGCGGAGGCTGCACCGCCAGCGACATGCTTTTGTTTGGAGCCGTTGCTTTTATTGCTTTGTGCTACCTGCTTCTGGAGCTAGCGAAAGCGCTTGAGCCGACCGCGAGGCGAATCTCATGGTTTGTCCGTGATTTCCGGGGCGAGCAAGGTGTTCCTGGGCCGCTGATTCCACAGGGCCTGTCGACTCTCTGTGACATAGACACGATAAAAGGGGAACCATAACGCCCGCTCTCACACTTGCTTGCCCCATGCAGGTCGAGCCGGGCAACGACCCCGATGTGCGACGATTCTACGACGCGCGGCGGGAGCGGCTCAAGCTCAGGCATTCCCCAGTGTGTGCAGTGCTTACGTGGTGGGGTTTGTGCACAGTTTGGGATTGGGGGGGCGGCGAACGACGGGTTGACGTGCGATTGACAGAGTCGTCGAGGAAACTGGTTCATTCTTACAGCGACAGTGCGCGCACTGCGCCGCGCTCAGGGAAAGTTGAATCCCGAGGACCTTACCTTCCGGTCGCTACAGTGGGAGACCACCGGGGCGGAATTCATGCGCGGCGTATATCGAGCAATGGGCGGTGATCCCGACGGGTTCAGGCGCGTCGATCTCTGAGCCAGAAGCGGCGTCTTAGCCGATGAGTTGGGCCAGCCAAGCAGTAGCGCACCCAGGCATACAAACGACATGGTGAGACACAAGATGCCTGCGACTAAGTCGTACGGATATTTCATGCGATCCCCCGATTTCTCAGCCAGCAAGAATACGGTGGACCGAAATGGCGCACTGTTAAGGATGGTTAGAGATGAACAACGAGCGCGCGGCGCGCTTGTGGAGACCTGTCGGCACCGGGTTTGATCTTGCCCGGCAGGCAAAGCGCGTCTCGTCTTCTGCCTGTGGACTGTAGACGGAGCCGCGCTCTTATCAGCCAATTCCCTCAGGTATTCAACCACCGGGAAAGACTCGCTGCGTCGCTCGACGTTCCTGAACACTTCCTTTCACTTGCGCATGTGCCTGGAGCTGATCGCATCGCCCCAGTACTTCTTCCCGTCCTTTTCCATCGACCATGGATCCGAATGTTCTCGATGACTGCGTTCGACGTAGTCCTCACCTTGAGAGCTTAGCCGCGCGCGTTCTTCGCGCCGATGTCGGCGGTGCCATTTTGCTTTCTCGGGCGCTTCGGTCTCAGCGGTCGTGTTACCCAGAATTGGATTCTTACCGCGTCTACAGTGGAGCCGATCAATGATGAACTGTGCGGTTTCCACGCCTGCCGGAGCGCCGCTGACTTACTACACAGCCGACATTGCGCCGACGCTTGAGTCGATGCTCTCGGGGATCAAGAAGGACACGTGACCACTATGCGAATTTTTCCTGATGAGTTGTTCCTTCCCATTGCGACAGGGCGGCATCCAACTTGACCTCAAGCTTTTATCGACGCTGCCGTTAGTCTTCGCATGGACCCCAACATCATCACCCAAGCAAAAGCATTCTTCGAGTCGGCGAGCATTGCAGCCGAAGCCAGCGTTGTCGCGCGATACGGGGAGTTCGACATCTTCAAGGAGAAGCACTGTGCTGCATACGACGCCGCATTGTTTCCGCTGCTCGTGGAGTACTTTGGCGACATGACGATCGAGGAGGTGATAAGCATCGTCGGGTAGCCTCAACGATGGTGGCTCATCATCGAGATTGCAGTGTCGCTACACCTTCCGCCGAATGATCGCGTTCATGATGTCACACAGTTCGAGCGCGGAGCCCGATCCCGGAAGGATGAAGCGAAAATGGACAAGACTTCGGACGTCGTCAAAGTCGCAGCATGGGTTGCAAAGCTGACGGCCGAAACGCAGAAGTTGAAACTGTAGGTGCGCTGGATGTCCTTAGTATGGCGCGCGGCCTGATCCTCGCGATCATGACAATCGCGAAGTTTCTGTTCAACTAAATCCGAGGGCCGCCGAAAGGCGGCTTTTCTCTATGAAATGTTCGTCTCCGAAAGCGTCCGACTTCCACGATCTCAAGAACCGATTGGATCGCACAGGCGAACAGATGGCCGAGCTGTTCGGCGTCGCGGGTAGCCAGCAATGGCGCAAATATACGGGTGGCGTCGAGCCACGCGAGATGAGTCCACACATCCTTTTTTCGGAGCCGCTCGGCTTGCACTGTCTCCCGATGAACTAGCGAAGGTGCTGGCAACGATGCGGAAAATAGGTGCTGAGATCGAATTGGATTGATGTGTTGCCGAGACGCAGCCAAGACGGCATACGTGAAGGTGGGCAAGCCGGGCGAGGCTGTCACGCTACCCTTAAAGCCCCTATCCGAACACGAAATTCCATGATCTGCGGCACGGCGCCGCGTCGGAAATGATTAACGCGGGAATCGACCTGTTCACGGTCGGCGGCGTCCTAGGGCACAAGTCCGTCGTGTCGACCAAACGGTACTCGCACCTCGTCACTGACAGACTGGCTGCTGCAGTGGGTAGGATCGGGCAAAAGAGGAAGGACCCGCAGAATCCGGTTTAGGGCAGAAAAATCCACACCCCCTCGTTGGTACGCGTTGCGCGATTTCGTCATTTCCCGCGCTGGGCGAATGGTGCCGGGGACCGGACTTGAACCGGCAAGCCGTTAGGCGGCGGATTTTAAGTCCGCTATGTTTACCAATTTCATCACCCCGGCGAGGGTGGTCAAAACGCGTGGACGCGCATTCTACCATTGGCCGCCTGGCCGGCCAAACCTGCGCAGCGCCGCCGATCGCACCGGCAACGCCAACACCCCCGCACCGCACTTCACCGCCCCCGCTCGACTTCAAACCAAACAATCCGCAACCGAAACCGACGTCATCGCCAAGTCACAAACCTTTCCGATAATCCGCTCCTGAAAACGTTTACAACCGAGCGGAAATCATGACCCCGACAATCAAGGATGTCGCTGCGCACGCGGGCTTTTCGATCGCGACGGTCTCCCGCGCGATCAACGCGCCGCACACCGTCAATCCGGTCACGCTCGACAAGGTGCGCCAGTCCATCGACGCGCTCAACTTCCGCCCCAGCCCGCTCGGCCGTCAACTGCGCGGCGAGCGCACGCGCCTGATCGGCGTGATCGTGCCCACGCTTGCCAACCCTGTGTTCGCGGAGTGCCTGCAAGGCATCGACGAACTCGCAGCCGCGCAAGGCTACCGGCTCATGTTGATGACCACCCAGTACGACGCCGAACGCGAACGCCGCGCCATCGAAACGCTGCGCGAGCATCGCGTGGAAGGCCTGATCCTGACGGTCGCCGACGCCGACACGCATCCCCTTCTCGACGAACTCGACCGTGACGGCCTGCTCTATGTGCTGATGCACAACGACACGGTGCGGCGTCCGTCGGTGTCCGTGGACAACCGTCTCGCCGCCTACGAAGGCGTGCGCATGCTGATCGCGCACGGCCATCGCCGCATCCTCATGCTCGCCGGCACGCTCGCTGCCTCCGACCGCGCGCGGCAGCGGCATCTCGGCTACACGCAAGCAATGCAGCAAGCCGGCCTCGCGCCTGCACCCGCGCTCGAAGTCGACTTCAACGCGGACGAATTGTCGCCGGCGGTGCTCGCGCATCTGACGAGCGGCCCGAACCGTCCGAGCGCCCTCTTCTGCAGTAATGATCTGCTCGCAATGGTCGTGATGCGCGGCCTGCGCCGGGCGCGTCTGCAGATTCCACGCGACATGTCGATTCTCGGCTTCGACGGTCTCGCAATGGGCGAACTTTTGTCGCCGCCGCTCGCAAGCGTCTGCGCGCCGAACCGTGAGATCGGCTGTGCCGCGTGGCGCCGTCTGCTGACACGCGTCACCGCAAATTTCGAAGGTCTCGGCGAAACGCCGCTTGCACTGACGCTGCCGCACAGCTTGCGCGAAGGCGCCACGATCGCCGCAATTTCAAATCGCAACGACGCGGGCGCGACGCATGTCGGCCAGCGTCTTCATCTCCAACGTTGAACAATCCACCTGAACCACCCGCTCTCTTCCATTCCAGGAGAACCGCAGTGATCCGCTCTTCCGTACGCCTTGCATCGGCAGTCTCACCGCTGATGCGCCGCCTCGCCCAATCCACCGCCGTCGCACTGTGCGCCGGTACGCTCGTGACCGCCGCGCTTGCCACCGTCACCTCGCAAACGGCCCACGCCGATGAAACCGCGATCTGCTACAACTGCCCGCCCGAATGGGCCGACTGGGCAAGTCAGATCAAGGCGATCCAGCAGAAAACCGGCATTCGCGTGCCGTTCGACAACAAGAACTCCGGCCAGTCGATCGCGCAGTTGATGGCGGAACAAAAGAGCCCAGTGGCGGACGTGGTGTATCTGGGCGTCTCATCGGCTTTCCAGGCGAAAGACAAGGGCGTCGTCGAGCCGTATAAGCCCGCGCATTGGGACGACATCCCCGCCAACATGAAAGACCCGCAAGGCTACTGGTTCACGATCCACTCGGGCACGCTCGGCTTCTTCGTCAACAAGGACGCGCTCGAAGGCAAGCCCGTGCCGCGCTCGTGGGCAGACCTGCTCAAGCCCGAGTACAAAGGCATGGTCGGCTATCTCGATCCGTCGAGCGCATTCGTCGGCTATGCAGGCGCGGTTGCGGTGAATCAGGCGCTCGGCGGCACGCTCGATAACTTCGAACCGGGCCTCGACTGGTTTCGCAAGCTCAAGGCCAACGCGCCGATCGTGCCGAAGCAGACCGCCTACGCGCGCGTCATGTCCGGCGAAATTCCAATTCTGCTCGACTACGATTTCGACGCCTATCGGGCGAAATACAAGGATCACGCGAACGTCGAATTTGTGATCCCGAAGGAAGGCACGATCTCCGTGCCGTACGTGATGAGTCTCGTGAAGGGCGCGCCGCATGAAGCGAACGGCAAGAAGGTGCTCGACTTCGTGCTCTCCGACGAAGGCCAGAAATTGTGGGCCGATGCGTATCTGCGCCCGGTTCGTGCGAATGCGATGAGCGCGCAGACCGCCGCAAAATTCCTGCCGGCAAGCGACTACGCACGCGCAAAACCCGTCGACTTCGGCAAGATGGCCGAGAAGCAGTCGAGCTTCGGCGAGCGTTATCTGCAGGTGATGCATTGAACGACATTACGTTCCCACTGCGCTGGCGCATTGCACTGATCGCGCCGGCGCTAGCGGTCTTCATCGCGTTCTGGCTGTTGCCGATGGGCGCCCTCGCGCAACTGAGCGGCGACGGCCACGCGTTCGCCACCTATCGCGCGATGCTGACGAATCCGCGCTACATGTCGAGCCTCGGCGCGACAATCGTGTTGTCGGCGGCCGTCACGGCGGCCACGTTAGTCCTCTCGGTGATCGCCGGTTTGCTGCTCGCGCGTCGCGAGTTCGCGTTCAAGCGCACGCTGCTCGCATTGCTGACGTTTCCGCTCGCGTTTCCCGGCGTAGTGGTCGGCTTCATGGTCATCATGCTCGCGGGACGCCAGGGGTTGATCGGAGCGCTGTCGCTCAAGCTCACCGGCGACCGCTGGGTGTTCGCCTACTCGATGAGCGGCCTCTTTCTCGGCTACCTGTACTTCTCGATTCCGCGCGTGATCGTCACGGTGATGGCGTCGGCAACCAAGCTCGATGCATCGCTCGAAGAAGCCGCGCGTTCGCTCGGCGCGTCGCCGTGGCGCATTACGCGCGACATCGTGTTGCCCGCGCTGTCGCCCGGCCTGATCGCGGCGGGCGCGGTGTGCTTCGCGACCGCGATGGGCGCGTTCGGCACGGCATTCACGCTCGCAACCGACATCGACGTATTGCCGATGACCATCTACACCGAATTCACGCTCAACGCGAACATGATGACGGCGGCCGGACTTTCGATCGTGCTCGGCATCGTCACGTGGGCGGTGCTTGCATTGGCGCGCAGCGTGAGCGGCTCAGCCGTGGCGGCGAGCGCATGAGCGGCGTCATTCGATACAGCGCGAACCCAACCTGAAGCAGAACCTCTCGATGAATTCCATTACTTCCTCTTTGCCGTCCGAGGCAAAGCCACGTACGCGGCTCCGTCTGCCCGATGCAAGAGCGTGGCTCACGGCGGGCCAATGGCTCGTCACGCTGCTGCTATGCGCGTTCCTGATCGTGCCGGTTGTCATGTCGATCGTCGCCGGCGTGACCGTCAACTATTTCAAGGGTGTCTCGAGCGGCTTCACGCTGCGCTGGCTCGCCGAAGTGTGGACGCAATATCACGGCTCGGTGTTCCTGTCTCTCGAAGTGGCAGCGATCACGTTGCTTATCACGCTGCTGACCGGCGTTCCCGCAGGCTACGTGCTCGCGCGCAGCAAGACGCGGCTTTCGCGCATCGTCGAGGAATTTCTGGTGCTGCCGATCGCATTGCCGGGTCTTGCATCGGCTCTCGCGCTCCTCGTGGTGTACGGCGGCTTCACGATGTTCCGCATGAGCGTGGCGTTTATCGTGGTCGGACATGTGGTGTTCACGCTGCCGTTCATGGTGCGCGCGGTTGCCGCAGTGTGCGCGAGCAGCGACCTGCGCACGCTCGAAGAAGGCGCGGCAAGTCTCGGCGCGAGTTTCATGCAGCGCTTCGTGACCATCGTTTTGCCGAACGCGAGGCCGGGCATCGTGGCGGGCGCGCTCGCCGTGCTGACGCTTTCCATTGGCGAATTCAACCTGACGTGGATGTTGCACACGCCCGACACGAAAACGCTGCCGGTCGGTCTCGCCGACACATACGCGTCGATGCGCATCGAAATAGGCAGCGCGTACACGATTCTCTTTTTCATCATGACGATGCCGCTCCTCGTCGCAATGCAATGGCTCGGCGTCGATGCGACCGGCCAGCGCAACGCGGCGAAAAAACGCATCGCCGCTTCTGCTTCGAATTCCGTCACGACATCATGAAACTCGCCTCTACCGCTGTGTCCGCTTCTGTTGCCGGCTCGGTTCCCATCACGTTGACGCAATGCGCGAAAACCTTTCGCGGCACACGTGTACTCGAACCGGTCGATCTTCATATCGAAGCCGGTGAGACGCTCGTGCTGCTCGGTCCGTCCGGCTGCGGCAAGACCACGACGCTGCGCATGATCGCAGGACTCGAAACGCCCGACGCCGGCGGCCGCATCGCATTCGGCGACGACGACGTCACCGCCCTGCCCATCGAAAAACGTCAGGTGGGCATGGTGTTTCAGAGCTACGCGCTGTTTCCTAACCTGACCGTGCGCGGCAACATCGGTTACGGATTGAAAATCAAACGTATGCCTGCGGCGACAGCGCGGCAGCGCATCGACGAATTGCTCGACATGATGCGCCTCACCGCGCATGCCGATAAGCCGATCGACCAGCTCTCCGGCGGACAGCGTCAACGCGTGGCGCTGGCACGCGCGCTTGCCGTGCAGCCGCGCGTGCTGCTGCTCGACGAACCGCTCACGGCACTCGACGCCCGTTTGCGCGACGCACTGCGCAGCGAGATGAACACGCTGCTGCGCAAACTGGGCATTACGACCGTGTATGTGACGCACGACCAGGCCGAAGCGATGGAACTGGGCGACCGCATCGTCGTGATGAGCGCCGGGCGTATCGAGCAGATCGGCTCCCCGCGCGACATCTACTACCGACCTGCAAATCGCACCGTCGCGCAGTTCGTCGGCACGATCAACCGTGTCGCCGGCGAACGCCGCGGCGACATGTTGACGACGACGGGCGGTGCCGTGCCGCTGCCTTCGACACCCACGCAAATCGCGGCACCGGCACGCTCGGCGCACGAGATCTTTTTCCGCCCCGAAGATGCGTTTCTCGCCGATCCCGCACACGCGCAACTGCGAGGCCACGTCGAAACAAGCGCGTTTCTCGGTGAGCGCACGCGCCTGACGATCTGCGGCGCCGCACCGGATGCGTTGCTCGTCGACGTCGCGGGCCGCGTCGAACTCGCCCGCGGCACGCCGGTCGGCATCTCGATCGTGCAGGACGCGCTGATTGCGCTATCGTAATAACGCGGCGCTGCTTTGGAGCGCGCTCAAACAAGGACTATCCCATGCTGCTGGCTCAAATTAGCGACCTGCATATCAAGCGGCCCGGCGGGCTCGCCTATCGCCGCGTCGACACCGCCGCGTATCTCGCGCGTTGCGTCGCTGCGCTGAACGCACTCGTTCCCCGTCCTGACGCCGTGATCATCACCGGCGACCTAGTCGATCAGGGCGATCCGCAACAGTACGAACACCTGAAGACGCTGCTCGCGCCGCTTGAATTGCCCTACTTTCTGCTGGTCGGCAATCACGACGACCGGACCGCGTTGCGCGCCGCCTTTCCCGACCGTGCGGAACTGCACAGCGGCGGCGAATTCGTCCAGTACGCATTCGATGTCGGCGCATTGCGCGTGATCGCTCTCGATTCGCTGGAGCCGGGCGAAAGCGCCGGTACGCTGTGCGACGCGCGGCTCGCGTGGCTCGAGACGCAACTCGACGCGGCGAGCGGCAAGCCAACAATCGTCGCGCTGCATCATCCGCCGTTTGCTTGCGGCATCGGACATATGGACGAGCTGCGGCTCGATCCTTCTGCGTCAGCCAGACTGGCTGCACTGATCGCGCGTTATCCAAACGTGGAGCGCGTGATCTGCGGGCACGTGCATCGTCCGATGTTCGTGCGTTTTGGCGGCACGATTGCATCCGCGGTACCGGCGCCCGCGCATCAGGTCGCGCTCGATCTTCGCGACGACGCGCCGTCGGCGTTCATGATGGAACCGCCCGCGTATGCGCTGCATCGCTACGATCCGGCAACAGGCCTGGTTACGCACCACGCGTATGTCGATGCCGCGGACGGTCCCTATCCGTTCTACGAGCCAGAAGGCACGCTGATCGACTGAACATGCGTTCGTTCTGTGCGGGTCAGCGGTTGACGAATGTTCGACGCGCGCGCCGCGATACGCTGGAGTACGGTATTCCGAGCGCGGCCGCGACGATCGCCTGCATCAGGCCGTCGAACGGAATCGCAATGGCGATCCCGATCGCATGCGTCATGTAATCGCTCACCAGATAGGCGCCCGTGCGCAGTACCAGAATCGCACCGAGCCACGCCTGCACGTGCACGTTAAAACGCGCCGATCTGCGCGCGGCAAGGAGCGTCAACCACCCTGCGCCCGCCACGATGAACGCGCCGGTCATCACATTCGCGCCGCCCATTAAGATCACCGTGCGATACCAGCCATGCGTTCCGGCGCGCGCGAATACCGCAAGCAGTTCCCATTCGAGCATCATTTCCAGTGGGTCGCGCATTGCGATTGCAGTAGCGAGCGCCCACGCCGCGAAACAGATCAGCGCGATAAACAGGCCTCCGCCAATGCGTGGCGACTGCCGTTGAGTTGAGCGTGTCGTGGGCTCTTTCATGAGATCGTACGGAGTTGGCTGAGATAGCGCGCCGATTCTACGAATCCGGGCCCGGCAAACTTCGCATTTTTGTCACGGGCGCACATGGCGCACGCGTGGCGGCGAGTCAGCACAATCCGGTTCGCTCCGGTATGATCGGCACGCTTGAGGACCGTGCATGGGCCGGTCCGCCCACCGCATCTCTCATGTCCACTTCCAACCCGTCCACACCCGCCTCCGACCGGTCGCTGCGCGGCCTGCTGCTTCTGCTCGCGACCATTGCCGGCATCTCGGTCGCCAACATCTATTACAACCAGCCGCTGCTCGACAACTTCAGGCAGTCGTTTCCGGCGAGCGCGTCATGGGTCGGCGCGGTGCCGGCCATTACGCAGCTCGGCTACGCGGCAGGCATGTTGTTGCTCGCGCCGCTGGGCGACCGCTTCGACCGGCGGGCGTTGATCCTGCTGCAGACTGCGGGCATGTGCGTCGCGCTTGTCGTCGCGGCCGCCGCGCCGACGCTGTCGGTGCTGATCGTAGCGAGCCTCGCGATCGGTGTGCTCGCTACCATCGCCCAACAGGCGGTGCCGTTCGCCGCCGAACTCGCGCCGCCGTCGGAGCGCGGCCATGCGGTCGGCACGGTGATGAGCGGTCTGCTGCTCGGCATCCTGCTGGCGCGGACAGCTGCAGGCCTCGTTGCGCAATACCTCGGCTGGCGTGCGGTATTCGCCGCTTCCGTGGTCGCATTGCTCGTGCTTGCCGTGGTCATCATCCTGCGTCTGCCAAAAAGCAAGCCGACCTCGACGCTGACCTACGGCAAGCTGCTCATGTCGATGTGGCATCTGCTCGTCGAGCATCGCGCGTTGCGCGAGGCTTCGCTGACGGGCGCCGCGCTATTCGCCGGTTTCAGTATCTTCTGGTCGGTGCTTGCGCTGTTGCTGGCGGGCGCGCCGTTCCATCTCGGACCACAGGCTGCGGGACTGTTCGGCATCGTCGGCGCGGCGGGCGCGCTCGCTGCGCCACTTGCCGGCAAGTTCGCGGACCGCCGCGGACCACGCGCGATCATCACGCTGTCCATCGTGCTGGTGGCGATCTCTTTCGTCGTGTTCGGCGCATCCGCGAAGAGCATCGTGGGACTCGTGATCGGCGTGATCGTGCTCGACGTCGGCGTGCAGGCCGCGCAGATTTCGAATCAGTCGCGCATTTACGCGCTCAAGCCAGACGCGCGCAGCCGCGTGAATACCGTGTACATGGTTGCGTATTTCATCGGCGGAGCGATCGGCTCAGGCGTCGGCGCAGCGGTGTGGCCGGTCTTCGGATGGGTGGGTGTGAGCGTCGCGGGTCTGTTGTTCGCGGGCCTCGCCGCGTGGAATCATCTGGCGCTGCAGGCTCGTACTGCCAAAGGTTGATTGCGGCGAACGCCTAGCCGTTGCTTCGTGCGAATGCGTACTCGTGCAGCGCATCGATCACGCGATCGAATTCGAAAGACTTGTCGTAGAAGTGGCGCACGCCATATTGTTCGCAGCGCTCGCGATAAGCCGGCAATGCATGATTGGTCAGCACCGCGGCAAACACGGAGTCGATCAAACCTTCGCGCTGCAAATAGGCCAAGACGGGTACGCCCGATCCCTGCTTCAATTGCAGATCGACAATCACCGCGTCGAACGCGTCGTCGCTCAGGAGCGCGATGGCTTCGTCGGCCGAATCGGCGTAAGCCGCCACGCGCAGCGAACCCGACGCGTCGATCGCCTCCACCAGACTGCGGCGGATCAGCGGCGAATCCTCGATAAGCAGCACGCGCAACGGTGCGCGGCTGGCTGACTCGGCAACGGTGTTCGATTCGCTGTTCATCGGGATTTCTCGATCGTCCATTATTCGATCAAGCCGTTCTTGATCGCGTAATAAGTCAGATCGGCATTGTTCGCCAGGCGCATTTTCTCGAGCACGCGAGCCCTATACGTGCTGACCGTTTTCACGGACAAATGCAGTTCCTCGGCAATCTGCGTGGGAATCTGCCCCGCCGCGAGCTTGCAGAAAATCTGAAACTCGCGCTCGGACAGCGCTTCGTGCGGCCGCGCCGCTGCCGGTTTGTCGAGATTGTCGGCAAGCGTGTCGGCCACCGCCTCGGATAAATAACGATGCCCTCGCGCTACCGCACGAATCGCGCGCACGATCTCGTCGGGTTCGCAGTCCTTGTTCAGATAACCGTTCGCGCCCGCGCGCAGCAGGTTGATCGCGTACTGGCTCTCCGGGTAGCCCGAGAGGATCAGCACGCCCTGCTCCGGGCGCACCTGCTTGATGACGCGCAAGGTGTCGATACCGTTCTTGTCCGGCATCGCAATGTCGAGCAGCACGACGTCAAATGCCTGTTCGCGCACGAGGCTGATGGTTTCGTCGCCGGTGGCCGCTTCCGCCGCGACGCACATGTCCGGCTCGTCGGCGACGAACTGTCTGAAACCCCCTCGGACGATCGCGTGGTCGTCAGCTATCAACACTCGAATCATCGGCTTGGTGTCCGTACGATGGAATCGCTCCAAAGCAGACATTGTAATGACGTCGCGCCGTACTTCGGCGTTATCGCGGCCGGAACCGCCGGCCGCAAGCTCGCCATGCCAGGCGCAATCACTCGCGCCCTTCGAGCAGGTCGGCCATATCGTCGGCATGCTCTTCCTCGACTGCGAGAATTTCTTCGAACATACGCCGCGTCGTCACGTCCTTCTCGCCGAGATAGCGGATGATCTCGCGATAGGTGTCGATAGCGATGCGCTCGGCCACCAGGTTCTCGCGAATCATGTCCGTCAGGTTCTCGCCTTCCTTGTACTCGGAATGCGCGCGCGTCTTCAGCCCGTCCGGCGCGAAGTCCGGCTCGCCGCCAAGCTGCACGATGCGCTCGGCGATACGGTCGGCATGTTCCTGCTCTTCGGCCGCGTGCTCCGCGAATTCGGCGGCTACCGCTTCCGAGTTGATGCCCTTCGCCATGAAATGATGGCGCTTGTAGCGCAACGTGCAGACGATTTCGGTAGCCAGCGCGTCGTTGAGGAGCTTGAGCACCGTGTCGCGATCAGCGCCGTAAGTTTGCGTGACCGGGCCATCCGACATGTGCTTGCGGGCGTCGTCGCGGATCTTCTGAATGTCCATCACGAACGGATCGCTCGACTGCGATGCCGCGCCTTGGGCGCCAGGTGTGTTCGCCATTGAATCTCTCCTTTATCCGTATTGGGGGTGGCTGCATCACGCAAGGTGCCCGCGCGATGCGCCGATAGAATCATGTTCAGGTCTATGTTCGGAAGACACCGAGCAGCAGCGTGACCACGAACACGACGAGGAAAATATAGAACAGTATCTTCGCGATCTCGGCCGCGCCCGCCGCGATTCCGGTGAAACCGAACACCGCAGCAATGATGGCGATGACGAAGAACACGATGGCATAGTGAAGCATGGCGACTCTCCTTCTTGTTAGTATCCGCGGGGATTTCCGTGCGCTCAGGTTGCGCGTGCCGCTTTGCTTAAGCGCCCAGTTTCAGGCGCCTCGACGAGGCAAAGCGGCGCTAATCGACGATTTTTTTCGTCACCACGAAGCCGAGCACGAGGAACACCACGCACAGAATCAGGAACACGACAAACAGGAACTTCGCGATTGCCGCCGCGCCCGCAGCCACGCCGGTGAACCCAAGAAGGCCGGCGATCACCGCGATGACGGCGAAAAACAACGCCCACTTCAGCATGATGGCTTCCTCCAGAACAGTGAATGGGATCAGGGTCCATCGTATCCAGCTGTATCGCCGGGCGCATTCCGACGCACTCCGGTTTTCGTGTGAGAATCCGCTTACATTGGATTACGGCCGCTTTACGCGAAGCGGCCCGGACGCAGATTCGCCACGCACAATGTGCGCGCCAGCGCGCGGGCGCGCACCCGCGGCGACTGCAGCGGACGCTACACTGATGCGTGTCCAAGGAGTAGAACGTGTCAAACGTGCAGAACGCCGCTGATGTGCATAATGAAGTGCACAATAAAGTGCAGAACGAAGCGCAACAGGAAGCCCGAACCGGCTCGCAAACCCAGGCGCCGCAACCCGGAGCCGCAGCCCGCCTGAGCAACTGGATGCGCAACCGCAGCTGGGCGATCGCGATGACCGTGGCGATTGTGATCACCGTCGGCGGCCTGGTGATTCTCGAAACCGCGCGCGAGCGCATCGCCGCCGAGTACGAGACAGCGCTCGAAGCCCGCGACGTCACCGTGCAACTCAGCGCGCTCGCGAGTCAGCTATCGCGTCTGAGCGCGCAGCAAAGCGATTTTCTTCTGACGAAGCGTGACGCCGCAGCGCACGATTTTTGCGCAACCGCCGTCAGCATTCGCGACAGCGAACAGCTGCTGGAGCGTTTTTACCGCAGTCCCAAAGCCGATAGCGCGGAGCTCGCGAGCTTCACGCAAATCCGCGCGCTGATCGACGCGCGAATCGGCGCCGGCGCCGCCGCCTTGCAACGCGCGGCGCCTCGTCCGCTCGATCTGAGCGCATGCGGCAACGCGAGCCATGCCAACGCGGTAGATGCGGCGCTCGTCGACAGCACACTGAGCCTCCTGCGCGACAACGAAGAACGGCGCGCGCAGCACGCACTCGCCGCGAGCCGTGCCGATCAGCGCATTTCGACGTTATGCGCGGCTGGCCTGTCGGCGCTCAATATCGTGTTGTTCATTCTGCTCTTCCGCAATCTGGGCATTCAGATCGACCGGCAGGCGCGCGTTCAGCGTCAATTGATCACACAACAAGGCGAGCTCGATCAACTCGTGAACGAACGCACGCGTCAACTCGAGGCACTCGGCTGGCATTTGCAGGCCGTCAGCGAAAACGAGAAGACGCAACTCGCCCGCGAGCTGCACGACGAACTCGGCGCGATTCTGACCGCGAGCAAAATGGACGTGGCGTGGGCAAACCGCAAACTGAAAGAGAGCGACCCCGACATCTCCGAGAAGTTGAAGCGCGCGCTCGCCAATCTGGACCAGGGCATTGCGCTCAAGCGCCGCATTATCGAAGACATGCGGCCTACCGTGCTGGCGAATTTCGGTCTTGTGACCGCACTGCGCACACTCGCCGACGAAGCCGCGCAACGCAATAACTGGACGCTGAACCTGCAGCTTCCCGCCGACGATATCCAGCTCGACGAGCAAACGGAAATCGCGCTCTTTCGCGTCGCGCAGGAATCGTTGACGAACGCGGCGAAGTACGCGCGAGCGTCGCAGGTGTCGATCGGCTTGCAGGTCGGCGACGGCCGGGTCACGCTCGATATCGCCGACAATGGCGTAGGCATCATGCCAGCCGATCTGACACGCACGCATACCCATGGACTGCTCGGCATGCGCCAGCGGGTCGCCGCGCATGGCGGGCAGTTCGACATCAGACGCGGCGTGCCGAGGGGCACCGACATCCATGTCGTGATGCCGAGCGTCAGCACGTCGGCGCAGCCGGGCAGCGACCCGTTGCCGTTCCCCGCGCGCACTTCGGTGTAGCCGCGTTGCGCCGCGCTTGAATCCGCTGCTGCTCGTATTTGTAGGAGTGCGCCGACGCCAACACCAGAGCACGCCTACAACAAAATCGCAGCGTAGCCGACAGCGCGGCACGCACCCTTTTTTTACCATGCAATCAGACCGGATCGACTGGCGCAAGCCACGGTCGGCAGCTAGCACAGCCGCTAGCGGGACACGTCTACCGATACCTTCTCGACAAGGAGAACTTTCATGAATCGACTGATCGCTTTGCTTCTCATCGCAGGCACGGCCGCGCTCGCCGGCTGCAACACCATGGCAGGTGCCGGCCAGGACATCTCGAAGGGCGGCGACGCCCTTACCAACTCCGCTGAAAAGGCGAAGTAAGTCGTTCTACGTCGAGCGGCCAGCGCCGTCGCGGCGCATAGCCGCTGCGTTTGAATGAAACCCGCTGCGGGAAACCGCAGCGGGTTTTTTTGTTGAACGTTGTTGAACGTTGTTGAGCGCGGTCATGTCCGGGTGCGGGTATCGAATGCATGTATCGAATGCTTGCGCACAAAACAAAGCGGCGACCCACATGCGTGGATCGCCGCCCCGTCCTCCCCAGGACTTGCCGCTATCGCGTGCGCTGCAATGCGCGCACGCTCTCTAGCGAACTTATGCGCCCGTCAGCGTGTTCGACAATTCGACGCTCGGCGTGTTCGTGTTGCCGTTCTGCACGACGAGCAGATGGATCTGTCCCACCGCCAGTTGGCTCAGCGCGCCGCCGATCGGCACCGACGTGATCAGCCAGTCAGCGTTGTTCGACAACGTGAACGACTGCGACTGATAGATCGGCGTCTTGCTGCCGGCCGCCGTCGCGATCAGCACATACTGGCCGCCCGACACGTAGATGGAATCCTGGCCGCTTGCCGGCACCGCGTTCTTGAACGACAAGCCGGACATCGTCGGGGCTACGTTGCTGATGTTCGTGTTGGTCGACTGGACCAGATAGAGGTCGAGGTTCGGTGCATTGCCCGATGCGTTGAAGCCCCGCACACGCGCGCTGTTCGAAAGCAGACCCTTGTCGAACGGATCGTCGATCAGACCGATGTCGGCTGCCGCCGCGCCCGGCAACGCGAGCACCGTATATTCGTGGCCCTTCGCGACGTTCGGGAAGTTGCCGCTTGCGAGCGCGGTCGTCGTGCCGGTTGCCGCATAACCCACGTTCGTCGAGCCGGTGTTGATGTTCGTGAAGTTCGTCACGCCCTTATACGAGACATTCGTCTGTCCCGACGGTGCGGTGCCGTTCACGAGAAAATCCACGGCCGGTCCGCTCGGGATCGCATGCACGAAATGGATTTGCGGGTTCGTCAGGCCAAGCTCCTTGCCTACGTCGTCGGAGCCCCCGCCGCACGCGCTCAGGACAGAAGCAACGGCGATCACGGCCGCCATGGTTCGGATCAGTTTCATTGTGTTCACCTATATCGATGTCGGGCTCTCCGCCCATTCATATGCGGGCGCACGCTTAAAGACAGTGCCATCTGAAACCGTGTTCGATGCGTTGTTCGAACGGTCCCGGTCCGGCTGTCCTTCGCGAAGCACTCCCTCCTATCCCTGCGCGCATTACGCCTTTTCAGGGCGCCGCGCGGTCCATTCGATGGACGCTCGCAATGAGCAATGGCTGTGCCGCAACCATCGATTTGGCTTATCGAGGCGTGACAATGTCTTACCGGGCAACATCTTGCGAGCATTAGAAGCTTTCCTCAGATGGTGGTCGCGAGCGCGCGGTGTATCGTTCGTGCGCATCCCATACTTACAACGGCAGCCTGTATGTCTTACCAACACTTACTCGCGGAGCTGGACCTCGGTTTCACCCGCCTGCGCAATCGCGTTGTGATGGGCTCCATGCATACCGGCATGGAAGACCGCTTCTGGAATTATCCAAAGCTGGCCGCGTACTTCCGTGAGCGAGCGAAGGGCGGCGTTGGTCTGATCGTCACCGGCGGCATCTCGCCGAATCGCGAAGGATGGCTGCTGCCGTTCGGCGGCACGCTCAACTCGGTATTCGATCTGCGCAATCATCGGCTGCTCACGCAAGCGGTTCACGAAGAAGGCGGCAAGATCGCGCTGCAGATCCTGCACGCGGGGCGTTACGGGTATCAGCCGCTAGTTGTGTCGGCATCGGCTTTGAAGTCGCCGATCTCGAAGTTCAAGCCGCGCGCGCTCAGCATTGCCGGCATTACGAAGACGGTGCGCGACTACGCGCGCTGCGCGAAGCTCGCTCAACGCGCGGGCTATGACGGCATCGAAATCATGGGCAGCGAAGGCTACCTGCTCAACCAGTTCCTTTGCCCGCGCACCAACCGGCGCACGGACCGCTACGGCGGCGGCATCGAGAACCGCATGCGGATCGCGCGCGAGATCGTCGAGCGGGTTCGCGAGGTTTGCGGGAAGCGCTTTATCGTCGTGTACCGGCTCTCGCTGATCGATCTGGTGGAAGGCGGCAATACGTGGGATGAAACCGTGCACGTCGCGCAGGCGCTTGAAGCAGCGGGCGTGACGATGTTCAACACCGGCATCGGCTGGCACGAGGCGCGCGTGCCGACCATCGTCACCTCGGTGCCGCGCGCCGCGTTCGCCGCGCTGAGCGCGCGACTGAAGGCGGCGGTGAAGGTGCCGGTGATCGTCTCGAACCGCATCAACACGCCAGAGGTCGCGGAGGCATTGATCGCCGACGGCGCCGGCGATCTGGTCTCGATGGCAAGACCGCTGCTCGCCGATCCGGAGTTCGTGCTGAAAACCGCCGAAGGACGCGCGCACGAAATCAACACCTGTATTGCGTGCAATCAGGCGTGTCTCGATCATACGTTCAGGAATCAGCGCGCAACCTGCCTCGTCAATCCGCGCGCGGGGCGCGAAACCGAGCTGGTGTATCGACCGCTCGCGGGTCCCCAACTCGTGCGGACTGTGGCGGTCGTCGGTGCGGGACCGGCGGGGCTGTCGGCGGCGACGGTTGCAGCGTCGCGCGGACATCGCGTGACCTTGTTCGATGCAGCCGCAACGATCGGCGGCCAGTTCAATCTGGCCATGCGCGTGCCGGGCAAGGAAGAATTCAGCGAGACGATCCGCTATTTCCAAAGCCAGCTGGAACGGCATTGCGTCGACGTGCGGCTCGGTACGCGCGTCGACCCAGCGCTCCTCGCCGCCGGCGCTTACGACGACATCGTGATCGCGACCGGCATCGTGCCGCGTCGGCCCGCAATCGCGGGCATCCATCTGCCCAATGTTCTGTCATATGTGGATGTGCTGCGCGGCGCGCCTGTGGGACGCCGCGTCGCCGTGATCGGCGCGGGAGGCATCGGCTTCGACGTCAGCGAATTCCTGCTGCATCCCACTGGCGAGCCTTTGCCGATGCCGCGCGACGCGTGGCTAGACGAATGGGGTGTCGATCTTTCCGTGCGCGAACGCGGCGGCTTGAAGCCGCCCGCTGCGGCTAGGCCGATCCGGCAAATCTGGCTGTTGCAACGCAAAGCGGGCAAGCTCGGCACGGGGCTCGGCAAGACTTCGGGCTGGGTGCATCGAGCGACGCTCGCGCGGAACGGCGTGAAGATGCTGGCCGGGGTGTCGTACCTGGAAATCAGCGAGCGCGGTTTGAAGATCGCGCATGGCGGCGTCGAAGAATGGCTGGAGGTCGACAACATCGTCGTGTGTGCAGGACAGGAATCGCTGCGCGATCTGCATCCACGGGACCCGGCGGATGCAGGCGGCCCACGCTATCACGTAGTTGGCGGCGCGGCGCTCGCCACCGAGCTTGATGCCAAGCGCGCAATCCGCGAAGGCGCGGAACTGGCCGCACGGCTTTGACGCAGGGCATCTACGGGAATCGGCGGAGTCGCGTGCGCGCCCAGCTCGTACCGCCGCAGGCGTCGCCTTTCAGGCGAGCCCTTTCTTCCGATAATCGAGCCAGAAAGACAAGCCCACGCTGACCAGGATCACGACAGTCGCGATCACCGTCGAGTGCGTAACGGGCTCGCCGAGCAGCAACGCGCCGAGCGCCACCGCAACCACCGGATTCACGTACATGCAACTGCTCGCAATGATCGGGCTCGTATGCCGTATGAGAAAACCGTAGGCGACGTAGGCGGCCATGGTCCCGATCAGCATCAGATAGACGAACGCGAGCAGCGGGAGGAAATGCACTTCGAGCATGCGCTCGCCCGAAACCCAGGCGACCATGGTCGACATTGCGCCGCCAAGGCCGATCTGCAGCGACGTGGACAAAAACAGGTCCGACGGCAGCTTAAGACGCCCCGCGAGATGCGCGCCGCCCGCCCAGAAGAGCGCCCCGCATAGAATCGCGAGACTGCCGCCCGCCGAACCGGGCGCACTGTCGCCATGGCTCAGGATCGCGATACCGACCAGCCCGAGCCCGACCGCGAACCACTCGCCTTTGCCGATCTTGCGTCCCGCCACGGCAGCGATCACCGTCGCAAAGAGCGGCACGGTCGCGACCATTACCGCGGCTGTGCCCGTGCCGACCGTGCGCATGCCGTACGCCAGCATGCCGCTCGACAGCCCGACCAGCATCGTACCGACGAGGCCGGCGTTGCGGATCTCCGCCGCGCTCGGCCAAACCGGATTGCGGCGAGCCGCGAAAACGAACAGCCCGACGCCCGCGAAAAGATTGCGCAGGCCGGACATCAGCAACGGCGGAAACGAGCCTAGCGCAACATGGACTGCAAGATAGGTCGAGCCCCACACCACATAAACGACGCCGAGCGCGAGCGCGATCTGCCCGTTGCGCGACTGCGGCAGACGGATCGGGAAACCACGAGAAAACCGGCTTGGAAGTTCCAGCGACATCGTTTCAACCCGCCCATGCCGTTCGAGGCGCCCGCTGGGGGGACGGCGGACACCGCATCGGCGATGCGGTCAGGCGGGCGAGGCTGGCAGACATGATGGTGGAGCGAAGTACGAAGGTTGGCTAACAGAGAAAGCCAGACGGGACATGCAACGCCGCGCCGGTCGAGCGGTGGCTCTGGCGGATTCGCGGCTGACACGCGCCGAATTCGTGGCGCGCATCGCATTATGCAGTAAGCGCCCACCGCGCCATGCGAAAGAATCGTAACTTTTGGTGCGCATGCAACAAAAAGCCGGGGCGTAACCGCACCCCGGCTTTTTGTCTGGATTTGAGCGCCAGGCGCCGCTTCATGCAACGTGCATCGGAACCACCCGGGCGGCGCAAGCCGCACCCGGCACGCAGATATGCGGCTTCGGCGGCCCGCCTAGTTGCTCATCGCGCCCGACGCCTCGTGTTTCATGCCCATTGCGTCGCCTTTTTTCATCTTGTCGTGCTTCATTGTGTCCTTCTTCATGTGGTCTTTCGACATGCCGTCCTTGGACATGGAATCTTTCGACATCGAATCATGCGACATCGAATCGTTGGACATCGCGCCGCTTGCCTGCGCGAATGCGGCGCCGCCGCTCATCAGAAAGGTGACGGCCACTGCTGCGATTGCAAATTTCTTCATGGGATAACTCCGTTTGTTGTGGATCAATCGAACCGGCCGTAGCCGGCGTATTTCCGAAGCTTCTGCCGCCCGGGGTCGCGCATGCGCGCGGCGCATGCGGCGACCCGCGCGCGTCAGGAGCCTCCGAACCAGTTGTAGCCCTGGTCGACCCAATAGCCGCCAGGATACGTGTTGGTGACGAACATCTCGACGATGTGCTTCGGGTTCTTGTAGCCGAGCTTGGTCGGCATGCGCAGCTTCATCGGGAAGCCGTATTTCGCGGGCAGGCGCTCGCCGTCGTACGAAAACGTGAGCAGCGTCTGCGGATGCAGCGCGGTGGGCATGTCGATGCTTTCGTAGTAGTCGTCCGCGCATTTGAAGCCGACGTACTTCGCACTCGTGTCCGCGCCGATGCGACGCAGAAAATCGCCGAACGGCGTGCCGCCCCAACGACCTATCGCGCTCCACCCTTCCACGCAGATATGCCGTGTGATCTGCTCCTCGTGCGGCAGCGCATACAACTCGGGCAAGCTCCAGACGCGCTGGCCGGTCACGAGGCCGCTGATTTTCAGTTTGTAGCCGGAAGCGTCGACCTGCGGCACCTCGTCGACACCGTAGTAGGCATTGAACGGAAACGGCCGAGTGATCTGCGCTTCGGTGTATGTAGGCGCCAGTTGCCTAGGATCGAACAGCGCGGCTTGTGCGCGATCGTTCAGGCGCGAGACGGCAGTGAGAAACTTGTTGACCGATTCGTCGTCGGTCAGCGAGCAGCCGGTCAGCATCGACAATCCGCCGAGCGACAGTAGCTGCTTGCCGAAGAGTCGCCGCGACGGCATCGAAAGCTCGCGCCTGACGTCGATCAGGATCGACTCGCGGTCCAGTTTGCCAGCGACATTCGTCGCAGCGTTTTTAATGAGCTTGTTCATGATTCGGTATCCGTAACATTCGCGCGAAGCATTTATCGACCGCGCAACATGGCAAGCAGCGAGCGAGGCACGAGCGCAACCATCGCCAGATGAACGACGATGAACGCGGCCATCAGCGCCATCGCGCAGAAGTGGACGATGCGGGCGTTGTCGTAGCCGCCCATCAACTCGCGCAGCAGCGGGAACTGCACCGACTTCCAGATCGCGAGCCCAGACAGCACAAGCACGAGCAGATCGAGAACGACGAACAGGTAGGCGAATTTCTGCACCGCGTTGTAGACCCGCAAGTCCGCGTGCGACAGCTTGCCGGTCAACGCGGCGATGAAATCGTGCAACACCGCGCGCGGCGAGACCGGCAAAAACTTGCGGAAGAAACGTCCGGTCGCAAGGTTCAGCGCGAGATACGCGAGGCCGTTGAAAACCAGCAGCCACATCGCTGCGAAATGCCATTGCAATGCGCCGCCGAGCCAACCGCCGAGCGTGATTTCCGTCGGAAAACGAAACGCGGGAAAGACCGGCGACGCGTCGTAAATGCGCCATCCCGACAGCATCATGACGATCGCCGCGAGTGCGTTGAGCCAATGCGTGATGCGCACCCATACCGGATGTATCACGCCGCTGGAGGGCGCGGCAGGCGGTGCGCTGTCGCGAACAACATGAGGCGTTGCCATGGGAATCTCCGTTGATTGACGCGAGCTCAATGGCAGGCGGCCAGTTCGGCCACCTGCAGCACGTCGCCGGTTGCTGCGTTCTGGACAAAAGCGACTACGCCGAATCTGTCGGCCGACGCGTTCGCGTTCTTGTTCGTATCGGCATTGGTATCGGCATCGTCGAAACGAATGTCGCGACTGATCTGCGCATTGCCGCCGACGAGCGGCACCGGCCCGATCCATTGCCGCACCACTCGTTCGTGATGCAATGTCGCGCCGCGGTTTTCGCCGGCGCCGACCTGCGAGCTCAGCGAGTTTTCGTACACCGCGACGTAGGCATCGAGCGGCCCGGCGGTATCGGCAGTCTTGCTGTCAAAGCGCGCTGCGACGTTGAATGCGCCGCCCGTCTGCGGCTTCAATTCGAGGGCGACATTCGCTCGTGCCGGCTCAGCCACGAGCTTGCCGACGCGACCTTCGAAACTGTCGCGTTGCGACCAGCTTCGCAACTCCCGCCCCGCCACGAAAACTTCAGGCGTGTAGATGGTGTGACCGCCCGCAAGATCGGTGAGCGTCTGCTGACGTTCGGTGAAGCGGTGCTGCGAGAAGCGATCCGTCCAACCGAGGCTGTTCCAGTAGTCGACGTGCAGCGCCAGAGGCACGATGCTTTGCGTTGAACCGCTGTGCTTCCATTGGCTGAGCCACTGGTCGGCGGGCGGACAGCTATTGCACCCTTCGCTGCTGTACAACTCGACGAGTGCAACGCGATGCGCTGGACTGCGCGCGCTGCACATCGCGCCGGCTGCATTTGCCAGACCGCTCGCGGACAACATTGCTATTGCACTGAGAACTGCGACGGCTCGAACGAACGGTCGGCGTGCGCGGCGCATGACGATTGATTGCATGACCTGCTCCTATCGGGATCTGCACGTTTGTCGATGCGCGCAGCAGGTTATGACAGCCCCCCGCAAATTTTTTTGCCTGACGTTTGCACGCGTGTTCATCGCATCACCGTTTGGCGCGGCCCGACTTACAGCGGCGAAATGTTCGCGAAGGTCGTTGAAAGACGCCGTGCTAACATGCCCTTAATCACTGCGCCGCTTGCTGTCACCACAGTCATCGTCAGCTACAAGCGGCGCGTCGCTCATCTTCACTCGACAACTGCCGGCCCTTCAATGCGTTCTCCGACTTCACGCGCCCACACCCGCTTGCGCCCCCGCCGCGCAAGTGGATGCGCGCGCGTGCAGTTCGCGCCGCATTCCGCCGACGAGCCGTCGCGAACGCTTCCGCCAGAAACGCTTCCGCTTCTCGCCGCCCGGCGCCCCACCTGACGCAGCTCGCTTCCTTGCCTGAAGCCGCGTCGTCCCCAAGGGGACTTTCGGGGCGCCGGGCCGATCACATCCGCATGATGTTTCCTCACACAGATTGCAGCCATATTGCAGATCGAATTGGAGTAGCCGCCGTGAAAACGACCAGAAGGACCAAGCAGTGTTACCTCACCGAACTCGACGTCGCCCGTCTTGAGAAGCACGCCGCTGCACCCGGCGCGGACGCACGTTTGCACGACATGCTCGACGACGTACTGGAGCGCGCGGTTATCGTCGATTCGCGCGAGATTCCGGCCAACGTGGTCACGATGAACTCGCAGGCGACGCTCGTCGACGAAAGCAGCGGTGAGCACATGACCTGGACCGTCGTCTATCCCCCCGACGCCGACTTCGCGCATGGCCGCCTGAATGTGTTCTCGCCAGTCGGCCTTGCGCTTCTCGGCGCGAAACGCGGCGAGCAGATTCGCTTCGTGCCGCCAAGCGGTGCCGAAAAGGTGCTGAAGCTGGAAAAGATCCTGTACCAGCCCGAAGCCTCGGACGATTTCACGCTGTAGGCAAACAGGCCGCGCGGCATTAGTGCTGCAGCGCGTCATACGCGGCGCGCCCGTCAATACAAGGATAGTGCGCAAATAGCGGATCGGCGGGCTGCAACGCGATGCGGCGTCTTGCGCTTTCGCTCCCGCAGATAGCCTCGGCCCACAAGGGCGCTGCGCCTCACGCAAGACGCCCATACCGATCGCACACAGCATTGCAGACGGGTTGCCAAGCGGCGCCCGCCCGGTGTATCGTGTGCGCTGCTAACGCGGGGGTCCTGCGATGCACGGGAGTTGGAGGTCCGTGCCACGTGGGTGAGAAATACCCTTTGAACCTGATCTGGATAATGCCAGCGCAGGGAAGCGTACGGATTTCGCACTCCAGCCCTTGTGCCTCATCTCTCGCGAATTCCGACTACTTCCGTCTCGTCTCCTGCTTAGCGGCCCACATTGCTTTGACGGAGAACACGCATGAACGCCAACCCGAAGTTTCTTTCCGCCGACGCCCACGTCGACGAAGCCGCCGTCGCGCCGCTGCCGAACTCCCGCAAGGTCTACGTGACCGGCTCGCGCCCCGACATCCATGTGCCGATGCGCGAAATCACGCAATCCGACACGCCAGACAGCTTCGGCGGCGAAAAGAATCCGCCCGTGTACGTCTACGATACGTCGGGTCCCTACTCCGATCCCGAAGCGAAGATCGACATCCGCGCCGGCCTGCCCGCGCTGCGTCAGCGCTGGATCGAAGAACGCGGCGACACGGAACCGCTCTCCGGCCTCACGAGCGACTACGGCCGCGAGCGCGCCGCCGATCCCGCGACTGCCGAATTGCGCTTTCAAGGCCTGCACCGCACGCCGCGCCGTGCGATGCCCGGCAAGAACGTGTCGCAGATGCACTACGCGCGCAAAGGCATCATTACGCCGGAAATGGAGTACATCGCGATTCGCGAGAACCAGCGCCGCGCGGAATATCTCGAGACGCTGAAGACGAGCGGTCCGAACGGCGAAAAGCTCGCCGCGATGATGGGCCGTCAGCATCCGGGCCAGGCGTTCGGTGCGAGCGCTTTTGGTCCGAACGGCCTCACCGAAATCACGCCGGAATTCGTGCGCGACGAAGTTGCGCGCGGCCGCGCGATCATCCCGAACAACATCAATCACCCGGAAAGCGAGCCGATGATCATCGGCCGCAACTTCCTCGTGAAGGTGAACGCGAACATCGGCAACTCGGCGGTGACATCTTCGATCGGCGAGGAAGTCGACAAGATGACGTGGGCGATCCGCTGGGGCGGCGACACGGTGATGGATCTGTCGACCGGCAAACACATTCACGAAACGCGCGAGTGGATCATCCGCAATTCGCCGGTGCCGATCGGCACGGTGCCGATCTATCAGGCGCTCGAAAAGGTCAACGGCAAGGCCGAGGACCTGACGTGGGAGATCTTCCGCGATACGCTGATCGAACAGGCCGAACAAGGCGTCGATTACTTCACGATTCATGCCGGCGTGCGTTTGCAGTATGTGCCGCTCACCGCCAAGCGCATGACCGGTATCGTGTCGCGCGGCGGCTCGATCATGGCGAAGTGGTGCCTCGCGCATCACAAGGAAAGCTTCCTGTACGAGCATTTCGAAGACATCTGCGAAATCATGAAGGCGTATGACGTGGCCTTCTCGCTCGGCGACGGCCTGCGTCCCGGCTCGATTTACGACGCGAACGACGAAGCGCAACTCGGCGAATTGAAGACGCTCGGCGAGCTTACGCAGATCGCATGGAAGCACGACGTGCAGACGATGATCGAAGGCCCCGGCCACGTGCCGATGCAGTTGATCAAGGAGAACATGGACCTGCAACTCGAATGGTGTGACGAAGCGCCGTTCTACACGCTCGGGCCGCTCACCACCGACATCGCTCCCGGTTACGATCACATCACGTCGGGCATCGGCGCGGCAATGATCGGCTGGTTCGGCACCGCCATGCTCTGCTACGTGACGCCGAAGGAACACCTGGGCTTGCCGAACAAGGACGACGTGAAGACCGGCATCATCACGTACAAGCTCGCCGCGCACGCCGCGGATCTGGCGAAGGGCCATCCGGGCGCGCAGGTGCGTGACAATGCATTGAGCAAGGCGCGCTTCGAATTCCGTTGGGAAGATCAGTTCAACCTCGGTCTCGATCCGGATAAGGCACGCGAATTCCACGACGAAACGCTGCCGAAGGATTCCGCAAAGGTCGCGCATTTCTGCTCGATGTGCGGTCCGCATTTCTGCTCGATGAAGATCACGCAGGACGTGCGCGAATTCGCGGCGCAACAGGGCGTCACCGACGACGAAGCGCTGAAAAAAGGCATGGAAGTGAAATCCATCGAGTTCATGAAGAAAGGCGCCGAGATCTATCAGCGGCAGTAAAAGCCACGCGGTTCTCGCACCGGTGACAGCCGCGCGCGCATTTCGATGCGCGCGCAACGTCTAGCAACACAAAGCCCGCCATTGGCGGGCTTTTTTTCGCCTGCTGTTCAGGTACGGCTCCTGCTACGCGTTGGGAAACATTTGATTACGAAACCGTCAGTCTGCTGACAACCTCATACATCTGGAAACTGTCCACAGCGATAAGATCAATTCAGGAACGCAATACGACAGGCGGCTTCCAATCACAACAAAGGGAGTGAGCATCATGAAATCGATTCGTAAATTGGGTTCGCTCGCGATGATCGTCGCGGTTGTCGCGAGTCTTTCGGCCTGCGAGGGAATGAGTACGCGGCAACGGGATACCGCAATCGGCGCGGGCGTCGGCGGTGCCGCGGGTGCGGTCATTGGAGGCAGTGCGCTTTCCACGCTCGGCGGCGCGGCCGTGGGCGGCGTGATTGGTAATCAGGTCGGCAAGTAAGCTTCGTTACTCCTCAGCGGTGAAACGCGAGCCCGGGTGCAATGCCCTGCTCGCTTTCCGCTGACAAGACGTGCGCCGGGAAAAGCCGTAAAACGAGGCGAAATACGCCGTTACGGTTTTGCAATCCTCTTTGCGCCGCGTGAGCGTAAGCTCGTGCAATGACGTACCGACGAAGGCGTCGGCTGCGTCGCTCGCAAGTTGCCTGCACACCGGAGCTCGTCATGAAGTCCCGCCTGGTTGACTCTTCTCATTCCGTTTACATGCTGTCGCGGCTCCGCACGCGCCAACGTATTTCTACCAGCGGTTACATCGGCCGCGTCCGGCTAGCGCTCTGCGGCGCCGCTGGCGCAGTGGTGCTGTCGGGCTGCTATTACCCATACGGTTACTATCCGGGCTACTACCCTGCGTATTACGCGACCGTCCCAGCCAGCGCGGCACAGCGAGAAGTGCCGGTGGGCACGGTGGGCGGCACGGGCACCGATCCGCAGGCCGGGCAGCAAGCAATGCAAGGACAACAGGTCGAGCAGCAGCCAGGCTCGTCGTACCCGCCTGCCACCTATGTGGTCGCGCAACCGCCGGTGTACGTCGCGCCCGCTTATCCCGCGTATTATCCGCCGCCGGTTTATCCGCCCTGGTACGGCTACGGCTATCCTGGCTGGTACGGTCCGTCTGTGTCGATCGGCTTCGGCTGGTGGTCGGGCGGACATGGCCATGGCCACGGCTACCATCATTGAACGACTTGAGGTTGAGCGAAGTGATTCTTGCCGGCGCGCGCCGCCGGCACGACTCAGGGCGACAAGCTTCCGATTGCTCCCGTAGTTTCCCTTCTTGACGTGAGAGCCTCGGGCTCTATGCTTGGTTAAGCCGCACACAGTAACCGTTTAAAAGCGAGCCGACCGGTGGTTTTCTGCGCGGGCGGCGCTCATCCGTCCTGCAGGAGCGACGCGTCCCGTCATTCGCAGTCACGCGTCGATTTCGAACAACAACGAAGGAGACGTGATGTTTCATCAACTACTCACTCCAGTCGGCAATTCCCTGCTTCCGTCGTTCCTCGTCGCGGCATTGCCGATCATCGTCGTGCTGTTGCTGCTCGGCTGGGCGCGCCGGCCTGCATGGCAGGCGTCGCTCGCGGGGCTGATCGTCGGCCTCATCGTCGCGATTGCCGTGTGGCAGTTTCCAGTGAGGCTCGCGCTGGACTCCGTCGCCGCTGGCGTCGTGTTCGCGTGCTGGCCGGTCATGTGGATCGTGTTCACCGCGATCCTGCTATACAACATCGCACAACGCTCCGGCCGCTTCGCGGCCTTTCGCATGTGGATGATCGACAACCTGCCGAACGACCGACGCGTCGTGCTGGTCGTGGTGGGCTTTTCGTTCGGCGCGTTGCTGGAGGGAATTTCGGGCTTCGGCACGCCGGTCGCAATCACGAGTTCGCTGCTGATCCTGCTCGGTTTTCCGACGCTCGAAGCACTCACCTTCACGCTGATTTTCAACACGGCGCCCGTGGCATTCGGTGCGCTCGGCGTGCCGATCACGGTGCTCGGCGCAGTCACGCATCTGCCCGCCGATTCGCTCGCAAAAATGGTCGGCCGCCAGTTGCCGTTCTTCGCCTTGCTGTTGCCGTTCTACGTGATCGCCGTCTATGCCGGCTTTCGCAACATGGTGCGCGTCTGGCCGGTGCTGCTGGTTTCAGGCGCCAGTTTCGCGCTCACGCAGTTCGTCGCGTCGAACTACGTCAATTACAGCCTGACCGACGTGTTGTCGTCGATGGTGTCGCTCGTCGTCACGATCGCGTTTCTGCGCGTATGGAAACCGGCCGTCGATCCCGCGTTTGCGGTGAATATCGACCGCGTCGGCGAAGTGCGCGGCAAGATCGGCGGCAGCCAGGGCTGGTATCCGTGGATCATCGTGTCCGTAGTCGTGATCGTCTGGACCGTGGCGAAAATATTTCTGATCGGCGACGTCAAAGTGCCTTGGCCGGGCCTCGATAAGGCGGTGTTCATCACCTTGTACAACACACCGTACGGCGCGATCTGGGACTTCCAGCCGCTCGCCACCGGCACGGCGATTCTGGTCGCCGCGATCATCACGAGTCTGGTGGTCGGACTCAGCGCGCGTGATTTCGGCGCGGCGATCGTCGATACGTGGGTGCAGACGCGCATCGCGATTCTCACAGTCGCGACCATCGTCGGGCTCGCCTATCTGATGAACTACTCGGGGCTCACGTACACGCTCGGGCTCGGGGTCGCGTCGGTCGGACCGTTCTTCCCGCTGGTGTCGGCGTTCCTCGGCTGGGTCGCGGTATTCCTGTCCGGCAGCGATACGTCGGGCAATGCGCTGTTCGGCAACCTGCAAGTGGTTGCGGCCAATCAGTTGAACCTGAACCCCGTTCTGATGGCGGCGACGAACTCCTCGGGCGGCGTGATGGGCAAGATGATCTCGCCGCAAAATATCTCGACAGGCGTGGCAACGACGGACCTCAAAGGCAAGGAAGGCGTGGTATTCGCCAAGACGTTCAAGCATTCGATTCTGTTGACCGTGCTGCTCGGCATTCTGGTCTGGCTGCAGCAGAATGTCCTTCAGGGAATGATTCCGCACTGAACCAGCGTTGAGGTGGCGGGCGCGCTGGCTTGGCGCGCCCGCGCCTCTCCCTCGCGTCGTGAAATCGCAATTTTTCTCACATCAGCGTGAGAATTGCTCGCTTTGCGCGGCTTCCCGCCACGCTTACGATCACGTGTGTCAGACGCCCTCTCCCGAATCTTGCCATTTCATTCCACGCTGAAACGTTTCGTCTTCTCGCGCTGATACGATGCGCAGGCGTCTCGACTCAACCGCGCGCGACGCCATCACAATGAATGCCAAAAATATCGTCCAGTTGCTGATCCTCGCGGCCCTGTGGGGCGCGTCGTTCCTGTTTATTCGCGTCGGCGTAACCGACTTTGGCGTTGCGCCGCTGATGGCGCTGCGCGTCGGCATCGGTGCGGCCTTCCTGATCGCCGTGCTGCTCGCGCGCCGCCCGTTGCAACAATCGGCGACGATCCTGCGCACGCGCGCTTTTCCGCTGCTCGTGGTGGGCATTCTGAATTCGGCGGCGCCCTTTTGTCTCTTCGCCTATGCGGAGTTGACGCTGTCGGCGGGCGTGACGTCGGTGATCAACGCAACGACACCGCTGTGGGGCGGCCTCGTGGCTTTCCTCTGGCTGCGCGACCGGCTGAGCGCGCTGCGCACGCTCGGCCTCGTGATCGGTTTCCTCGGCGTGCTGATGCTGGTCTGGGATCAGATGGCCAGCCCGGGCAGCGCGTCGGCGACGCCGCTGACAACCGCGCTCGCCGCCGGCGCGGCGCTCGGCGCAACGCTGCTGTATGGCATCGCCGCGAATTACACGAAACGTTACCTGACCGGCGTCGACGCGCTCACAGTGGCCGCCGGCACGATGACGGGCGCCACCATCGTTCTGTTGCCGCTCGCGGTGATCTACTGGCCGAGTGCACCGATCTCGCTGCACGCGTGGGGCGCAGTGCTCGCGCTTGGCGTAGCGTGCACCGGCGTCGCCTATATGCTGTTCTTCCATCTGATCGCGGTGGCCGGGCCGGCGCGGGCGATCACGGTCACCTTCGTGATCCCGATCTTCGGCATTCTGTGGGGCGCGCTGTTTCTCGGCGAAGGCGTTTCAGCCGGCATGCTCGAAGGCTGCGGCGTGATTCTGGTGGGTACGGCGCTGGCAACGGGCGTCATCAAGCGCTTGCCGTGGGTCGGAACCCGTCGCGCGGATACCTGAGGATTGCGCAACGCGTCGATCAGAGGGGCATTCAGGCGAACGGCAACCCTTGCGGCGCGCCGCCGCGAGCCGTTCGTATCAGGTCAGCGGTAGCGTCTTGCCCGCTGCCCTGCGACACGACGCGCCCCCGCTTGACTCCAATCACCCACCGTTTGAATTCAGCGCAGCGGCCACCTCGGGCGCAGCGTGCCCGCGTGACGCGTCCGCAGCGCTCGCGGCCGTCGCGACTCCTGCGGATTCAAGGCCGCACCGCACACGAGCGCGAGAACGAGCAAGCTCGCCGCCCACATCCAGTAAGGGATCACGTCGAACATGGCTGTCTCCGGTTGAGCGCCGATCCAGGCCGGCCCACTCATCGTGAGCAAGACGTGTGCACGCGGCATCTCGCGGGACGGCAACGTGATCTCATTCGTCGCAAAATAAAGAACCCGCCCGGGAACGGCGTTCCGGACGGGTTTTCAGACAGCCTGCCGCCAGTTGCAGCGGCGCGCGTCAGTGCAGTTGATCGGCCATCAGCGTCATGATCTGCGTGGCCTGCGGGCTTTCGTCGACACCACCTTTGTCGTCGACCACGGCGACGCGGGTCTGGTCAGGCGTCAGCGCGCGCACGTTCACGCGATACTGCTTGGCCACTTTTTCCTTCTTGCCGTGGAATACCTGGCTCCAGAAGCCCTGCTCGGCCGACGACATGTCCTTCGGATCGACGTAACGCACGAAGTACAGGCCGCGGCTCAGATCGCGGTCGTCGACGGTGAAATTGCTGCGGTCGAGCGCGAGGCCCACGCGCAGCCATGCACGGTCGTACGGCTCGCCGAGCGTCAGTTCGTTCGACGACAACTGCGCCGACGCGTTCCCCGCGTCCGGATCGCGCACCGGCTGCTGTGCCGAAAGGGCGACATTCTGTGCCGCAGTGGCCGCAGCCGCCGATTTCGCGCCCGACGTAGCCGCGTTAGGCGCGGTCTGCGCGCCGGCCGGCGACAGTTCTGCTGTCTGGCCGCCGCCCGACTTCGCGCGCGAATCGGCAAGCGCGAGCGCCGCCATCAAGCGCTTCAGGTATTCCTGCTCTAGGCCGGGGTCGTTCGCCTTCGGCTCCCACGTGCTCGAGTCGTTGTTCGTGCCGGTCAGCGCCTCGCGCATGCCCTTCTGGCTGATGAACACGTACGTGCCGCCGTTCGGCGCCGCTTCGAGGCGCGTGCGGTACTTGTTGCGCTCGGAAGTAACGTAACTGTTGCCCAGCGCCTTGGACAGCGTGCTGCGGATCAGACCGTCGTTGATCTGCGCGTGCGTTTCGTTCCAGTCGGTTTCCATCACGCCCTTGTCGCGCTGGTCGACCACGAGCAGGAAACCCTGCTCCTGCCAGAACCGGCGGATTTGCGGCCACGCGTCTGCCGGCGCCTTGCCGTCGATCACGAGCCAGCTTTCCGTGCCGTCGCGCTGGATATGCATGTTGCTCACGGGCGGCACGACCGCCAGCGTGTTGGCCGCGGGCGCCTGGGCCTGAACCTGACGCAGCGTGGACAGCGAGGTTTCGCCGCCTTGCGGGGGCAGCGAACGCTGATCGGGCGTCTCGTCGATCATGTTCGGCGGGACGGCGAGTGACACCTGTTTCGATTTGGAGTCGCTCTTGTAGTCGACTTTGGTCGGCGACGACGTGCCGCAGCCGGCGACCAGCCCGCCCGCCATCAGCATTACTGCAAACCGCTTGGTAAGACGAAGATCAGTCATGTTCGGGGAATCCTTCCGCTACGCCACGGCAAGTTTCCGTGGATCAACCCGATATTTTACCGATCCCGGCGAGCCCTGTGCAAAAACCGGGGTTTGCACCGCCCGAGGGGTTCACCGCATGCGTCATATTTAACGTTCGGCAAACATTCCGAATGGCCTGTCAGGTGCATGCGACGCGTCTGTCAGAACATTGTTTCCAAAGACTCTTTGCAGGCTCGACGCCCATCACTTTTGCGATAACACAGGGCCGTGAAACGGGCGCCAGGCTTCGTCAGGAAGCGCGAGTGATATCTTCAAATCGACTTTGCGAGAACAACAAACGCGCCACGCCACGGAGACTGTCATGCCCCAAGCCCATTTCTTTCGCGTCATTACCGCGTCAGCGATTGCCGTCGCGACGCTGTGCGTCAGTGTCCATGCTTGCGCTCAACTCGGCGGTGTGATGCCGCTGCAGCCGACGGGCCACGCCGCGGCGCCTCAAAGCCTGCTGAACGGCGCGCTGCGCCTGCGTACATCGACCGATGCGGGCAACACCGCCATCAACGAATACGCGACGAGCACGGGCGAAATCGTCGCCTATACGTGGCAAGGCCCGACGATGCCCGATCTCGTCGCCCTGCTCGGCAACTACGCCGGCTCTTACCGGGCGGGCGCTGCGGCCGCGGTCGACGGCAATCTGCACGCGTCGCGCGTCGCGCGGCCGGACGTGATCGTGGAATCGGGCGGACCCATGCGCGGCTATGCGGGCCGCGCATGGCTACCTGGCGCGTTGCCGCCGGGCGTCACTGCCGACGACCTACGCTGACGCTGGTCCAGGCGCTTCCGGATGGGCCCGGCGCTTGTATCGGTGCTGCTCCAGTTCGAAAGACCATCGGACAACCCCTTCGGCGCCGGCAGACCAACAGAGCCGGACAAGCAACGCGGCCAACGCATGGTCAGCCGCGCAAATCCTGTTGCTGCGCTCGCGCCGGCCTTCAACCCGATTGCGGCAAGCCGCGCCCAGAAGCGCCTCAACAATTCGCCTGAGCGCGCCCGCACCACCAGGCGCCCGGAACAACCAAAACGACTGCCGACCTACGTTGACTCCATGAAGCTCAATCTCTCACTCCCTCTCCTGCTGCTCGTCTGCGCGGCTCTTACGGCATGTGGCGGCGGCAGCGGTGGCGGCCAGGCCGCGACCACCCCGGCGCGCAGTTCAGGGGCGGCGAGCGCGCCCGTCGCGTCGGCTCCGACTGCCGCATCGAGCCCAAGCGGCACTGCCGTCGCACAGTCGAACACGCCCAATGTGCAGCCGATCGTCGTGACGGCGGCGCCGCGTCTCACGCGCAACATACTGACCACGAGCGTCACCATCTGCCAGCCGGGCACGGACAACTGCGCGACCATCGACAACATTCAGGTGGACACCGGCTCGCACGGCCTGCGCATTCTTGCCTCGGCCGTTCCGGCTGGCTTGCCGCTCGCCGCGATCACGTCGGGCGCCGGGATATCGGGCGAATGCGCGGTGTTCGGCGGCGGCTACGCGTGGGGCGCGGTGCGCAGCGCGGACGTGCGCATGGCCGGACAACTGGCCGCGTCGATCGCGATTCAACTGATTGCCGACCCTGCGGTGCCGACGGTCCCTGCGGACTGCGCCGGCGCGGGGCCGTCGATGCTCACGCTCGACACGCTGCGTGCCAACGGCATTCTCGGCGTCGGCGCGTTCGCGGCCGACTGCGGCAGCGCCTGCGCGAACGCAGCGCTGCCACGCTGGTACTACGGCTGCGACGCGGGCGGCGCCTGCATGCCGGCCGCGCAACCTCTCGCACAGCAGGTGGTCAATCCGGTCAGCCGCTTCGCCCTCGACAACAACGGCGTGGTGATCGATCTCCCCGCGGTTCCAGACAGCGGCGCGCTCACCGTTTCCGGGTCGATGATCTTCGGCATCGGCACTCAGGCAAACAACACGCTCGGCAGCGCGCGGGTGTTGAAGGGCAATCCGCAGACCGGCTACGTGACGACCACGCAAGGCGCTCAAACGTACACGCAAAGTTATCTCGACACGGGCTCGAACGGCCTGTTCTATCGCGACACGCAACTGCCCCAATGCGGCTACTGGTATTGCCCGAGTTCGACGCAGTCGGCGACGGCGACGATCACCGGCACGGACGGCGCGGCAAACGCAGTCACGTTTTCGGTCGGCAATTCGCGGGTTCTGTTTGCATCGGCGAACAACGCCTTCAACAACATGGCGGGCATCGCAAGCAGAGGCTTCGGCTGGGGCCTGCCGTTCTTTTTCGGGCGCCGTGTGTACACTGCGATTGCATCGCGCGCGACGTCCGCGGGGCCCGGCCCTTACTACGCCTTCTGAGTGCGATGCCTCATTTGCTGTGCTGAAAATTCGCAAATTCGTGGATGGCGCAAATTCGGTATCGGCTGGCTGCGATAATCGTCGTTCGAGGCTAACGCATCTGGAAAATGCTTAGTCATGCATAACTACCCACGCCCTCCCGATGGAAGAAGCCACCTTTTCGCTCGACCAATTCGAGCATCTCGTCTACACGCGGCAGCATATCCGGGCGTCGATCCAGCTTCTCTCGGCATTCGCGCTGCTGCAGCACAAACGCGGTCTGCTGGACGAGAGCTTTCTTGCGTCGGGCATGAGCGGCCTTGCGCCTGCAGAGCAACGCACGCGCTTCTGTACGCGGCTCGCCAGCGCGGCCTCCACGCTCTTTGCCGATCCGGAGTTCCAGCTGCCCGGTGAATGTTTCAGGCTCTTTCTGACGCTGCATGAATGGGTGGGTTTGCTGTTCTCGGTTACGCCGTTCGGCAATGCGGACCATGTCGCTTGCCAACTGAATCCGCGCGGCGTGCACGACAGACAGTTTCTTGCAGGTGACCGTTTCGTCGAGAAGCTTTGCGTGCTGTATTCAACCGGCTCTGAAATGGAGCTAGACTTGGTCGCGCTGTGGGCGTACGACAAGGTGCTTGCGGCCTCCCTCGCACTCGTCCTGCTGGCGCCGGTTTTCAAGGGTTCGCCGAGCGCGCATCTCAAGCGCGAGGCACTGATCGAGTGGCTTCCCGGCAAACTGCAGCAGATCGGCGACCTCGACGATCTGCCCACCGCGTTGCTGCACAACGCCTACATGTTTTGCAGCTACGCAGAAACGCCGCGCCGTCATGAGATCAAGCGTGACATTAATGTGCTCGTGCGCCGCAAGCTCACGCAACTCGGTTTGACCGACCTGCCGGCGCCACCGCGCAAGGCGAACGCGGCGAACCCCAAGACGTCGAAGAACGCGAAGCGCCGCAAAAAGCCGTTGATGATGGTCGTGCTCGAGTGGTTCGGCGGTGCGCATTCAATTTACCGCACGCACTCGCGCACTATCGAGGCGGCGCGCAAGCATTTCGAGGTGGTGGGCTTTGGCTTCGGCTATGCAATCGACGATATCGGGCGAGCGGTCTTCGACCGTTTTATCGAACTGCAAGACCCGGAGTACATCGGCGAATGTCTGCGGACCATTCGCGACTTTGCGGAGCGCGAAAAGCCCGACGTGCTGTACATGCCGAGCGTCGGCATGTTCGTGATGACGGTATTCATGTCGAATCTGCGCGTCGCGCCGTTGCAGATCGCGGGCCTCGGGCACCCGGCCACCACGCACTCGGACAAGATCGACTACGTGAGCGTCGAGGAAGACTATGTCGGCGATCCTGCATGCTTCAGCGAGCGCCTGATGAAGCTGCCGAAAGACGGCCAGCCGTACCGGCCTTCGGTTGCGTTGCCGGAGATCTCCGCGCGCATTCCGCCTGCGCGCGAAACACTAGAAGTGGTCATTACCGCTAGCGCGATGAAGCTCAACCCCGGTTTTCTCGCAGCGTGCCGCGAGATCGGTGCGCGGGCCGCGACGCCTGTCGAATTCCACTTCATGAGCGGCGTGCCGGCCGGCCTCGCGCTCGACCAGATGCGCGAGGTCATCGGACGCGCGGTGCCGGGCGCGGTTGTGCACGAGTTTTGTCAGTATGCGGACTACCTGGAGCGCGTCAATCGCTCCGATCTCTTTCTGAGTCCGTTCCCGTTCGGCAATACGAATGGGATCGTCGACGCGCTCACGCTCGGTTTGCCGGGCGTGTGCAAGCGCGGGCCTGAGGTATTCGAACGGATAGACGGCGCGCTATTCGAGCGCGTGGGTATGCCGCCATGGACAACGGCGGACAACGTCGAGGGTTATATCGCGGCAGCGGTGCGAATGATCGACGGACACGACGAACGCACGGCATTGCGGCAGCGGCTGATCGACACGCGCGCGGTTGAACGCTGCTTTGAAGGCCGGCCTGAGGCGTTTGCCGAAAGCGCGCTAGCGTTGATGCTGGAGAGCAGATAGGCAGCGCAATGTCAGGCGGTGGATTCACGTCACCCGGATAATGAACCGGCCGCCTGGGAGCTTACTCGTCTGTTTCGTTCGCGTCCGGGTCGGAGGGCGCCGCCAGCTTTGCCGGCGCTAGCCAGCTAAACGTGTCCAGCGTCGGGCCATGGAACGTGCATTCGGCGGCTGCGGCCAGAATCAGCTTCTTCGGCTTGTTCGGCTTCCGTGCAAGCGCATCAGCCTCCGACGCAGTGACCGCCGAAGCCGCCTGCGACACAGACGAAGCCGCCCCCACACCCGAGGCCGCCATTCTGCGTCCTGCCCGAGCGCCCGACGCTGCTCGCGCTGACGCGGCCGCTACTTCAGACGCCGTCATCACATGTTCAATGGACCCTTCCACCACGACGCGTGAGCCGTCGATTCCCGCGCCCGTATGGCCGATCTTCAGCGTATCGGTCGATTGTTCTGCCAGCTTGCTTCGCATTAACTGCTCGCACGCGTCCGAGTTCTTGTAGACAGCCGTGCAGGCCGCGAGGAGTGCTGCGGCAGTCGCAGCGCACGCGATAGTGACAATCCGAATCTTCATTGACGTTCCGTTTTTCAAGCCGTCGGGAATTGTAGCCTGGCGCCGCGCGCGAGCGCCCCGCTTGACGCCGTCCCAATAATATGTTCCTATTGCGCACTATGTACCGCGCCCAGACCACCCTATCGCTACTACTAGCCCGCTCTACCGGGCTAGGTCTGCTGCTGCGCGCTTCCATCTGAAACACCCGAAGCACCGCATAATTCCCCAGTAACTGACCCAGCCCCGGTTTCCGACCGGCGGCGCTGCTTTGCGTTCTTGTCGTCCGGTCGACTACCAGCCAGTCGAACCCACGGACGATGAAAATGTTGAAGAACCCAGCTACCAAGTACCGCTCCTTCAAGCCCATCAATTTGACGGACCGCCAGTGGCCGTCGCGCACGATCACGCGCGCGCCGATCTGGATGAGCACCGACCTGCGCGACGGCAACCAGGCTCTGTTCGAGCCGATGAACGCAGAGCGCAAGATGCGCATGTTCAAGACGCTGGTGCAGATCGGTTTCAAGGAGATCGAAGTCGCGTTTCCGTCGGCATCGCAGACCGATTTCAACTTCGTGCGAGAGTTGATCGAAGGCGGCCACATTCCCGACGACGTAACGATCGAAGTGTTGACGCAAGCCCGCGACGATCTGATCGAGCGTACGTTCGAATCGTTGCGTGGCGCGCCGCGCGCGATCGTCCATCTGTACAACGCAACAGCGCCGGAATTCCGCAAGATCGTGTTCGGGCTCGACCAGAACGGCGTCAAGGAACTCGCGCAAAAAGCCGCGCGCACGATGAAACGTCTCGCCGATGCCGCGCCGGAAACGCATTTCACGCTGCAGTACAGCCCTGAAGTGTTCAGCGGCACCGAACTCGAATTCGCGAAGGAAGTTTGCGACGCGGTGTTCGACATCTGGCAACCCACGCCTGAGCACAAGGCCATCGTCAACTTGCCGGCAACCGTCGAAATGGCCACGCCGAACGTCTACGCCGACCAGATCGAATGGATGCACCGCAACCTCGCGCGCCGCGATTCGTTGATCGTGTCGGTGCATCCGCATAACGATCGGGGCACCGCGGTGGCCGCGGCGGAACTCGCGGTGATGGCGGGCGCTGATCGTATCGAAGGGTGCCTGTTCGGCAACGGCGAGCGCACCGGCAACGTGGACCTCGTCACGCTCGCACTGAATTTGTACACGCAGGGCGTCGATCCCGGACTCGACTTCTCGAACATCAACGAAATCGCGCGCACGGCCGAGGAATGCACGCAGTTGCCCGTCCATCCGCGTCATCCGTATGTGGGCGATCTGGTGTTCACCGCATTCTCCGGCTCGCATCAGGATGCGATCAAAAAAGGTTTCGCTGTGCAGAAACCCGACGCGATGTGGGAAGTGCCGTACATGCCGATCGATCCGAACGACCTGGGCCGCACCTACGATTCCGTGATCCGTGTGAACAGCCAGTCTGGCAAGGGCGGCATCGCGTACCTGCTCGAGCAGAGCTACGGCGTCGTGTTGCCGCGCCGCTTGCAGGTGGATTTCAGTTCGGCCGTGCAGCGTTTTACCGACGACAGCGGACAGGAAGTCACGCCGTCGCAGATCTGGGAACTGTTCCAGCAGGAGTACGTGCAGAATACCGCGCCGGTGCACTACATCGGCCACAGCCTGTCCGAGCAGGACGGACGCGAGCGCATCAAGCTGACTGTCGACATCAATGGCACCCGGCGCGTGTTGAACGGCGAAGGCAACGGTCCGCTCGACGCACTGATGCACGCGATGGGTGTGCCCGTGCGCATCCAGCACTATGAGGAGCGCGCGTTGACGCAAGGCGCCGACGCCCGCGCAGTTGCCGTCGCCGAAATGGCCGGTGCGGACGTAAGCGGCAGTGCGTTCGGGGTGGGTATCGACGCCAATCTGGTGACCGCGTCGATTCGAGCGGTGATCAGCGGCGTGAATCGCGCGTATGCTCGCGTCAATGAAGAGGCGAAGGCACGGTTCTTCGAAACTGCGCTGGACAACGAAGCCGAGCGCGCCGAAGCGTAAGACACCAATAAAGTGCCTTTAATGGCCTGATATGCAAAGGGGCGCAGTTCTGAACTGGCGCCCCTTTCTTCTTTGTTGCATACCTCAGCGGCTTCCTTATCAAAGATACTCGCTCATATCCGCTTCACTCGGTCCATGCATCGGGCAAGCTGTGCGTCAACGTCGAGACGAAGCGCGCGGTTTCCTCCTGCTGCGGCCGCATGAACACATCGCGTGACGGACCCGACTCCACCACTACGCCGTTGTTGAGGAACACCACGTCACGTGCAATGGTAGCGGCGAGCCGCAAATCATGCGTCGCCATCAGCATGGTCATGCCTTCATTCGCGAGTTGCTTGAGTACTTCGACCACTTCCGCGGCGAGTCCGGGATCGAGCGCGGACGTGGGCTCGTCGCATAACAATACTTCGGGCGACGGCGCCAATGCTCGCGCGATCGCAACGCGCTGCTGTTGCCCGCCCGACAGGGTGACAGGCCATGCATCGCCCTTGTGCGCGATGCCGACCTTCTCCAGCAATTCGTCAGCGCGGGCCCGCGCCTTTTCCTTGTCCCATTTCAGCACGGTGATGAGGCCTTCCATTACGTTCTGACGCACCGTGAGATGCGGAAACAACTGGAAGTTCTGAAACACCATGCCGGTACGGCGGCGAATAGTCAGGACCGTTTCGCGCGACGGCCGCTCGTCGCGGCTGAACGTGAGTTTCTGATCGCCGATTTCGAGCGAGCCGGCCTCGGGAATTTCCAGCAGATTCACGCAACGCAACAGCGTACTCTTGCCGCTACCCGACGGCCCGATCAACGCAGTCACGTTGCCCTGCGCGAGGTGCAGGTCGACCGAGTTGAGCACACGGAGCCCGGAAAAATACTTGTCGATTTTTTCCAGTCGGATCATTAGTTGCCCGCCTGAAAGAGTGCATGACGGCCGAACTTCCGTTCAAGCCTCACTTGAGCCGACGAGAGCACCGAGCTGAACAGGAGATACACCAGCGCAGCCTCGGTATAAAGAATCAACGGTTCGTAGGTGACCGAAGCAATTCTCTGCGCTGCCTGAAACACTTCGGGCACAGTCAGCACAGCGGCCAACGACGTGTCCTTCACGAGCGCGATAAACGAGTTGGACAACGGCGGCAGCGCGACGCGTGCGGCCTGCGGCAAGATCGTACGACGCAGCGCCTGTTCGCGTGTCATTCCCATTGAATACGCGGCTTCCCACTGTCCTTTCGGGATCGACTCGATTACACCGCGAATCACTTCGGAGTTGTAGGCGCCCACGTTCAGTGAGAAGCCGATAATCGCCGCCGTCAACGGATCGAGCACGATGCCTACGTTCGGCAAGCCGTAGAAGATCACGAATAGTTGCACGAGCAACGGTGAACCGCGAAACAGCCACACGTAAAAGCGCACCACCGCCACTGCCCACTTCGGCCCAAAGAGCCGCACCAGCGCGACAATAAACGCGAGCGCGAGTCCGATTGCAAACGAAGCCAATGTGAGCGGCACAGTGAACACGAGCCCCGCATATAGCAGGGGCCACAGCGAGTGCGCCATCAGATGCAACCATGCCGGCATGATTCAGACTCGCGAAAGGCGTTTATTTGGAGACGTCTTTGCCGAAGTACTTCTGCGAGATCTTCGCGTAGGTGCCGTCTTTCTTCATATCCGCGAGCGCCTTGTTGATCGCCGCGACGAGTTCCGGGCTGCCCTTGCGAATCAGCACGGCGGACTTGTCGCTGCTTTCCGGCGATGTGTCCAGCGCGGCGATCTTCACCTTCGCATCCGGCTTGTGCTTCTTGAAGTCGAGGAACGACAGCGAATCGTTCACGGTTGCATCGACACGGCCCGCGGTCAGCAGATCGATCGATTCATTGAAGCCCTGCACGGGAATCACTTCCGCGCCGTGCGCGGCAGCGATCTTGCCGAAGTTGCTGGTCAGCGTGTTGGCGGACTTTTTGCCCTTCAGATCGTCGAAAGTCTTGATCGCGTTGTTGTCCGAGCGCACGATCAGTGCGGCATGCGACGTGATGTACGGGTCGGAAAAATCATATTTGAGCTTACGCGCGTCGGTCACCGCAACCTCGTTGATCACCGCGTCGTAGCGGTTCACGTCGAGACCGGCAATCAGGCCGTCCCATTTGCCTTCGATGAATTGCGGCTTGACGCCCAGACGCTGCGCGATCTGCGTGCCGACTTCCACGTCGAAGCCGGTTAGCTTGCCCGACTCGTCGTGATAGGTGAACGGTGCATAAGTGCCTTCCGTACCAATCCTGAACACGCCCGAGGACTTGATCTGCGCGAGCTCATCGGCGGCGAACACGGGGCTCACGGTTACCGCATGAAACAGCGCGATCAGCACGATGGAACGAATCGACTTCATGAGTGGCTCCCTAAGGTGGTCAGGACGCATGCCTGGACGCGTGTTGGCAGTCCCACCGGCGCTCGTGCCCGGCGGAGTGGGCGGACTGTAGCAAACGGCCTGCGTTTTTACAAAGGATCAGCTTTCCAATCCATATGCGCATTCATGCTAAGCCGCAGCCATCGCCTCCACTATCACATGAATTCCAACTCTACAGCAGATGTGACGACGCGGCATGCATCGCAACATGGAACATGGGCGGGACGCCATCGGGGAAAACGCGAGACAGCGGTGCCGCGGCGATTGCGCGGCGCCGAAAGGAAAGTCGGCGCGAGCTTGCCCGCCCGCGCCGCAGTCTGGAAGCTCGAGCGCTACCGCTCGATGGGATGCGGCTCTTTCAGCTTGTTCGACACGCGGATCGCGTCGAAGTAAGCAGCATTTGGCGGACGCTTCTGATACTGCCCAGCGCCTCTCACGGCTCGCAGATCGCCGTCGCTCCAGGCAAGCGCGCCGCGCGTGAGCGTATGCATGGCCACGCCTTGCACCGTCATGCCTTCGAAAACGTTGAAGTCGACTTTCTGATGATGCGTCTTGACAGAAATCGTCTTGCTTGCGTTGGGGTCCCATACGACGATATCCGCATCGGCGCCGACACGCACCGCGCCTTTACGCGGGTACAGGTTGAAGATCTGTGCAGCGTTCGTCGACGTAATGCGCACGAACTCGTTTGGCGTGAGACGCCCGGAGTTCACACCGTGATGCCACAGCACCGCCATGCGATCTTCAACTCCGCCGCAGCCGTTCGGAATCTTCGTGAAGTCTTCGCGGCCCATGGCCTTTTGCGACGCACAGAATACACAGTGATCGGTCGCGGTGGTATGCAATTGCCCGGCCTGCAAACCTCGCCACAATGCCTCGCGATGTTCGGCCGAGCGAAACGGCGGGCTCATCACATGCGCCGCGGCGCGCGTCCAGTCGGGATCGCGATATACGGCTTCGTCGATCACGAGATGCCCTGGCAACACTTCGCCGAATACGCGCAGCCCTTCGCTGCGCGCCCGCGAGATCGCATCGACAGCGTCTTTCGCGGACACGTGCACGATATACACCGGCACTCCCAGCACCTGCGCGATACGAATCGCGCGATTGGCCGCCTCGCCTTCGACTTCGGGCGGCCGTGACAGCGGATGCGCCTCGGGCCCCGTGAAGCCTTTTGCGAGCAACTGGCGCTGCAACTGGAACACCAGTTCACCGTTTTCCGCATGCACAGTGGGCAGCGCGCCGAGTTCGAGCGATCTTGAGAAACTGTTCACCAGCACTTCGTCGTCGGCCATGATCGCGTTCTTGTAGGCCATGAAGTGCTTGAAGCTCGACACGCCATGTTCATGCACGAGCGTGCCCATGTCGCGATACACCGAGTCGTCCCACCATGTCACGGCGACATGAAACCCATAATCCGCCGACGCCTTCTCCGCCCAGCCGCGCCACTGCTTGAACGCTTCCATCAGGCTTTGCTTCGGACCAGGAATCACGAAGTCGATGATGCTCGTGGTGCCGCCCGACAATCCCGCTGCAGTGCCCGTATAGAAGTCGTCGCTCGCGGTGGTGCCCATGAAGGGCAGCTCCATATGCGTGTGCGGATCGATGCCGCCAGGCATCACATACTGCCCGCCCGCATCGACGATCGCCGCGCCCGCCGGCGCTTCCAGGTCCGCTCCGATCTGCAGGATGGTGCCGCCGTCTTGCGGGTCGGCACACAACACGTCCGCTCGATACGTGTTCTCCGCGTCGATAATGGTGCCGCCGCGAATCAGGGTCGTCATGTTGCCGCCTCCTTATGAATTTGCTTGTGTCGCTGCTGCAGACACGCGTTTCTCATGCACTCGCGACGCGCGCGCTGGGTCCTTTGCTGAGTTTCATCCAGGCGCTGTACACGATCGACGCCAACGCGAGCCCGACAAACCATGCATACGTGTAGACCGTATTGAAGATCGACGGCACGTTCGCGAACGAAGCAGGAAACGCCGTGTGCAAAAAGCCCGGCAGATTCGGCAGCACACCGATCACCAGCGCGACCACAGCGCCGATATTCCAGCCGCCGGTATAGCTATATTCGCCGCGCTCGTCGAATAGTTCGCGGGTATCGAGCCGCGTGCCGCGAATCAGGAAGTAGTCGACCATCAGAATGCCTGCCACCGGACCGAGCAGCGCCGAGTAACCGACGAGCCACGTGAAGATATAGCCTTGGGTAGTCGCGAGAATCTTCCACGGCATCATGACGATTGCGATGGTCGCGGTAATCATGCCGCCGACGCGATACGAAATGCCCTTCGGCCACAGGCTCGAAAAATCATAAGCAGGTCCGACGAGATTCGCGGCAAGATTGCAGCACATCGTGTCGAGCGTGAGGATGATGAGAGCGAGGCCGACGCCAATGCCCGTCATCCGGCTCGTCAGGTCGATCGGGTCCCAGATCGCCTTGCCGTAGATCACCACGGTGGCGGACGTCACCACCACCGAAATTACCGAGAGCAAAGCCATCGGCACCGGCAAACCGATCGACTGCCCGACAATCTGGTCGCGCTGCGTTTTTGCAAAGCGCGTGAAGTCGGGAATGTTCAACGCGAGCGTGGCCCAGAAGCCGACCATGGCGGTAAGGCCCGGCCAGAAAGTCGCCCAGAACATGCCCTCCTTCTTGCCGCCCGGCACGAACTGCGAAGGCGCCGCGAGCATCGAGCCGAGTCCGCCCGCTTTCGACGTCGCCCACCAGACAAGCGCAATACACATGACGATCTTGATTGGCGCCGACCAGCTTTCGAGCCAGCGGATCGAGTCCGTGCCATGCACGATGAAGTAAATCTGCAAGGCCCAAAACACCAGGAAACACGCGAGCTGTGCAATGGAAATGTCGATGAACGGCAACGCTGCGCCGTGCAGCGCGTTGCCGGTGAGAATGTTCAACAGCGTATAGATCGCGCTGCCGCCAAGCCACGTTTGAATGCCGTACCAGCCGCAGGCCACAATGGCGCGCAGCATTGCCGGCAGTTTGGCGCCCTGCGTGCCGAACGACGAGCGCACCAGCACTGCATATGGAATGCCGTGCTTGGCGCCCGCGTGGCCGATCAGCAGCATCGGCACGAGCACGATCAGGTTGCCTAGCAGCACGGTCAACACCGCTTGCCACGGCGACATACCCTCTTCAGTCAATCCGGCCGCGAGCATGTACGACGCAATGTTCATCACCATGCCCACCCACAGCGCTGCAAAGTGATACCAGCGCCAGGTGCGCTGCGCGGGGCCGGTGGGTGCAAGGTCGTCGTTGTAAAGACTGCTGCCTTGCGCGCCGGCCGCGAATTGCGGATCGACGGGTTGCGCGGTCTGCTTCATCGAAAGATCTCCACTAGATCGTTGAAGCCCGCGCGGCTTCTGTCGGCGCGTCGGGCGTTAGAGAAAACACCGGTTCGGTACAAGCGCTGCGCTAACAACTGCGCTTACAACGATTTCGCCCTGTATTTCAGGCGGCTTTTGCTGCGTGGGCGGGTTCGGCGTTCGCTGACTCTGCCTCTACCTCACCAGCCGGAGCATTCACTCGCGCCGGATTGTTCGGATGCGTAGTCCAGTTCGCGTATTCGCCGTTGTCCACGCGCTCCATGGTGATGCATTGCTCGACCGGACACACATGCATGCACAGATTGCAGCCCACACATTCGGAGTCCATCACTTCAAAATGCCGGACGCCATCTTTTTCTTTCATGATCGCCTGATGCGCAGTGTCCTCGCATGCGATATGACAGAGGCCGCATTGAATGCACTTGTCCTGGTCGATGCGTGCCTTGATGTCGTACTTGAGGTTCAGATACTTCCAGTCGGTAACGTTGGGCACGGCGCGGCCGCGAATGTCGTCGAGCGTCGCGTAGCCCTTTTCGTCCATCCAGTTGGCAAGACCGTCGGCGAGATCCGTGACAATGCGAAAACCGTAGTGCATGGCCGCGGTGCAGACCTGCACGCTGCCCGCGCCCAGCACCATGAATTCGGCTGCATCGCGCCAGGTCGAAATGCCGCCGATACCCGAAATCGGCAGGTTCGGCGTCTCCACGTCACGCGCGATTTCGGCGACCATGTTCAATGCGATCGGCTTGACCGCCGGGCCGCAGTAGCCGCCGTGCGTGCCCTTGCCGTCAACCATCGGCAACGGTGCCATTGCGTCGAGATCCACGGCGACGATCGAGTTGATCGTGTTGATCAACGACACGCCGTCCGCACCGCCCTTGTATGCCGCGCGCGAGCCGAGCCGGATGTCGGTGATATTCGGCGTGAGCTTGACGAGGCACGGCAGCTTCGTACCTTCCTTGACCCAGCGCGTGACCATCTCGATGTACTCGGGCACCTGGCCGACCGCCGCGCCCATCCCCCGTTCGCTCATGCCGTGCGGACATCCGAAATTCAGTTCGACTGCATCGGCGCCGGTGTCTTCCACGAGCGGCAAGATCCACTTCCAGTCGCGCTCATTGCACGGCACCATCAGCGAAACGATCATGGCGCGTTCGGGCCAGTCGCGTTTCACCTGTGCGATTTCACGCAGATTGACGTCTAGCGGGCGGTCGGTGATCAACTCGATGTTGTTGAGCCCCGCGATGCGTTGACCGTTCCATTGCACCGCGCCGTAGCGCGAACTCACGTTGACCACGTGCGGGTCCAGGCCGAGTGTCTTCCACACCACGCCGCCCCAGCCGGCTTCGAACGCGCGGTTCACGTTATAGGCTTTGTCGGTCGGCGGCGCAGACGCGAGCCAGAAGGGATTTGGCGATGTGATGCCGGCAATCGTACAGCGCAGATCGGCCATGTTCGGCTCCTTGGGGACGGCTATTTTGTTGTGTCTTCCAGTGCTGTGCAGCGAGCCACGCTACGCGGCTTTCACGGCGGTGCGAGCGAATTGCGCATCGATAGCGGCGGCCGCAAGCTTGCCGTCCTGCACGGCTTGCACGGTCAGGTCGATACCGCCCGTGGCCGCACAATCGCCGCCCGCCCAGACGCCGGCAAGCGACGTCTGCCCGGTTGCATCGACAGCAATGCGGCTGCCGTCGAGCGTCAGCAACTCGCGTTCGATTCCCACCGGCACGAGCGTCTGGCCAATCGCCTTGAGCACCATGTCCGCTTCGATCACGAAGCGCTCCTGGTCGCCCCCGCTCACTGTGCGTTCGAACTCGACGCCCGTCACCACGCCGCCCTCGCCGATCAAACGTACTGGCGTTGCATGCGTGATGAGCGTGACGCCGCTCGTTTGTGCGAAGTCGCGTTCGGCCCATGTCGCGCTCATGGATTCAACGCCGCGCCGATACACCATCGCTACCGATGTCGCGCCGAGCTTGCGACTTTGCACAGCCGCATCCACCGCGGTATTGCCTCCGCCGATCACGACGACGCGGCGGCCCACCGGCACCGTGCCGAGATCGCGTGCGCTCCGAATCTGCTCGATGAAATCCACCGCATTCACCACGCCGCTCAGGTCCTCGCCGGCCATGGCGAGTGCGCGCACGCCGGTTAGGCCAATCGCGAGAAACACGACGTCGTGTTGCTTGCGTAGCGTATCGAGGTCGATGTCGCGCCCTAGCGCAACGCCATTTTTTATTTCGATGCCTCCCACGGAGCACAGCCATTCCACTTCACGCTGCGCGAAATCGTCGACTGTTTTATAGGCGGCAATGCCGTATTCGTTGAGACCGCCGGCTTTGTCGCGAGCGTCGTAGAGGGTGACGTCATGGCCCGCCAGTGCAAGGCGATGCGCGCACGCGAGCCCCGCAGGCCCCGCGCCTATGACTGCGACGTGCCGACCGGTCGCGGGCGCCCGCTTGAACAATGCTTCGCCGCGCGCCATCGCCCAGTCGGTTGCATGACGTTGCAGTGCGCCGATCGCCACCGGCTTCGCGTCCTGATGATTGCGCACGCAAGCGCCTTCACACAGAATTTCGGTCGGGCACACGCGCGCGCACATGCCGCCGAGCGGATTGGCCGACAGAATGTCCACCGCCGCGCCCTTCAGGTTGCCGTTGCCAATCTTGCGAATGAAGCTGGGAATATCGATCCCGGTCGGACAAGCGTTGACGCAAGGCGCGTCGTAACAGTAGTGGCAACGGCTCGCTGCCGCGGCGGCGGCGCTTGCGTCGAGCAAAGGTGCAATGTCGGAGAACTCGCAGGAAAGCTGCTCGGGCGACAGGCGTTGCGCGGCGATGTCGCCGGTTTGCTTGATAGCCATACACGTTCCTTCTGTCGATTTGAGGACGCAGCCGCACCTGTCGGCTCTCGCGTGAGCGAAGCCCGGACGGCATGTTTTTCTGGCGCTACGGTGAAGCTGTTAAAGCAGGTAATCCGGCTCGCGATCAGAAGCCAGGACGGCGCTCGCCAGCCGCATTGATCGGTGCACTATGAAACCGGCTCGCACGCACGCTCCAGCATCGCATGGAGCAATACGTTCGCGCCGGCTTCGATCCATTCGAAGGAGGCGTCCTCGATTTCGTTATGGCTGATCCCGTCGACGCACGGCACGAACACCATTGAAGTGGGCGCGACTTGCGCGAGATAACAGGCGTCGTGCCCCGCGCCGGACACCATGTTGCGATGCGAGTAACCGAAGCGCTCGGCCGCTGCGCGCACCGACTTCACGCAAGCTTCGTCGAACGCAACGGGCTCGTAGTAAAAGATCTGTTCGAGTTCGGTTTCGAGACCGATGCCGCTCGCGATCTGCGCCACGCCTTCGCGCAACGCGGCATCCATCTTCGCCAGCACGGCGTTGTCCGGATGCCGGAAGTCGACGGTAAAGAACACTCGCCCAGGAATCACATTGCGCGAGTTCGGATAGACCTGCATCATGCCGACCGTCGCGCACGCGAGCGGCGCATTATCCAGCCCGATTCGATTGACGAGGTCGACTACTCGCGCGGCGCCGAGCAGCGCATCGCGCCGGCGCGGCATCGGCGTCGGACCCGCGTGCGCCTCCTGTCCCGTCAGCGTGATTTCGTACCAGCGCTGACCTTGCGCGTCCGTGACCACGCCAATGGTTTTCTGCTCGGCTTCGAGAATCGGCCCCTGCTCGATATGCAGTTCGAACGCCGCATGCAATCGGCGACCGCCGCACGGCACATCGCCCGCATAGCCGATGCGCTGCAGTTCCTCGCCGATCGTCTTGCCATCTACGTCTTTGCGCGACAAACCGTATTCGAGCGAGAACACGCCCGCGAACACGCCGGACGCAACCATGGCCGGCGCAAAACGCGAGCCTTCCTCGTTGGTCCAGATCACGACTTCGACAGGATGCTCGGTCTCGATGCCATGATCGTTCAGACTCCGAATCACTTCGAGACCGCCCAGCACGCCGTAAATGCCGTCGAAGCGGCCGCCCGTCGGCTGCGAGTCCGCATGCGAGCCGGTCATCACAGGCAGCGCATCGGGATTGCGTCCTGCCCGGCGCATGAACACGTTGCCCATCTGATCGACACTGACTGTGCAGCCGGCTTCCTTCGCCCAGCTAACGATCAGGTCTCGCCCTTCCTTGTCGAGGTCGGTCAGCGCAAGGCGGCATACGCCGCCTTTAGGCGTTGCACCGATCTTTGCCATCGTCATCAGGCTGTCCCACAGCCGCTTGCCGTCGATCCTGATCGACGTAGCGGGCTCTGCCCGCTTTAGCGCTTCGGATACCGCGTTCATTCGTCTCGCTCCTTCCGGTGAACCGACATGAAACTGGTGCATGGGCGGCGGCTTTTGGGGCGTCTCCGCACGGCTGCGGTGCAGGTTCCATGCGCCTGGTTGCTTCTCATAGCGAGGGCTAACCCTGGTGCATGTCCCGCTTTCTCAATCCTGTCCAGTTGGACAGGTTGTAGACGATTAACTCCGCCAAATCAATGCTTTTCGCACGGTCAAACCAAGAGCGAGAAGCGTGCCATTGCATTGCAGCAGCGCCGACAGCGGCTTTCAAAATACGTAGATCAGCAGTGCGTCGAGCGACTAGAATGAAGCGCGACGCGGCACCCATGCCGCCGAAGGCGAACATGAGAGACGACGACGTGGCTGGGGGCATCACGGAAAACGACGAAACGCGCGCGCCTTTGCGGCGGCGCAAGGCGCACATTCGCGAGTCGAACGAAGCGCATCTTCTGGCTTGTGCGGAAGCGGTCTTCGCGGAACGCGGACTCGACGGCGCGAGCACCGCGATGATCGCCGAACGCGCGGGCTTACCGAAAGCCAACGTGCATTACTACTTCCCGACCAAGCTTGCGCTTTACCGGCGTGTGCTCGAAGACCTGTTCGAAGACTGGTACCGCGCAGCCGATACATTCGAATGCAGCGACGATCCGGTGGAGGCAATCGGCGGATATGTGCGCGCGAAAATGGAATTATCGCGGCGGCGCCCGCTGGGCTCGAAAGTGTGGGCGAGCGAGATCATTCACGGTGCCGGGCATATGGAAGACATCCTCACGGGGCGCGTCAAGCCATGGCTCGACAGCCGTGTAAAAGTAATCGACGACTGGATCTCACGAGGCCTGCTCGCGCCTGTCGATGCGCGAACGCTGATGTATATGATCTGGGCGACGACCCAGCACTACGCCGACTTCGACGCACAGATTCGCGCGCTCAAAGGCAAGCGCGCGATGACGCAAAAGTCGTTCGAGGCGACGACCGAAGAAGTCGTGCAACTGGTCATTCGCGCGTGCGGGGCAGTGTCGCCGGCACAACGGGCGCCAGGCCGGTGACGCTTCGCGGCAGCGGCTTCTGGCGCGGCCGGATCAATACGTTTCCAGATGCAGGCGCCCTTCTTTCTTCAGCTTTGCCCACAGCGCTTCCCAATCCAGCTGATGCTGCTCGCCGATCTCTTTCAGCGCTTGCAGCACGCCGTCTTCCATACCCTTTAGCCCGCATACGTAGATATGCGTATTGTCGTCCTTGAGCATCTGCGCAACGTCGACCGCGCGTTCGCGCATCGCGTCCTGCACGTAGCGCTTGGGCTGTCCCGGCGTGCGCGAGAACGCAAGATTGGTGTCGATGAAATCCTTCGGCAGATTAGTTAGCGGCCCGAAGTATGGCAACTCCTCTTTGGTGCGGGCACCGAAGAACAGCATCAGCTTGCCCGTTGCTCCCTTCAGGCGACGGCGCCGGCGATATTCCGTCATTGCGCGCATCGGGGCCGAACCGGTGCCCGTGCAGATCATCAGAAGGTGCGAATTCGGATGGTTCGGCATCAGAAACGTGCTGCCGAACGGGCCGATCACCGTGACCACGTCGCCCTTTTTCAGATCGCACAGATAGTTCGAGCAGACTCCGTCGATCGAATCGCCATGCCGTTGTGCGACGCGCTTCACCGTCAGCGAAACGTTGTTGTAGCCGGGGCGCTCGCCGTCGCGCGGGCTGGCGATCGAATATTGGCGCGCGTGGTGCACGCGCCCGTCGCCGGTCGCGCCGGGCGGAAGAATGCCGATCGATTGACCTTCGAGCACCGGAAACGGCATCGTTCCGAAGTCGAGCACGATGTGATGTATGTCGCTTTCCGTCGATACGTCGGTAAGCCGGTAGTTGCCGACCACAGTCGCCGTAGTCGGCGTCTTGTGTGTGTAGAGATTGACGTAAGGCTTCGCGGCGGACCACGGCGGCACGACCGACCCGCGCACGGTGTCTACTTCAATGCCGCTCGCGTTCGCCGCTGCATCGCCGGTAGTGTCCGCCGCGGGCGATTCCTCCACCGCGGGCGCGGCCATTGTGTTCTGCTCCGGCAAGACGTCCCAAGTGAATTGTTCTTCGACCGGATATGCGTCGGCCTTCAATACGGTACGCCAGTTGTCGATCGCGCCGGTCGGACAAGGCGGCACGCACGCCATGCAGCCGTTGCAGACATCCGCCTTCACGACGTAGTTGTTTTCGTCGTGCGTGATCGCGTCGATCGGACAGGTCTCTTCGCACGTATTGCAGCGAATGCAGATTTCCGGATCGATCAGATGCTGCCTGAGAACCTCGATCGACACTGGGCCGTTCATGACTTCCTCCACCATGTTGTGCCGCGCAAGCTTGCCACGCGCGCTTCATGCAACTTCAGCAACTCCTGCGTTGCGCGATACCGGCGTTCAGTTAAAGCGCACGTATTCGAAATCGACCGGCTGACGGTTCACGCCCATCGCGGGCGGCGCAATCCAGTTCGCGAACTTGCCAGGCTCCGTGACGCGACCCATCAGCGACGCAACGAATGCGCGGTCTTCCGGTGTGGCGAGCCACTTCGCTTCGTTTGCGGCCCACTCCGCTTCGCCAATCACGCGGCCATCGGGCGACACGCGTGTGCCCGCAAAGGTGCCGATCTGCCGGTTGAACGCCTTGTGCGGCACCGTCATGCGAAAGTCTATGCCGGCCTTTTCGAGCACCTTGTTCCAGCGGCCTACACCCGCAACCGAGTCCTTGATGTAGTCGTCGCGCAGAACTTCGTTCATCGCATTGAGCATGGGCACTTCGCGTTCCACGAGCTTGCCGTCCTGCACATCCAGTAGCTTGTAGCTCTGCCCGTTCAATTGATGATCGTCGTCGCGCTTGCCCTCTTCATAGCGGCCCTTCAGGCCCGAACTATAGAACGTGGCCGCATTCGACGAATGGTCCGCGCCGAACAGGTCGATCGTCACCGAGTAATGGAAGTTCAGATAGCGCTGAATGGTCGGCAAGTCGATCACGCCGGCCGCGCGAATCCGGGCGACGTCGTCGGTGCCGAGTTCGTTCATCACCTGAGCAGTCCGCTGAATCACGCGCGAAACGCCCGATTCGCCGACGAACATATGGTGCGCCTCTTCCGTCAACATGAACTTCGTGGTGCGCGCGAGCGGGTCGAAGCCCGATTCCGCGAGTGCGGACAACTGGAACTTGCCGTCGCGATCAGTGAAGTACGTGAACATATAGAACGCGAGCCAATCCGGCGTTTTCTCGTTGAACGCACCGAGAATGCGAGGATTGTCGTCGTCGCCGGAACGTCGCCCGAGCAGTGCTTCGGCTTCCTCACGACCGTCGCGGCCGAAGTAGCGGTGCAGCAGGTACACCATGGCCCACAGATGGCGGCCTTCTTCCACGTTGACCTGAAACAGGTTGCGCAAGTCGTACATGGAAGGCGCGGTCAAGCCGAGGTGTCGTTGCTGCTCGACGGAAGCGGGCTCCGTATCGCCTTGCGTCACGATGATACGGCGCAGATTGGCGCGGTGCTCGCCGGGCACGTCCTGCCATGCGGCTTCGCCCTTATGTTCGCCGAAATGAATCTTGCGGTCCTGGTCGCCCGGCGTCAGAAAGATGCCCCAACGATAGTCCGGCATCTTCACATGATCGAAATGCGCCCAGCCTCCCGCATCCACGCTCACCGCAGTACGCAGATACACGTCGTAGCCGTGCGAGCCTTCCGGGCCCATATCGCCCCACCACGACAGGAAGTTCGGCTGCCACTGCTCGAGCGCGCGCTGCAGCGCGCGGTCGTCGGCGAGGTTAACGTTGTTCGGAATCTTTTCGCTGTAGTTGATCGTTGACATGGTCGTTCCTTGCAATGCGGAATGTGAGAGGCGTACCGGGAAGCGGGCGTCGTAATGCGCTCGTGCGTCAAACGCGCGATACGTCGAATTGCGCCTTGCTACCCTTGCCGTACACCTTGAGCGCACCCTTCTCGCCCACTGCGTTCGGCCGGTTGAAGATCCAGTTCTGCCACGCGGTGAGACGGCCAAAAATGCGCGTTTCCATTGTTTCGGGGCCGTTAAAACGCAGGTTCGCTTCGAGTCCGGTCAGCGCATCGGGGGACATTGCCGCGCGTTCTTCGAGTGCGATCCGAATTTCGTCGGCCCAATCGATGTCGTCCGGCGCTCCCGTGACAAGTCCCAAACGCTCGGCCTCGACCGGCTTGACCGACTGTCCGATCAGCGAACGCACCGTGTCGAGCGGCGCCGTTTCTTCATAGAAGCGGCGTGCAAGCCGTGACTGGTGGGTAACCATCGGATAAAGACCGAAGTTCGCTTCCGACAGCGTGATGGCCGGCTCCTCTTCCTCATTGCCCGGCAACGCGGCCATATACGAACGATCCGCGGCAAAAGCGAGTTCGGCGAACGTGCCGGCAAAGCATGAGCCCGGTTCGATCAACGCAAATAACGAACGCGACGAAACGTCGATGCGCGCGAGCGTGCGGCGCAACATGCCAATCGTCTCGCGTACGAACCAGTGGTCCTTGTGCTGCATCAACACGGCGTCGGCGGCGAGCACGTTGCGCGCGTCGCCTTCGGTTCGGAATATCCACGTGCCGACTTCAAGCTCGTTGGTGCGCATCGACAGGATGGCGTCGTCGAGTTCGCGAGCGAATTGCAACGGCCACCAGGTCGCGCCCGCTGCGATGATCGCGTCGATATTTGTAGGCTGTTCCGTTTGCGGCGCTTTTGCGGTGAATGTCGCAATGCGTTTAGCGCGATCGATCGTGACGTCTAGCGCTTTATACGTGAGCCCGTCGTCGCGGTCCGTACGCTCGATGCGCGTGAGCATCACACCTTGCGCGTCGGAAGGACGATCGCTCTGCGCGGCGAGTTCGAGCGCGCGGGCCTGAATGGCCTGGTCGAACTGGTTCGGTTTGACGACCTCGTCCACGAGACGCCACGCTTTTGCCCGCTCGCCGCGAATACCTTCGACCACGGTGCAGAAAATGTCGGCGCGGTCATGGCGCACCTTGCGTTTGTCAGTGACTCGCGTGAGTCCGCCCGTGCCGGGCAGCACGCCGAGCAACGGCACTTCCGGCAACGACACCGACGAAGAGCGGTCGTCCACCAGGTAGATCTCGTCACACGCAAGCGCAAGTTCATAACCGCCGCCCGCGCAAGCGCCGTTCACCGCCGCAAGAAATTTGAGGCCCGAATGACGCGACGAGTCTTCCAGTCCGTTACGCGTTTCGTTCGTGAACTTGCAGAAGTTGACCTTCCACGCGTGCGACGAAAGGCCGAGCATGAAGATGTTGGCGCCCGAGCAGAACACGCGGTCCTTGAGGCTCGTCAACACGACGGTTTTGACTTCCGGGTGCTCGAAACGGATTCGCTGAATGGCGTCGTGCAGTTCGATATCTACGCCGAGGTCATACGAATTCAGTTTGAGCTTATAGCCGTCGCGAATGCCGCCGTCTTCCGCGATGTCGATGCCGAGCGTCGCTACCGGGCCGTTGAAACTCAGCTTCCAATGCTTGTACTGCGAGGGATCGGTGCGGTAGTCGACCGGCGCGATCGCGGCTTCTGCTGTGGACATGGGCGTCTCCTGACTGGACGATGCAAGTTGTTTCTAGAACAATAGTGCACCGTCAAACCCATGTAAAGCACTTTAATGCATATTAAGGTGTTTCCCTGATCCCTCAGTGCATGTCAGACAGCGCGTGCCTCATCGGGCGATTCGGCTGCGAGCCGCGCAGCAAGGCGGTCTCGCAGTTGCAGATAGGCGTCCGCCAAGGTTTTCTCGCTCGTGTCGAAGGTCATATCCGCGCGGCCATACAACTCGCTGCGGCCGGCCAGAATGCGCTTCAGGTCGTCCATCGCCTCCTTGTTGCCTGACATGGGCCGCAAATCGCCCTGCGCGACGACCCGGCGCATGTGCTCTTCCGGCGCGGCCTGCAGCCACACGGTGAAGCAATGCGACAGCAGCGCGTTGAACGTGCCGGACTCGGACACCAGCCCGCCCGGCGACGCGATCACCGCACGTTCGTGCTCCTGTATCACCGCTTCGAGCGCACGGTGTTCGTACCGCCTGTAAGCGCTTGCGCCATATAGCGAATGGATTTCCGCCGGCGGGCAGCCCGCCAGTTGCTCGATCACCCTCGTCAACTCGACGAACGGAACCTTGCGCTCCTGCGCGAGCATGCGCCCGAGCGTCGACTTCCCCGCGCCGCGCAGTCCGATCAGCGCGATCCGGTCCTTGCGATGCGGGTCGCGCGGCGCCTGCGCGAACATCTCGGCAAGTGCCACGCGCGCGCGCTGCAATGCAGCCTGGTCGCGCCCGTGCAGCAGTTCGCGGATCAACAACCATTCGGCGGACGCAGTCGTTTCGTCGCCGATCACCTCGGCCAGCGGGCAGTTCAACGTGGCCGCGATCTGCCGCAACACCAGCACCGACGCATTGCCGACGCCCGATTCCAGATTCGCGAGATGCCGCTCCGACAAGCCGGTTTCAGCAGCCAGTGTCTTGCGCGTCATGCCGCGACGTGCGCGCAGCAGGCGCACGCGCTCGCCCATCGCGGTCAGAAACGGGTCGCGCTCTTCGCGTTCGCCGGTGCGCTCGCCGCGAGCGCTCTCCTCGCCGACGGTTTCGAGCGACGGCGAGTCAGAAGGCGAGTCGGACGATGAAGCAACGTTATTTCGGTTCATGTTTTCTACCTAGATCCAGCCATACATGTACTATAGTGCTTGACACACGCTTAGTGAACGGTTAATTTTCGCCGAACATTGATCGCATACCAAGCTCGCCGCGATTCTTCGAGCGGCATTACGGAGACCGCGCAGCGCGTCACATGCATTAACGTGCGTGCGCACAGTCTGGAGGCCCGCATGTCCCCATCCGATTTCCAGCGCCTGATAGCCGGCGTGACAGCGCAACTCGCAGGCCGGCCGCTGAACGCCGAACTCGCAGACTGGCTCAACAGCACGTATCCCGCAGACAGCCAGACATTTCGCGATCTCGCCGCTGCATGCCGCGCGGGAGCCGCTGAAGGCTGGCTGTGCAATCGCGAGGGCGGCGGCATCCGTTACGGGCGCATCTTCAAAGCGCTGCCCGACACCCACGGCTTTTCCGTCGACGTAGTCGACATGAAGGACATTGCCGGCCCGCATCATGTTCATCCGCACGGCGAGATCGATCTCATCATGCCGCTGACAGAAGGCGCGACTTTCGACGGTCATCCTGCGGGCTGGTGCGTCTATCAGGCAGGCTCTGCGCATCGACCCACGGTGGCGAACGGCCAGGCGCTCGTGCTGTATCTTCTGCCGCAAGGCGCAATCGAATTCACCGCTGCGTGAGTGCCGTCATGATCGAACTGTTGAAGAACCACGTAGCGGGCGAATGGGTCGTGGGAACCGGAGACGGACACACGCTGACCGATCCGGTAACGGGAGAAGCGCTCGTGCGCGTGTCCAGCGAAGGACTGGATCTGTCACACGCATTCCGCTTTGCGCGCGATGAAGCCGGCGCGGCACTGCGCGCGCTGACCTATGCCGAGCGCGCCGCGCGTCTTGCCGATGTGGTCAAGCTCCTCCAGTCGAAGCGCGAGGACTACTATGCGATCGCTCTCGCGAACTCCGGCACGACGCGCAACGATTCATCGGTCGATATCGACGGCGGCATTTTCACCCTGTCGTACTACGCCAGGCTTGGAGCATCGCTCGGCAACGTGCATGCGCTGCGCGACGGCAACGCGAGCGCATTGAGCAAGGATCAATCGTTCAGCGTGCAGCACGTGCTCACGCCAACGCGCGGCGTCACGCTCTTTATCAATGCATTCAACTTTCCGTCGTGGGGCCTGTGGGAAAAAGCGGCCCCTGCGTTGCTTTCCGGCGTGCCCGTCATCGTGAAGCCCGCGACCGCGACGGCGTGGCTCACGCAACGCATGATCGCCGATGTCGTCAACGCGGGCATCCTGCCACGCGGCGCGCTCTCGGTGATTTGCGGCGGCTCTGCGGGTCTGCTCGACCAGGTTCAGGCGTTCGATGTCGTGTCCTTCACGGGCTCGGCTGAAACGGCCGCATCGCTGCGCGCGCACCCGGCTTTCGTCGTACGCGGCGCGCGGCTCAACGTCGAAGCCGATAGTCTGAACAGCGCGATTCTGTGTGCAGATGCCACGCCTGACACGCCCGCATTCGATCTTTTCATCAAGGAAGTCGTGCGCGAAATGACCGTGAAATCCGGGCAGAAATGCACGGCGATCCGGCGCGCGTTCGTTCCCGACACGGCGCTTGATGCCGTCGTCGATGCGCTAAAAACGAAGCTCACGAAGATCACTGTGGGCAATCCGCGCAACGACGCCGTGCGCATGGGATCGCTCGTGAGCCGCGCGCAATACGAGAACGTGATGGCGGGCATTGCCGCGTTGCGTGAGCAAGCGGTGCTCGCGTACGACGGGTCGGCCGCGCCGCTCATCGACGCCGATGGTGCTGTTGCTGCGTGCATCGCGCCGCATCTGTTCGTCGTCAACGATCCGGATAATGCGACGCTGCTCCACGATGTCGAAGTATTCGGACCCGTGGCGAGTGTGACGCCATATCGCGTAGCAAACGGCGCCGGTGAACTGCGCGAAGCGCACGCGGTCAACCTCGCGCGGCGCGGACAGGGATCGCTCGTCGCATCGATCTATTCAAACGACGACGCGCACCTGGGCAGGCTTGCGCTTGAACTCGCCGATTCGCATGGCCGCGTGCATGCGGTTTCGCCTTCCGTCGAGCAGAGTCAGACCGGCCACGGCAACGTGATGCCGATGTCGCTTCACGGCGGACCGGGACGCGCGGGCGGCGGCGAAGAACTCGGCGGTCTGCGCGCGCTTGGTTTCTATCACCGGCGTTCGGCGATTCAGGCGTCGGCAGCGGCAATCGATGCAGTTGCGCAGCTAACCCATTTGCCCACAGCATGACCACTTGAAGATGAACACCACATGACGAAGAAGCGCCCGCAGTAGCGCACGCAGACATTCAGCGGATCATGAGCACATAACAGCCGGACCGCCCCCACTCGATGGAGGAGACATATGGAAGCCCTGTTCGAACCGGCTGCAAGCCAGCCCGTCGTCACGGTCGAGCCGCCGCCCGCTCGCTTCAATTTCGCGGCTCATCTGTTCGCGTTGAACGAGCAGCGCGCGGCGAAAACCGCTTATATCGACGACAGCGGCCACATGACTTACGGCGAACTCGAAGACCGCGCACGGCGCTTTTCGAGCGCGTTACGCGGTTTGGGCGTGCATCCTGAAGAGCGCGTGCTGCTGGTAATGCTCGACACCGTCTCATTGCCCATTGCCTTTCTCGGCGCGCTCTATGCGGGCGTGGTTCCGGTGGTCGCAAACACGCTGCTCACGCCGGCCGATTACGTGTACATGCTCACGCATAGTCATGCGCGTGCGGTCATTGCGTCGAGCGTGCTGATCCCGAATGTCACGCAAGCCATGGAGACGGCCGAGCACGACGGCTGCCAGCTCATTGTCTCCAACCGGGCGGCGCCAGCACCTGAAGGCGAGCCGCTCGCGGCGCCGGTATTGGAAGATCTGATCGACGCCGCGACGCCCGCCTTGAAAGCTGCCACCACAGGTTGCGACGACATTGCCTTCTGGCTGTACTCATCGGGCTCGACCGGAAAACCGAAGGGCACGGTCCACACGCATGCGAATCTTTACTGGACCGCCGAGTTGTATGCAAAGCCGGTACTCGGCATTGTCGAAAGCGATGTGGTGTTCTCCGCGGCGAAGCTGTTCTTTGCCTATGGGCTGGGTAACGCGCTGACCTTTCCGCTTTCCGTCGGCGCTACTGCTGTGCTGATGGCTGAGCGCCCCACCGCCGACGCCGTTTTCTCCCGCCTCACGCGCCACCGTCCGACCGTTTTCTATGGCGTGCCGACGCTTTACGCGAGCATGCTAGTGTCGCCGAACCTGCCTGCGCGCGACGATGTCGCGATGCGCGTTTGCACCTCCGCTGGCGAGGCATTGCCGCGCGAGATCGGCGAACGTTTTACGCGGCACTTCGGCTGTGAAATTCTCGACGGCATCGGCTCGACGGAGATGCTGCATATCTTCCTGTCGAATCGCGCGGGCGAAGTCGAATATGGCACGACGGGTCGCCCTGTGCCCGGTTACGAAGTGGAGTTGCGCGACGACAGCGGTCACGCGGTCGGCGACGGCGAAGTGGGCGACCTCTTTATCAAAGGCCCGAGTGCCGCGCTGATGTACTGGTGTAACCGCGAAAAAACGCGTGCCACTTTTCTCGGCGAGTGGATTCGCAGCGGCGACAAGTACAGCCGTCTGCCGAATGGCTGCTATGTGTATGCGGGCCGCAGCGACGACATGCTGAAAGTCAGTGGCCAGTATGTGTCGCCGGTCGAAGTGGAAATGGTGCTGGTGCAGCATGACGCAGTGCTCGAAGCGGCCGTGGTCGGCATCGATCACGGCGGCCTTGTGAAAGCGCGCGCGTTCGTTGTGTTGAAGCGCGAGTTCGCACCGTCTGAGATACTGGTGGATGATCTGAAGGCGTTCGTGAAAGACCGGCTCGCGCCGCACAAGTATCCACGCGATATCGTGTTCGTCGACGACTTGCCGAAGACCGCCACCGGAAAAATTCAACGCTTCAAACTGCGCGAACAGTCATAAGGTGATACATGCAGAATGCCGCTGTCGAGACACCCACTAGCCATTTCGTCGACTTGCCCGCCACGGCATCGCACGGGCCGCTGCGCATTGAATATCGCTGGTTGAACGGTGAAGCCGCCGACACCACTGGCAACGCAACGAGCCATGCGCCAATCGCCGTCTTTCTTCACGAAGGACTCGGCTCGATCGCCATGTGGCGCGACTGGCCACAATCGTTGTGCGAGCGGCTCGGCATGCGTGGACTCGTCTACTCGCGTCCCGGATATGGTTTGTCGACACCGCGCCCCCACCACGTCAAATGGCCGGTCGACTTCATGAGCGACCAGGCACGCGATATTTTGCCCGCGCTGCTGGACGAACTCGGCATTGGCCTGCACGAACGGCGGCGCATGTGGGTCATTGGACACAGCGACGGCGGCTCGATCGCGCTGCTTTACGCGGCGTTGCATCCCGACGCGCTGGCGGGCGCGGTTGCCATCGCGCCGCACGTATTTGTCGAAGAGCTATCGGTGCAAAGCATCGCGCAGACAAAGCAGCTTTACGAAAGCACCGACCTGCGCGACAAGCTCGCCCGCTATCACGCAGACGTCGATTCCGCTTTCTATGGCTGGAATGATATCTGGCTGGATCCTGCATTCCGCGACTGGTCGATTGCGCAGCAGCTTTCGACGATCAACAAGCCTTTGCTCGCCCTACAAGGCCACGACGACAACTACGGCACGATGGCTCAGATCGACACCATTCCCGAATATGCGCCGCATGCGGAACTCGTCAAGCTCGACGCTTGCGGACACTCGCCACACCGCGATGCGCCTGACCGGTTGAACGAAGCAATCGCGGCGTTCGTGTTGCGATACCGGTAGCGGCAGGTTGCCGCTCGCCGGCACGCAACGGGCGAGGCGACAGCCTCTATCCCCATTTGTCACCAAATCCCCAAATTTCCAAAACTTCACAAAACTTACACAGGTAAGCGGATATTCTCTTCGCACCGCTGACCTGGGCACACCGATGCCCGCGCGTTCCCCGTGCCGGAGACATCGCTATGTCCTATGCGTCGAAGCCGTTCAGTGCCTTGCATCGCAAACGTTTGGCCACTGCGCTCGTGGCGCTGCCACTTTCCGCGCTGATCGTCGCCTGCGGCAATGACGACGCCAAGGCGCCGGATGCGGGCAATGCCAGCTCCGCGCTAAATGCCACCGATCAGAGCAGCACCGCCGTCCTGTCGGCAAATCCTCTTTCTGCATCGCCCTCGCCTGCCGCCGTCACGATTCAAAGCCCAGCACTACCTGCATCAAGCGCCGACCCGGCATTGTCCGCCGCCGCTTCGACGCCCCTCGCCACACCTGTAATCCATACCGTTGACTGAGTCCCGCGCTTCACGCGCCGCTCATGCCTGCCGCGCTGCGTGGATCGTTTTCCCACTGAAGACACGAAAGCACATACCATGACCTCAAAAAATCGTCGTGATTTTCTACGCTCTGCCGCGCACGCGGCCGGTTCCGTCACCGCGCTGAGCATGCTGCCGCAAGGCATTCGCAACGCGCTCGCCATTCCGGCGAACAACAAGACCGGCACGATCCGCGACGTCGAACACATCGTGGTGCTGATGCAGGAAAACCGCTCGTTCGACCACTACTTCGGCACGCTTAAGGGTGTCCGCGGTTTCGGCGACACGCGTGCGGTCAACCTGCCCAATGGCAAGCCGGTGTGGTATCAACCGCTTGCTGCGGATCTCGGCTATGTGTTGCCGTTCCGCCCGAGCGCGCCGAACCTCGGACTGCAGTTCCTGCAGGACCTCGCGCACGACTGGAATAGCACGCACGCCGCGTGGAACGGCGGCCGCTACGATCAGTGGGTGCCCGCCAAAGGCTCGACCACCATGGCCTACCTCACGCGCGAGGACATTCCTTTTCACTATCAACTCGCCGACGCTTTCACGATTTGCGACGCCTACCATTGCTCGCTGATGGGCCCGACGGACCCGAACCGCTACTACATGTGGGCAGGCGGTGTAGGCAACGACGGAACCGGCGGCGGTCCCGTGATCGACAATTCCGAACTCGGCTACGGCTGGTCGACCTATCCGGAAGTGCTGCAAAACGCAGGCATTTCGTGGAAGATCTATCAGGACATCGGCACCGGGCTCGACGCCAAGGGCTCGTGGGGCTGGACTCAGAACGCTTACATCGGCAACTACGGCGACAACTCGCTGCTCTACTTCAACCAGTACCGCAACGCTCAGCCGGGCAACCCGCTGTATGAGAACGCGCGCACCGGCACGAATGCATTGAAGGGCGACGGTTACTTCGACATTCTCAAGCGCGATGTGCAAAACAACGCGCTGCCGCAAGTCTCGTGGATCGTCGCACCGGAAGCCTATTCAGAGCACCCGAACTGGCCCGCGAACTACGGCGCGTGGTACATCGACCAGGTCTTGCAGATCCTGACCTCGAATCCCGAGGTGTGGAGCAAGACCGTACTCCTGATCAATTACGACGAGAACGACGGCTTCTTCGACCACATGGTGCCGCCGTGTGCGCCGAGTTCGAGTGCGAACGGCCTCTCCACCGTCGACACCGTCAACGAAATCTATCCGGGCGATGCAAAGAACGTTGCCGCGCCGTACGGCCTCGGCCCGCGCGTGCCGATGCTCGTCGTCTCGCCGTGGTCCAAAGGCGGCTATGTTTGCTCGGAGGTGTTCGACCATACGTCGGTAATCCGCTTTATCGAACAGCGCTTCGGCCAGCAGCACAATCTCGGCGAGCCGAACATCTCGCCGTGGCGACGCGCGGTGTGCGGCGATCTGACATCGGCCTTCAACTTCAGCAATCCGAACGACGCCTTCCCGACGTTGCCGAGTACGAGCGGCTATGTGCCGCCCGATCAGAACCGTCATCCGGACTACGTGCCGCTGCCGCCTGCGGTACAGGCAGTCCCGCGCCAGGAACCCGGCGTGCGCCCGGCTCGCGCGCTGCCGTATGAAATGTTCGTGCGAGTGCATGGCGAAGGCGCCGAGAAAACGTTGACCATGCGCTTCGTCAATACGGGCAGCGCGGGCGCGGTGTTTCTCGTCTATCGCGCGAACAGCCTCGAGGCGCCGCGCACGTACACGGTCGAGGCCGGCAAGCGCTTGCAGGATCAGTTCCCGCTGAGTGCGGACGGCTCTTACGATTTCACCGTGCACGGTCCGAACGGTTTCTTGCGCCGCTTCACCGGCCGGCCAATTGCTCGCAGCTGGTGGGACGGATCGGATATCGCGCGCCCCGAAGTGCTCGAAGGCTACGACGTCGTGAACGGCAACCTGCAACTGCGCCTTGAAAACGTGGGCAGCGCGCATTGCAAGTTCACGATCGTCAATGCGTACGACCCGAAGCACACGATCAAACGTGTGGTGCGCGGCGGCGATACGGACGAGCTCTACCTCGATCTTCGCAATGCGCACGGCTGGTACGACCTGGCGATTACCGTCGACACCGACCCGCTGTTTGCCCGCCGTTTTGCAGGCCACGTGGAGACGGGCAAGAGCAGCATGAGCGATCCTGCGCTGGGCGCCTGAACGAGCGCGAACACCGACGCATGACAACGGCCGCTGCGATAAAACGCAGCGGCCGTTTTCTTTAAATCGTAGTGCACGTTGGCAGTAATTGAATCTTATCTTCAGACGAATTCGCGCGATGCACTGCGTGAAAACACTAGCGCACATGCGCTCAAGACTTTCGGTTCGAGAGCCGTAAACCGCGTATGAGGCGCCCGCCTCAATCACTACGGCTCTATGCTCATCCGAAAGACTTCCACCATGTTCACATCCATTCGCGCGCGGATCGTTGCGCTGTGCGTCGCCATCGTCGTGGTCGCACTTGCTGCCAATGCGGTCCTTAATTATGTGGTCGCGAATTCGTACAACGCCGACGCCATCGACAGCAGTTTGACGGCAGTCGAGAGCGGCCATGCAGCCGGTATCAGCGACTGGGTTGCCGCCAATAGCCAGATGATCGACTCGCTGCAGAACGCGGTTCTGCAACCCGACCCGTCGCCGGCGCTCAAGCAGATCGCCACCGCTGGCAAGTTCACCAACGTTTATGTCGGCTACGCGGACAAGACAGCGAAGTTCTCCGACCCGACCGGCATTCCCGCCGACTACGATCCGACCGGGCGGCCCTGGTATAAGCAGGCCGTGGCAGCAGGCAAGCCGGTGGCGACGCCGCCTTATGTGGATGTCGGCTCGGGTAAGCTGGTGGTCGCGTTCGCCGCGCCCGTGGTACGCGACGGCGCGGTGAAGGGCGTGGTGTCCGGCGACGTCGCAATGGACAGCGTGATCGCCAACGTGAAATCGATCCACCCGACGCCCGCGAGCTTCGGCATGCTGATCGACGCGAGCGGCAATATCGTCGCGCATCCGGATGCAAAGCTCACGTTGAAGCCGGTGTCCGATCTCGCGCCGGGACTCGCGGGCGACAAGCTCGCCGCACTCTTTAGCGCGCAACGTCCGGTGCAGATGGACGTGAGCGGCAGCCCGAAACTGTTGCGCGCGCAATCCATTCCGGGCACCAACTGGTACGTGGTCGTCGCGCTCGACAAAGCGGAGGCAACCGCCGGCATGCGTTCGCTGCTGACCGCGTCCGTGATCGCGCTGATCGTGATTGCGGGCATTGCAGCGGCTGTCGTCGCGGCGGTCACCGCGGTTTCGTTCCAGCGTCTGTCCAAAGTACGCGATGCAATGGACGACATCGGTTCCGGCGAAGGCGATCTGACGCAGCGGCTGCCCGCCATCGGCAACGACGAAGTCGCGCAGATCGCCCGTTCGTTCAACACATTCATCGACAAACTGAGTCACGTGATGCGTCAGATTCGCGACGCGAGCGAGTCGGTGCGCGTGGCCGCCAATGAAATTGCAGCGGGCAACGTCGATCTGTCCGGACGCACTGAATCGGCTGCGGCGAGCTTGCAGGAAACCGCCGCGTCGATGGAAGAGATCACGTCCACGGTCACCCAATCGGCGAACGCCGCGAAGCAGGCCGACACGACCGCGGTTTCCGCATCGCAGGTCGCTTCGCGCGGCGGCGTGGTGATCTCCGAAGTGATTACGACGATGGGCGAGATCGAACATGCGTCGGTGAAGATCTCCGACATCATCGGCGTGATCGACGGCATTGCTTTCCAGACCAACATTCTTGCGCTGAACGCTGCGGTTGAAGCTGCCCGCGCCGGCGAACAGGGTCGCGGCTTCGCGGTCGTGGCCGGCGAAGTGCGCAGCCTCGCGCAACGCAGCGCGCAAGCCGCCAAAGAAATCAAGGCGCTGATCGAAGCCACGGTCGCGAGTGTCAGTTCAGGCTCAGGCCAGGTGCGCCAGGCGGGCGAAACGATGACGGAGATCGTGAGCAACGTCGCCAACGTGACCACGATCATTTCCGAAATCACGCAAGCCGCCAATGAGCAGACTCGCGGCATTCAGGAAGTGAACCGCGCGGTGAGCCAGCTGGATGAAATGGTTCAACAGAACGCCGCGCTCGTCGAACAGTCGACCGCAGCAGCAGCCGCATTGCAATCGCAGGCGGTGAGCCTTGCGAGCGCGGTTACGCAGTTCAAGCTCGACTAGACGATCCGAAAAACCCGGTGGCGCGGGCTCACGATTCGAAGTCGAGCCCGCCGATCAGCGCCACCGGATCGGCCTGCGTGTGCGAAAGAAAATCGAGGTCACGCGCATGATGCCACGCCGCCAGCTTTCGCGGCAGCGCAGCCAGATAGCGAGAGAAACGCGCCTGGCCTTCTTCTTTCATGAGCCTCTCGATCTCGTCGCTGTCCCACGTGAGATATAGATTCAACGGATGCTCAAACTGGGCGATATGCTCTAGCGGTGCGGCATGAATGCGCAGGCGCGTAGGATGGCCAGGGCCTTCGTACGGCAGTACTTCCGTGTGCACGGTGGTAGCGAAGCACGCGGCGATGGCCTCGGCAATGCGAGGCGCGAACTCTTCATCGAAACGGGCGGCATTCTCTGGACGCATCTGATTCTCCGACATGCTGCGCAATGAGCGGAGCATCGTAGCATGTACCATGCGGCCCGCTGCAAGCACTCAGCTCGGCGCCGCCTAGCCCACGCGCCTCGTTTTACGCGCGCGATTGCCGCGCCGCCGGATCACGTAACTCACGAGCGCAGCAAGCGCTGCCGTCGCCGCATAGCCAGCCAGGCGAATAGCCTGCTCGGTGGGCAGGCGCGCGATCAGCATCGCGACAATGATGCTTGCGAGCACGACGAGAAATGCGATTGTCCACTTCATTCCGGTCTCCGCTGACGTTCACGACGTTCATAACGTTCTTCAAGTTCGTGGCGTACTGTCGCACGGCGCGTGCGCGCTCTTTTTCACAGCATACTCGCGAGAGCTACATGAAGGGACAATTGTGGTCCGCCGAAGACGCGCGGGCTACGAAGCGTGGGCTACGAAGCGTGGGCTATGAAGCGCGGGCTACCGAGCGCGGGCTATGAAGCGCCCCCTCTTCCGCTTGCTCGCGCCTGCGCCAGAATGAACTCGATGAAAGTTGCCGCGGCGCGAGTGTGGTGCCGGTTCGGCATGTAAAGCATGTACATGTTCGTGCCGAAGATGCTCAAACGCCATTCGTCGAGCGTGGTCACGGCATCGCCGCGTTTCAGATCATCTTGCACCACATAATCCGGCAAGATGCCGACGCCAAGTCCTGCGAGTACCGCTTGCCGCAAAAACAGAAAGTTCTCGGAGATAATCGTCGGTTCGAGCAACACCTCGTGCCGTTCGTCACCGAGATAGGCGGCAACGCGTAACTGACGGCCCACGACCGCCGCCGTAATCAACGGCGTGGTGCGCAGATCGTCTAGTTGCATGGGCATGCCGTGGCTTTCCGCGAACGCGCGCGATGCACAGGCAACGTATCTGACCGGCCCCATGTCGCGTGCCACGAGATTTTGCGGCGGCTCGGACATGACCCGCACGGCAATGTCCACTTCGTCGCGCATGAGGTCTTCCACGCGGTTCTCGAACAACACATCGAGAACGATGCCTGGATAGCGACGCTTGAACTCGATCAACCACTCCGACATGACGAGTTGCCCATAACCGCTCGGCACGCTCAGGCGCACTCGCCCCTGCAGGCTTTGCCCAAGCGTCGTTACCGATTCGCGCGCGGCCAGCAACGCGTTCTGAATCGCGCGGCCATGCTCATATAGCTGAAGACCGATCTCCGTGGGCTCGACGCGACGCGTGGTGCGCCGGACGAGTTGCAAGCCCACCGAGCGTTCCAGCTGGTTCAGGTGATAGCTCACGTTCGCGCGGCTCATCTTCAGGCGCCTCGCCGCCTCGCTCAGGTTACCTGCGTCGAGTATCTCCACCAGCAAAGTCAGCGAATGGACGTCCACAACCGCGCCTTTTGTCAAAGATATTTTGACAGTCTGTCAATGGTTCATGTGATTGTCAATGAACCTTGACCACTCCACAATCAGGACAATTCGCGGGCGCGGGATGCCGCCTACGCGCCCAGACAATCAGCCAGGAGACGACACGCCATGAGCCTCACCACTTCAACCGACGTCGTGACACGCGAATTGCGTGGCAAGGTGCTGCTCGTCACGATCGATCACGCGCCCGTCAACGCGCTCTCCGCCGACGTGCGGCGCGGACTGCTCGCCGCGATCGAAGCCGCCGACAGCGACCCTTCCGTGCAAGCCGTGTTGATTGTCGGCGCGGGCCGCAACTTTATCGCCGGCGCGGACATTCGCGAGTTCGGCAAGCCACCGGTGCCGCCGTCGTTGCCGGACGTATGCAACCGCATCGAAGCGTGTACGAAACCCGTCGTCGCGGCGATTCACGGTGCGGCGCTCGGCGGCGGTCTGGAGGTGGCGCTCGCGGCGCACTACCGGCTCGCCGTAGACGGGGCGAAGCTCGGCTTGCCCGAGGTTCAACTCGGGTTGCTGCCCGGCGCGGGCGGCACGCAACGCACGCCGCGCCTGATCGGCGCTCAGGCGGCGCTCGACCTGATGTTGAGCGGTCGCCATGCAAACGCGCAGGAAGCACTGGCGTTAGGGCTCGTCGACCGGCTTGGCAGTAGCGACGACATCCTCGCGGAAGGGCTCGCCTATGTTCACGAATTGCTTGCGGGTCATGCGCCGGTGCGGCGCACGCGCGACGCCACTGCGTTGAACGACCGGGCCGCGAGCCTCGCCGTAGTCGCTACGGCACGCGCCGAGACCGCCAAAAAATCGCGTGGTCTGTTTTCACCGCTAAAAATCGTCGATGCAGTCGAAGCGGCGATCGCACAGCCTTTCGAAGACGGCTTGCGCCGCGAACGCCAACTCTTTCTCGAATGCCTCGACAGTCCGCAGCGTGCGGGCCTCGTTCATGCGTTTTTTGCGGAGCGCGAAGTGCTCAAAGCGCCCGAGACGCGCGACACGAAGCCGCGTGCGCTGAACGCGATTGGCGTGGTCGGCGGCGGCACGATGGGTGCGGGCATTGCCGTCGCAGTGCTCGACGCGGGCCTGCCCGTGACGATGATCGAGCGCGATGAAGCTTCGCTCGCCCGGGGCCGCGCGCACATCGAAAAGGTCTATGACGGCCTGATTGCGAAGGGCCGCATGAGCGCCGAGAAAAAGGCCCAACTCATGGCGCTCTGGACCGGCAGTACTTCATACGATGCACTCGCCAACGCGGATCTCGTGATCGAGGCCGTGTTCGAAGATCTGTCGGTCAAGCAGGCCGTGTTTGCCGAACTCGACCGCGTGTGCAAGCCGGGCGCCGTGCTCGCAACCAACACGTCGTATCTGGACATCGACGCGATTGCAGCCAGCATCTCGCGCCCCGCCGATGTGATCGGTCTGCACTTCTTCTCGCCGGCCAACATCATGAAGCTGCTTGAAGTAGTCGTGCCGAAAGCCGTCAGCGCCGACATTGTCGCCACCGCATTCGAGCTTGCAAAGAAGCTGCGCAAGACGCCGGTGCGCGCAGGCGTGTGCGACGGCTTCATTGGCAACCGCATTCTCGCCGTGTATCGCAGTGCCGCCGACGCGATGATGGAAGACGGCGCCTCGCCCTATCAGATCGATGCAGCAGTACGCGCGTTCGGCTTCCCGATGGGACCGTTTCAGGTGGTGGATCTCGCTGGCGGCGACATCGGCTGGGCAGCGCGCAAACGGCGCGCAGCGACGCGCAATCCGGCGGCGCGCTATGTGCAGATTGCCGACCGTCTATGCGAGCGAGGCTGGTTCGGTCAAAAAACGGGGCGCGGCTTTTATCTGTACCCCGAAGGATCGCGCAGCGGCCAGCCCGATCCGGAAGTCGAGGCGATCATCGATGCCGAGCGTGTACGAGCCGGCATCACGCCGCGTGAATTCTGCGACGACGAGATCATTCGCCGCTACATGGCCGCGATGATCAATGAAGGAGCGAATGTCGTGCACGAACGGATTGCGCTGCGACCGCTCGACGTCGACGTGACCTTTTTATACGGCTACGGTTTCCCGCGTTATCGCGGCGGCCCGATGAAATATGCGGACATGGTCGGCCTGCCGCGCATTCTCGCGGACATCCACGAGTTTGCGAAAGAAGACCCATTGTTCTGGCGAGCTTCGCCCCTGCTGATTGACCTGGTCGAGCGCGGCGCGGATTTTGCGAGCCTCAATCACACGGCATGAAGCGGCTCTTTTTCAGCGTAGCCGTTGAACCCACGAAGGAACAGTCATGGATCTGAACTTCACACCTGAAGAAGAAGCCTTTCGTGCAGAGGTGCTTGCGTTCTTGCGCGACAAACTTCCGCAGCACCTCGCCGACAAGGTGCATGGCGGCCGGCGCCTCACGCGCGACGACATGGCCGGGTGGCATGCGATTCTGAACGAGCGCGGCTGGCTCGCGAATCACTGGCCGGCAGAATACGGCGGACCGGCTTGGACCGCAGTGCAGAAGTTCATCTTCGAAAACGAATGTGCGCTGGCCGGAGCGCCGCGCATCGTGCCGTTCGGCGTCAACATGCTCGGACCGGTGTTGATCAGATACGGCAGTGAAGCGCAAAAGCGGTATTGGCTGCCGCGTATTCTCGATGGTTCCGATTGGTGGTGTCAGGGCTACTCAGAACCCGGCGCAGGGTCCGATCTCGCTTCGGTCAAGACCACTGCCGTGCGCGGCGTCGACGCGGACGGCGAGCATTACATCGTGAACGGCCAGAAGACCTGGACCACGCTCGGCCACTACGCGAACATGATCTTCTGTCTCGTGCGCACCGCAACCGACGTACGCAAGCAGGAAGGCATCAGCTTCCTGCTGATCGATATGAAAACGCCGGGCGTCGAAGTGAGGCCGATCATCACGCTCGATGGCGAGCATGAAGTGAACGAAGTATTTTTCACCGACGTGCGAGTGCCCGCTGAGAACCTGGTCGGGGAGGAAAACAAGGGCTGGACGTACGCCAAATATCTGCTGACGTACGAGCGTACGAATATTGCGGGCGTCGGGTTCTCCGTCGCGGCGTTCAACCGGCTGCGCAAGATTGCCGCGAAACAGCAGCGCAACGGCCGGCCGCTTTGCGAAGATCCGGCGTTCGCGGCGCGCATGGCACGCGTTGAAATAGATCTGGAGAACATGAAGACGACCAACTTGCGCGTGATCGCGGCAGTAGCGGGCGGAGGCGTGCCGGGTGCCGAGAGTTCGATGCTGAAGATTCGCGGCACGGAGATTCGCCAGGAGATCTCGTCGCTGACGCGCCGCGCGATGGGGCCGTATGCGCAGCCGTTCATCGAAGAAGCATTGCACGACGGTTATCAAGGCGCACCGGTCGGTCCCGAAGAAGCGGCGAGCGCGGCTTCGCTGTATTTCAACAACCGCAAGCTGTCAATTTTCGGTGGCTCGAATGAAATCCAGAAGAACATCATTTCTAAAATGATCCTCGGACTGTAGGAGACGCACGTCATGAATTTCCAGCACACCGAAGATCGCCGCATGCTTGCGGATACGCTGAACCGCTTCGTCAGCGAGCAGTACCGCTTCGAGACGCGCGACAGGATCGCCCGCTCGCCTGAAGGCTTTAGCCCTGAACTGTGGAGTCGTTTTGCAGAGCTAGGCATTATCGGTGCCCTCTTCGATGAAGCGAACGGCGGCTTTGGCGGCGGCGGATTCGATATCGCGGTGGTGTTCGAGAGCCTGGGCCGCGGCCTCGTGGTCGAACCGTTCCTCGATACGCTTATTGTGGGCCAGGCCGTCGCACGAAGCGGCAACGCCGCGCAACGCGCTCTGCTGGGCGAATTGATCGACGGCTCGCGTATCGCCGCACTCGCGCATGGTGAACCCGGCGGCCATTACGAACTCTCGCGTGTCACCACGCACGCCCAACGCGAGGGCAACGCGTGGCAATTGAACGGCGCTAAAGCGGTGGTGCAGCACGGTGAGCACGCTGCACTCTTCCTCGTGTCCGCGCGGACCACCGGTGCGGACGATTCAGAGGAAGGTATAGCGCTCTTTCTCGTGCCTCCGAACGCAGCGGGTGTCAGCGTGCGAGGCTATCCGAAAATCGACGGCGGACGCGCAGCCGAAGTCACGTTCGACAATGTCAAGCTCAGCGAAGAATCGCTGCTTGGCGCGGAAGGTGCGGGCTTCCCGACGCTGGAGTATGCGATCGCATGTGGTGTGCTTGCGTTGTGTGCGGAGGCCGTCGGCGCGATGGATGTCGCGAAAGACTACACGCTCGACTACCTGCGCACGCGCAAGCAGTTCGGCGTGGCGATAGGCAGCTTCCAGGCGCTGCAGCACAGAATGGCCGACATGCTGCTGGAAATCGAGCAGGCGCGTTCAGCGGTAATCAACGCGGCAGCGGCGCTCGGTGCGCAGCGCACGGTGCGGGAGCGCGCGGTGTCGGCGGCGAAGTACAGCATCGGCAGGATCGGCGCACTCGTCGCGCAAGAGTGCATTCAACTGCACGGCGGCATAGGCATGACGTGGGAGTTGCCACTCGCTCATTACGCGAAGCGGCTTGTGATGATCGATCATCAGCTTGGAGATGAGGATCATCACCTGGATAGATTCGTGCGATTATGGCGTGAGTAAAGTCATAACCGCGTCTGCCCGCCAGGACCAGCAGTCTCCTGACCACTGATGAGAACAGTTCAGGTTCTAAGGGTTATGACTGACGCGCTCGCTTCGACGGTTCCGGGACATTGCGCGCTCGTTTCTGGCCAGCACTGCGCCAGATCGCAACCTCATTCAATGCGCGGGATAAATCCCGGGTTGCCGGTCTTCACGACCTGGTTGAACCGCTGCCTGGTTTCGATGCGATTGATCTCGTCAAAGGCATCAGCGGGAAGAGCCGAAATGTCGAAATTCTCGCGCGCCCGCGCTGCGGTCTTCGGCGTCGTCAGGACGGCGGTACCACGCTGCACCGCCCATGCAAGCAGTACCTGTGCAGGCGTCTTGCCAATCCGCGCGGCAATTCGTGAGACGACCGGATCTTCGAGCGGCCCGGGTCTAATTCCGTGACCTAACGGGGCAAACGCCAGAAACACGATCTCTTTCTTCTTGCAGAACTCCAGGAGTTCGTTTTCTGGAAGATAGGGATGCGCCTCGACCTGAACCACGGCCGGCTTTATTCTTGCCGATTCATAGAGCGGTACCAGATCATCGAGGCCAATGTCGGACAGACCGATCGCGCGACATCTTCCCCCGTCGACCAGATCTTCCATCGCCCGCCATGTATCGAGCAGGGTCACTCCTTCGTCATAGAGGACGTTTCCATTTGCGTCGCGGGGATCCTGCTCATCTCCCGCCTGGAATGCGAACGGCGTATGAATGAGATAAAGATCCAGATAGTCGAGTCGAAGCCTTTCAAGGCTTGCGTCGAAAGCCGGTTTGACGCGCTCCGGGCGATGATTCGAATTCCATAACTTCGTGGTCACGAAGATGTCTTCGCGTGCGATTCCTCCCGCTGCAAGCCCCGCTTGTAACGCGTCGCCCACCTCGCGCTCGTTGCGATAGCGTTCCGCACAATCGAAGTGCCGATAGCCCGCTTCCAGCGCGTCTTTCGTGGCGCTTATCGTGATGGCCGCATCGGCGATCAGCGTGCCAAAGCCGATTGCGGGCATGGAGCCGCCTCCGTGGTTCAGCGCAATTCTTTTGAGCCGGAAATCGCAAGGCTCGATCATGACGATACCTCCGCATTGAGTGGTGCCGCACAGGTCCCGTAGCCGGGTACTCCGGGCGGGCAAAGAGACAGGGTCAATGCCACGCATCGAACCTCAAGCGAAGACTGTGCCTTCGCAATTGTCCAACCCTTGTCTCGACTTCCAGCATAGGACGATTTGTGAAGAACACCGGACGATTTCGACGAAGAGAAGAGACGCGATGCGCCGCGCGCCGCATTCACAAATGTAAGCTGACCTGTCTGGCAAACTCGCCGATCACCTCTTCATTGCGCGATAAAAAGACCCACTGGCCCACTCGCGTCGGAACCACAAGCTGCGCCTCTACCAGGCTTGCAACGTGCGCCGAGACCGTGGACTGCGATAATCCGCTGCGCGCATGAATCGCGTTCGGTGGAACGCCATGACTGAAATCGATGTGACCCTGTGCAAAAACTTCGTCCGGCGTCTTTAACCACGCGAGAATCTGCCGCCGGAAGGGATTCGCTAGCGCCTTATGAATCAGGTCGACATCAATCATGGCGTTTTGCCCGAAATGGAAATAGAAAGCATCGAATGCATGTTCAGAACATGTCCGCGGCCTGAAGGCGCACTGCCCCTTCCTTTCCCGGTTCCGGATCGGATCGCGACGGTATGAACGGCCCTGTAATCATGTTCGAATAGCTTTGACCTGGACCTACCATTGGAAATACGTCGGCGTTCTGATCGATCATCACTTCCAGAAAGGCGGGTCCCTCGAAAGCCACGAAAGCTTTCAGTTTCTCCTCGAGTTCGCCAGGCGTTTCGACGCGACAGGCAAACTCGAAGCCGTCCGCGCGCGCCGCCATCACAAAGTCCTTGCGATGAAGAGCCTTGTCGCTTACGAAAGTACGTCCTTCGTAAAAGAGACGCTGCCACTGGCGAATCATCCCGTCACCGCGATTGTTGAGCAGCAAGACTTTTACTGGAACGCCATACGTGCTGGCCGTTTCGAGTTCTCCAGCGTTCATGCGGATACTGCCGTCACCGTCGATGTCGATAACCAGCGCATCAGGCCGCGCCAGTTGAGCGCCGATTGCGGCGGGCAGGCCGAATCCCATCGTGCCCATGCTGCCCGAGGTAAGAAAGCTTCGCGGCTCGGTGAACTGGTAGAACTGTGCGGTCCACATTTGATGCTGGCCTACACCTGTGCTGATGATCGCGCGGCCACCTGTGATTTCGCTGAGTTTCTCAATCACACGCTGCGGCTGAATCAGAGGGTTGCTGCGGTCATAGTTCATGCCGTGGCGCTGCCTCAGTTCCGTCACCCATCCGATCCATAGGGCGGACGACAAAGCAACGGACTCGTGCTCCATCAATGCGCGCAATGCCTGCCTCGCGTCGCCTATGTGACTCCAATGTGCGCGCTTGACCTTGTTGATCTCCGCCTCGTCGATGTCGATATGTGCGACGTGTCGCGCGCCTGCCGCAAACATGTCCGGTCGACCGCCCGCGACCCGGTCGTCGAATCGTGCGCCCACCGCAATCAGGATGTCGCAATCTTCAACGGCGTAATTCGCGCAGGCGGCGCCGTGCATGCCGAGCATGCCGAGCGATAGCGGGTGTTGCGCTGGTATCGCGCCGAGGCCCATCAACGTCGTCACGACCGGGATCTCGTAACGCTCCGCGAACTGACGCAGTTCGGCCGTCGCGCCTGCCGCGATAACACCGCCGCCCACATACAGGAGCGGTCGCTCGCTCTGTCTAAGGAGATCGAAGAACTGGGCGCCCTTTTGCTCGTCAAGACGAGAACCGTTAGCCACCAATCGCAACCGGTCGGAGTAGCCTCGAAAGTGCAAGGTGCCTTGCCCCTGATACTGACCGACCCAGTTCTGGATGTCCTTTGGCACATCGACTACGACGGGACCAGGGCGGCCGGTGCGCGCGATTTCGAATGCAGTGCGCAATGTCTGTTCGAGTTTGGCGGGGTCGGTGACGAGAAACACCTGTTTGGCGCATGCCGACATGATGTTGAAGACCGGCGCCTCCTGGAAAGCGTCGCTGCCGATTGCCGCGCGCGGCACCTGACCGCATATGAGGACGACGGGAATCGAATCGCCGTTGCAGTCGGCGATCGGCGTGACTGCATTGGTCGCGCCAGGCCCGGACGTCACCATGAACACACCTACTTTTCCGCTCGCGCGCGCATAGCCGGCCGCCATGAAACCCGCCGCCTGTTCGTTGGCCGGCACGACGAATTTGATCTGGCGTTCAGGGCGTGCGGCGTGTGATTCGTTGAAACGGAACACTGCGTCGTAAGTCGGCAGGATCGCGCCGCCGCTATATCCGAATAGCGTATCGACGCCCTGCTCCGCAAGTACGCGCAGGATAATGTCGGCGCCCGACATTGGTTCGCCGGGAAGCGTTGGCGCCGGACAGACTTGTGAAGCAACGTTCAGATTCGTGGTCATGGCTGACTCGTGTGGAGAACCGCCTTGGGATCGACGGCCAGGTCTTACCGGCGATGGACCGGAAGAACATCAAGTCGATTCTGCCAATGATCCAAACAGCACGCTCAACGATGCAGGCGCTCTACGGGCCAAAAGAGAACACATCCGGGCCAGCGTATCGCCGCGGCGCGCGAAAAAAGGAAACGCGGTCGTTCCAGCACCTTGCGGTACATGCTTCGGTTCAAATGCCTGGACGCAATAGTGCTTTCGCAACGTCGCCGGCGATGTGTTCGCCCAGATCTTCTCCGACGAGAGCCAACGCGAGATAGATACCGGCACTCACGCCGCCCGACGAATAAAGGTTGCCGTCTTTAAAGCAGATTTGATCCGTTACAACGTGTACCAATGGATACTCGCTTGCAAGACGCTGTGCGTCGCGCTCACGCGTGGTCAGCCAGCGATCGTTCGCAAGACCCGCGCGCGCCACGAGAAAAGCACCGTTCGATACCGACGCAATCTTTCTCGCGCTGCGTCCAGCGTTCGTTAGCCAATTCACCAGTTCGCGGTGCTCGCGCTCCGAACCTGTCGCCGGAGAACCGGGCACCATGACAATGTCGAACGATGTCTGCAAATCGCGCAGAGACGCTGTCGTGCCCACCGCGGTGCCGTTCGAGCATATAACCGGCCCGGGACGCGGCCCAACAACGTGCTGCTCGTAGAAGGCGGCGCCGCATACACGGTTCGCTTCCTGGAACACGTCCATTGGGCAACTCACCTCAAGCAGTTGAAAACCTGAATACACCATCATTCCGACACGCATGCGCCGTTACTCCGCGAGTGCACTCAAATAGATCGATCCTTCAAATCAACTTTAACCAATCGACGTCGCCCCGGAATGCATAGATCCCGCGATACCTGGCCAATCGGCGCGGAATTTGGGCCACTTCGTGCCGCTGGCATTGCCGTGAGTTTTTGTCCGTTCTTTACACTGACGCAAAAGTCATTTAACGGTTACGGCGGGCGCCGCATGTGGCGGTTGCTGTAAGCTAAGCCATCGCTCGTTGCCGTCGCTTATCGCGTTGCATGGCGCCCCCATCAAGGAGCGTCGGCCCATGCTGGTAACGGAAGCGCGTTCCTATTTGATGAAGGTCACGGCATGAAAGTCGCCATTGTCGTATTCGATGGTGTGCAGGCACTGGACGTTGCAGGCCCACTCGATGTATTCGCGGAAGCGAATGCAAACCTCTCCGAGCATCAACGCTATGAGGTGTCGCTTGTCGGAAGCAAAGCCGGCACTGTGACGTGCTCCAACGGGATGCAACTTTCCGTACCGTCGGCTTTTGCCGATTCTCTCGCCCAGTTCGATATGGTTCTCGTCGCGGGAGGACCGACCCTGCCCGATTACCAGCCAACGGACGACTTTTTGAAATGGTTGCAAACGCAGGCATATGGCGCGGCACGGTTCGGTTCGGTGTGCAACGGCGCGTTTGTGCTGGGACACGCGGGACTGATCGACGGCAAGCAAGTTACGACCCATTGGGCAGAAGCCGCCCGCCTCGCGAGCGACTTTCCTTTGGCCTGCGTGCAGCCCGACCGGATTTTCATTCGTGACGGCCGGCTGTTTACATCTGCTGGCGTGACAGCGGGAATCGACCTTTGTCTTTCGCTCGTGGCCGAAGACTGGGGACACGAAATGGCGGTGCGTGTCGCAAAACGCCTCGTTGTATATATCCAGCGAGAAGGCGGTCAATCGCAGTACAGCCCTTACATCGGGGCCGGCAAGGATGACAATCCGATTATCGGCAAAGTGCATCAGTATGTGACCGAGCATATAACCGACACGCTTTCGATCGAGCAGCTTGCCACCGCTGTTTCTGTCAGCCGGCGCACCTTTTCGCGACTCTTCGCCAAGTATGCGAAGGTCACGCCTTCGGCGTTTGTCGAACAGGTTCGCGTAGATACGGCGAGAAAGCTACTCGAAGACTCGGACGCTCCGCTAAAAACCGTCGCATTCAAGTGCGGCTTTCACAGTGCCACGCAAATGCGTACTACCTTCGCCCGTCGGCTCAATGTCACGCCAAAACAATATCGCCAACGATTCCGCGGCACGGTCGAGTCGCGCCCGCGGACAGATACGGGCACCGGCATGCTTGTGGCGGCGCAAAGCGCGAGCTATTCGTGAGTTGCGCCATCGACACTCAATCGCTTCCGGATGTTCTCGAGCCAGGTTTGTCGCTGATATTTTGTGGAATAAATCCTGGCATGCGTGCTGCAGCGACAGGTCACCACTTCGAGGGTAGAAACAACCGCTTCTGGCAGACGGTGCACCTCGCAGGCTTTACTCCGCAACAGATTCGTCCTGAAGACGACTGTACTTTGCTCCGTTATGGTTGTGGACTCACCACCGCAGTCTCGCGTCCAACTGCGCGAGCGGGCGAGCTTTCGCGACTGGAGATAGAAGCGGCCGCATCTGATTTCCAGCGCAAAATCGCACACTATGCGCCGCGGTATATCGCCTTTCTCGGGAAGATGGCGATCTCGGCAATGTCCGGCAGGCGCGATATCCAATGGGGATTGCAGGCCGACAGATTCGGCGGTGCGCGCGCATGGGTGCTGCCCAACCCGAGTGGTCTCAATCGTGCATATAGCCTCGATTCGCTGGTGAGTGCCTATCGCGAACTTTACGTGGCCGTTGCGTCTTCGTCCTGAAGGTGCGGATTGCTGCGCAGGCTCTCGGTGACGAAATCCACAAACGCGCGCACCTTGCCGCTCGCGCCCCGCCGCTCGATGTGCAGCAGATTCACTGGCACAGCCTCGGGCTCGAACGCCGTCAGGAGAGCCCGCAGCTTGCCATTGAGCACCTCTGGCGCCGCTTGATACGAGAGCAGTTGAGTGATGCCTACGCCATCGAGTGCCGCCAGCACCGCGGCGGGAGACAGGTCGACAATCATCCGTGGCTGAAGCCGCACCGGCAGTCTCAATCCGTTCTCGTTGAACACCCATTCGAACGGACTGGACACGCCGGTAAACGACACACAGTGGTGATTCATCAGTTCCCTGGGATGGCTGGGCTCACCATGCGCCGCAAGGTACGCAGGCGCCGCGTAGGTCCGGCGTCGCACCGTGCCTAGAGGAACGGCGAATATCGTCGAATCTCCAAGATGGCCGATACGAATTGCAATATCCACGCCTTCTTCCAGTAGCCGAGTCGTGCGATCGGCATACACGGCATTGACGTTGACCTCGGGGTAGCGCAGCGCGAACGCGTTGATCAAGGGCGCAACGAACCGCTGCCCGAATAGAACCGGCGCCGATACCGTCAGCGTGCCGACGGGATTCAGGTGGTCTGCAGCGACATTCGCGTCGGCCTCGGTAATAGCGTCCAGCACTTTACGGCAGGCATCGAGGTAGCCGACGCCTGCGTCAGTCGGCCGGACCGTGCGAGTGGTCCGTGCGAGCAGTTGCGTGCCAAGCCGCGCTTCAAGCGAATTCAGTGCCCGTGAGACCGCCGGTGTCGACATTCCGAGCTTCTCCGATGCACCCGTAAAGCTGCCACGATCGACGATGGCGACAAAGACCTCCATCTCGCGCAATTTGTCCATTTCAACTCCCCATCGGTCATCTGCTGCGCACCTCGCGATTGTAGGCATCGGAATGCTTCGTTTCTTCACCTTGGCCCAAAGAAGACCGGGATTGGCCGAGCGCAGGCTATTTGAGGCGGACACAAATGCAATGCTCAAAGTGTTTGCGATGCTAGCTGTGTCTGCATCGGCACTATTGGTCTGAAGGAAGAAAACGCTCGTCCCCGCGCCTGTTCACGGAATGGCAAATTTGCCGAACTTATTGGCCCAATATGGGGCGCGCTTGCGCTTCAGTAAATTCGATGCGTCACGGACAATCAATGCAGCCAATCGCCCGACTGCGGGTCAATCGTATCGCTAAGCAAAGGAAGAGTCCGGAATGTTTTCTGCAATGCTCGAAGTACATCCTCTACGTGAACAGTTCGATCTGTATCTCGGCATGGCAAAGATGCTACGCCCAGAACTCGAAAAGATCGTGGGCTTTATCGACAACAACCGCTATGCAAGTTTGACGCGCGACGGGTGGCTACTTTCGCTGTCAACCTGGCGCGATGAAAAGTCCCTCGTGCGCTGGCGCACCACGACGAAGCATCATCAAGTACAACAGGCAGCGCGCGACCGCGTGTTTTCCGACTATCGCCTGCGAATTGGACAAGTCGTCGAGGACACCTGCCTGCCCGAGGGAGAAGTGCTGCTTGAACAACGTCTTGATGTAACCGAGACAGGAGCAGGCACTGCGGTGACGCTACTCGCTGCGACGTATGCGCCGGAGTGGCTCAGACAGGCAGGAGCAGAGGCAGTTGTGAAGTCAATGGGACTCGACCTTGCGGCTTCCGGTCTGGTTGCGTGGGACGTATTCGATGCGCTAATGACGCCAGGCGACGTGATCGCGGTGCTGACGTGGCGCGATCTAGATGCCGCACAGGCATTCCAGCGAGAAGCCACGCTGTCGGCCAACGTGCACTTGCGACATATTCGTGTGGTGCGCGAGTATGGAATGTTCGATCGCCGTGAAGCACCTCAATACTTCAGCGACGCGCAGCCTGCTGCCTAGCGCGCAGGGCGAATCGGGAGGCGGCCCTACATCGCCTCCCGATACGCCCGAGTACCGTCAGCTATGCCTCGACAATGCGCACGTCATAGTCTTCGTCGACGAAAGCGACGAGGAACTCCTCCGGCATTAACCACGAATCGACGCTCACGGTTTTTGCATTGACGTTCACGCTAACTTTGGCGTCTGCGTCGACCATCTTCATTGCATGCTCAATGGTCGGGACGTCGTCTGTGTGAATGTCTTTCTTCACCGAAAATTTCATGTCTCACCTCTCCAGTCAATAGCATTACGGCTGCACACGTTCTTCGCACCAGACATCAGACTGCATGCAAGCCAGCACGCAGTTCATGGCGATGCACCTTTCAGAAGAAGCATGGCGCGACGGCACATCGCCGGCTCGTCCCAACTATGGGTGTCGTATTTGCCATTGGAAAGCCTGCATTCTTGCATTGGCCCAAAAACGATCAGAAATGGCCACCGTACGCTTCGTGGGCGAGTTACACGTCTTCGTACTGTCTCCAGCACAACCCATGTCGATTGGCTCGTCGAATCGAAAGACAGTATTCCAGCACACGCGCATGCATGAGGGCGCTCGGACTCATTGGCCCGATTCGCAAACGGAATGGCCAAATGAACAAGCTCCATTGTCTTTCATGAAGATCAGTTGGTCTCCTAGAATTAATCAACCTCGATGCGGTAGTCCAGCGGCGCTGAAATACGTTGAACGGACGCGCCGGAACTACGAGGGGAAAGAAGCGACCTGTACGCCGGTTCCGCTCGATATTTAACACTACCGAGCGTCGGCGTCGGCAAACTCGGTGCCCGGCGCGAAAGCCCAACCCTTCTGGTAGATCTGCAGACCTCATGAACATCGCAACGCCACGGACAACTGGAACGGCAGAACCGGAGGAAGTCGGCTCGCCGCCACCGGTCGCCTTACGGGAAGCAGACAGTCCAACTCCAAAGAACGCTGCGACATCTGCGTTATCGCCTCGCCTCGCAATCGGGTTGGTTGGGATGCTTCTCTCCTCATTGCTGGCGATAGTCAATGAGCAGGTGACGGCGGTCGCGCTGACGGACATCCGCGGCGCGCTGTCGATCGGACACGACGACGGAACGTGGCTGACTGCTCTCTTCGAGGCTGCAAACGTGACCACGATGGTATTTGCGCCGTGGTTCGCGATGACGCTCACGCTCAAGCGGTTCACGATCGGCGCGGTAGTGGCCACCATGGTGTTCGGATTTCTTTGCCCGCTGGCACCGAATCTGCCGACGCTGTATGTGCTTCGAGTACTCCAGGGAATAGCCGGCGGTTGTCTTCCGCCGATGCTGATCATCGCAGCACTGCGCTATCTTCCGCCGAAGATCAAGCTCTATGGACTTGCTGGCTATGCATTGACTGCAACCTTCGGGCCGGCACTTGGAATTCCTCTCGCCGCGCTGTGGACTGAATATGTGAACTGGCGGATGACTTTCTGGCAGATCGTGCCGCTAGGCCTGCTGAGTTGTATCGCGATCCAGCAAGGGCTTCCTGTGGAGCCGCTCAAACTCGAACGTTTCAAATCGTTCAACTGGAGCGGATTCGTGACAGGCTGTCCTGCAGTTGCGATGCTGGTCATTGGCTTATTGCAAGGCGACCGGCTGGACTGGCTCAATTCCGGCTTTATCCGCGTGATGCTCGGCGGTGGTGCATTGCTGCTGATCGCATTCATCGTGAATGAGTGGTTTCATCCGCTGCCGTTTTTCGGCCTGCGTCTACTTGGCCGGAGAAACTTCACGCACGGCCTTCTTACGCTCGCGGGGGCCGTGATCCTGCTGACCGGCATCGCCGTCATCCCGTCCCAATACCTTGCGAAGGTACATGGTTACCGGCCGCTTCAAACGACGCCGTTGGCGCTGCTCGTCGCACTGCCTCTATTGATTGCGCTGCCTCTGACTGCGGCCGTTCTGAACGTCCAGCGGATCGACCGCCGGTGGATTCTCGCCGTAGGAATTTCGCTGATGGGCGTCACCTGCTTCATGGGAAGCTTCATGACGTCAGAGTGGGTGCGCGATAACTTCTACTGGCTGCAATCGCTGCAAATTGCAGCACAACCCATGGTGATCCTCTCGATCCTGATGGGCGTAACCGGTGGTCTCGCTCCAACAGATGGCCCGTTTGCATCCGCCATGTTCAACACGGTGAAGGTTTTCGCAGGAGTGGTAGCGACCAGTCTCATCGAGGGGCTAGGTACCGCTCGCCAGCACTTTCATTCGAGCATGCTCGTTGACCGGCTCGGCAATAGCGCACTGATTACAGCGCAAAGCGTCGGTGAAGATCACGGCCTCCTCGCCGCACTTGCGCATCGTATTCACGAGCAGTCCGTCGTGCTGACATCCGCGGACCTTTATCGCGTGATGGGCTGCATCGCGATAGCCCTGCTTCTTCTCGTGCCCGTGTTACCGACGCGTATCTATCCGCCCTGGTGCACCACGCCTCCCTCTTCCCGCTGATCGATGAATATATGTCAACTGTCTTCCGACTCCCTTTGAAAACGCTTCGGCTCGCCGCGTATGTGGTGGTTCCCTGCGTCGTTGTACTTGTTTGTATATGGCTGTGGGCCGAGCCCGGCAGCGAGTCGACCAACGACGCGTATGTCACCGCCGATTTCACTCTGGTGGCGTCACGCATCGCAGGCCAGTTGTCTGACGTGCCGGTCACAGATAACCAGCAGGTGAAGGCCGGCCAACTGCTCGCGCGTATCGACGACCGCGACTTCCGGGCAGCGCTCATGAGCGCCGAGGCTGACGTGGCCGCCGCGAAAGCCTCCGTTGCGAACTACGACGCGGAGATTGCGCGGCATCCGTCGCTCGTCGATCAGGGCCGCGCGACGCTTCGCTCGGACGAAGCAGCCATCGAGTTTGCGCAAGCAAATGCATCGCGCTATCGCAATCTGTCCGAAACCGGCGCGGGCACGACGCAGGAACAACAGCGTGCATCGAGCGCACTGGCCGAGCAACTCGCACAACAGTCGCGCGATCGCGCGGTACTCGTCGCCACCCAGCAAAACCTCGACGTGCTGCGTACGCAGCGCGATAAAGCAGCCGGCGCCCTCGCGCATGCGCAGGCCACTCTGGAGCAGGCAAAGCTGAACCTTTCCTATACGGAGATTCGTGCACCCATAGACGGGAAGGTCGGACGACGTTCGGCACGCGTTGGCGCATTCATTACGCCGGGTGCCCCGCTTCTTGCCATCGTGCCGCTTACGGATGCATATGTCGTCGCGAACTTTCAGGAAAACCAGCTTGCAAGAATGCGCCCGGGAGCTACAGTGCGCATTAAGGTCGACAGTTTTCCGGGTGTCGTTATTCGAGGCCATATCGACAGTCTTGCGCCCGCTACCGGCGTCAGCTTTGCGCCTATCGCGCCCGACAACGCGACCGGTAATTTCACGAAAGTGGTGCAGCGCGTGCCGGTCAAGATCAGCATCGACCCGGGTCAGCAAGCGGCATCTGCATTGAGCGTGGGGCTTTCTGTCGAGACTGAAGTCGCTGTCGGCAAACCCGCCGATGTGTCGATGAAGGAGGCGGACCTCAAATGAACGCGCGCGAGTTTTCCGTCCGTACACCGGCATTAACTGTGTTGGTGTGCTTTGCGCTAAGCGGGTGTCTGGTCGGGCCCAACTTCGAGCGCCCACAGGCCGCTGCACCTGATGTGTTCAATCGAACACAGTCCGCGCAAGCAGCGAGCCGCCCGGTCGAGTCGGAATTCAACTCCGACTGGTGGAAGCTGCTTAACGATCCCACGCTGAATGCGCTGGAAGAACGTCTGGGTGATGCGAACCTCGATGTAGCGGCGGCGTCCGCTCGCCTGCTGCAAAGCCGGGCGGAGAGACGCATCGTCGGCGCTGAGGAATATCCCAGCCTCAATGGAGCCGCCTCATATAACCGCGAGCGTGGCAGCATGAACGGCATCCTCTCGTTGCTCGGCGTTACGCCCACGGGAACACAAACCCAGTCTGCTTCCGGTGCTTCGCCGACCGGCGTGGCGGCATTGCCTGGCGACAAAGGCTCGCCGGCGTACGACCTTTATCAGTTCGGCTTCGACGCATCGTGGGAACTCGATTTCTGGGGACGAGTAAGGCGTGGCGTGGAGGCCGCCACCGCGATGAGCGAGGCGTCTTATCAGGACCGGAATGCTGTGCTGCTGTCTGCGCGCGCAGAACTTGCGCGAGACTATGTTCAGCTGCGCGACACTCAGGCTCTGCTGGAAATAGCAAAGCAGAACCTTGCAATCGCTCGCGATGCCACGAAGCTCACAGAGACGCGAGTACGTGAAGGCGTCACTACGAATCTGGACGTGGCCAACGCTTCCGCGCAGGCAGAGTCGATCGAGAGCCTCATTCCGACTCTCGAGGCCAGCCGCGAAACAACGATCAATGCAATTGGCGTGTTACTGGGAATGCAGCCGGGTGGACTACAGCAGATGCTCAGCGAGGCCGGTGATGTTCCAGCGTTGCCTCGTCAAGTACCTATCGGATTTCCGTCGGAAGTGGTGCAACGCAGGCCGGACATCAGGAGAGCCGAGGCGCAATTGCACGCCGCGACCGCGACTATCGGTATGGCTAAGGCAGACTTTTATCCGCGCATATCGCTCAATGGCAGCGCGGGATTTCAGAGCCTTCAGCTTTCGAGTCTCGCAGACTGGGCGTCGGGTCAATTCGTGATTGGGCCGTCAATAACGCTTCCAATCTTCGAGGGTGGCCGCCTGAAGGGAACGCTGCACTTGCGCGAGGCGCAACAGCAGGAAGCCGCTATCGTCTACAAGCGCACGGTGCTGCAGGCCTGGCGCGAGGTGGACGATGCGCTTGTCGTGTACGACGCCGAACAGCGCCGCAACGATCGGCTCAAACAAGTGGTCAGCCTGAATCAGAGTGCGCTTTCGATCGCACGGCAACGGTACAAAGCAGGGGCCGTCGATTTTCTCGACGTGCTCAACGTGCAGAAGCAGTTGCTCGACGCACAGAGTAACCTTGAACACAGCAAAGCGAACGCCGCCACTAATCTCATCACGCTCTGCAAGGTACTCGGCGGTGGTTGGGAGTCGACTTATGGCCAGCAGCAAGCGGAGCATTAGAAGTTGAGCCGTGACGCTGCCCGTTCTTACAATCGACACGCAATTAGGCAATTGCGGCACAAAGGGGTCAAAAGAAGGTATGTAATTCAACCTACACGGTTCGATTCGTGATCCTATCGATCTATACCGGATCGTGCTTCAAACTGAGGTTAAAAATGAAAGTTTCCTTATCTTCAATGCTGGTTGCCACGGTAATGTCCGCTGCATCGGGTCTCGCGTATTCGCAAACTGGCCAGCCTGTCCAGAATAGCGACGGATCAGGTACGACCATGTCGCAACCTGCAATGTCGCAACCTACGGCAGCGACACCCGGGTACGACTCTCTCGGACCGCAACCCGGCGGCTCCGCCGCAAGCGGCAGAGGGCGAGACGGGGGCCCTTGTATCGTTGGCTTGTCCTGCGACATTTATCGGGGCAGCTAACTCGGCCGGCGACACATGTCACCGCGAGGCGTCGAGCATGTGTCGAACGTGTGTCGACCGCCTCGCTCCAGACTGCGCCGGAGCCGTCCGTCGTCATTCCGCCGCGCAGTGAACGTCGAATTTGATGAGCTTCGTCGGGCCGAACGTGTTGCTGATTGCCACGTCGGCGGCATCGCGGCCACGCGCCATCAGCACCCGACCGATACGCGGCACGTTATTGCGCGGATCGAAGGTTTGCCATGAGCCGCCGACATACGCTTCAAACCAGGCCGCAAAATCCATTGCGCTCCAGGGCGGCGGCACGCCGACATCGCTGATATAGCCGGTGCAGTAGCGTGCCGGAATATTCATTGCACGGCACAGCGCCACAGCCAGATGGGCGAAATCGCGACAGACGCCTTTGCGTTCCTGCCATGCATCGAATGCGGTTTTGGTCGGGCGCGCGAATTCGTAGCCAAATTCGATATGGCGGTGCACGTAGTCGCAAATCGCCTGAACCCGTGCACCGCCGGGTGGCGTGCCGGCGAATAGTTTCCACGCAATGTCGGAAAGCAGATCCGTTTCGCAATAACGGCTGCCGAGCAAGAACGCGAGACACTCGTCCGGGAGCGCTTCGACGGCGTGCTGATAGTCAAAAGGACCGCGCGTCTCCGGCTGATCGGAGACGTTGAGCAGCGCGCTTGTCGAAAGCGAGATCGCCCCCTGAGGTGCAACAAGGCGGCTGCATAGATTGCCGAAGCTATCGCGATACTGCGTAATGGCCACTGGCGGATTCACAACCAGAAGATCGGCGGACAACACGTCCTGAGCGTGCGAAAAGTGTGTGTTCAGCATCAACATCATCGGTGTCGGCTGTGCGCACTCGTAGACCAGCTCATAGCCCACGCGAAGTTTCATCGGACCATCCTTTCATTGATAAAACACGTGACGCGCTGCGCGCTGGAGATGCCGGGTGCCGGCGGTGACGTGGGTCGGGTGGATCGAGCGACGGATCAGCGATAACAATTCTGCTGATCGTGACTCGCCAAAAACAGGAAAAAGGTGCACGCGAAATCGCAGCGACGCTGCTTCTAACTGGCTCGTACACCTTGTTGAAATGCGCACACACATGGGGCAAAGCGGCTGCCCGCCACGTGCGCGTGTCGTTACTTTTTCTTCGCTACCGCACTCGGTACGGCAGCCTTGGAGGCAGGTGTCCTGAACAGATCCGTTCCGGGTGATGGTGACTTCTTCGGCTGTTTTGGCTTTTTCGCCTCGCGGTTACTACGCAGTTGACCTTTTGCCATTTTGTTCCCCCGTTTCGGCGGCCACGAAGAGGCCGCTCTCCTACTCATTCTGGGCGCATTTCTGCTTAATGTCGCGATCTATTTAAAAGCGGCGCTCGGAGCCCGGGCTTGTGGCCGTCAACGGCTGCCGATACCGTGCTGCGTCGCGAGACTGCATGCGCTGGCAAACCGGGTCCGCCGGTCACGAGCGTCAATACTCGTAACCGGTAAATATGCATGCCAAATCCTGTCTACGCATCGCCTGCTGCGGGAGGTATTGGACCATGGTCCCATTCACCGTGCCGACTGACTCGCCTATCCTTGATGCGGAAATGGCAGTGCGGAACACTCAATATCGCGACTTTTTTCCTCAACCATCCGACAAATGCAAGCCGACCATCCTGTTCCGGAAGGTGGACAGACTGCGGCGCCCGCGCGGCGATGGCTGCGTTGGCTGCCCGGTCTGACGATGCTTCGGACATATCGGCTCAACTGGCTACCTAACGATCTTGCAGCGGGACTGGTGCTCACCACGATGCTCATACCCGTGGGTATCGCATATGCCGAGGCGTCCGGCGTGCCTGGCGTTTACGGTCTCTATGCGACGATCGTTCCGTTACTGGCTTATGCCGTCTTCGGCCCCAGCCGGATTCTGGTTCTCGGTCCCGACTCCGCGCTGGCCGCGCCGATTCTTGCCGTCGTTATCGCTACCGCCGGCAGCGACCCGTCTCGCGCGATCGCGATAGCCAGCATGATGGCGATCGTCTCCGGCCTCTTCTGTATCGTGATGGGGCTTCTTCGCCTCGGTTTTGTCACGGAACTGCTCTCCAAGCCGATTCGATACGGCTATATGAACGGCATTGCGCTGACTGTCCTGATCAGCCAGCTACCCAAACTCTTTGCCGTTTCCTTCGACGATCGCGGACCCTTGCGTGATCTGCTGTCGCTTGGCGCCGCAATCGTCGACGGCAAAACCAACTGGTACAGCTTCGCGGTCGGTGTGGGAAGCCTCGCGCTGATACTGTTGCTAAAACGCTTCGATAAAGTGCCGGGTATTCTTATCGCCGTCGTTGTCGCGACGCTAAGCGTTATCGTTTTCGATCTGGACAGCCGAGGCGTCAAAGTACTCGGCAAGATCCCACAAGGTCTCCCGTCATTTGCGTTGCCAACGATCGGCGATGCCGATCCCATCAAGATTCTGTTGGGCGGCTGTGCGGTCGCACTGATTTCATTTGCGGATACCAGCGTGCTGTCACGGACCTTCGCTGCGCGATTTCATACACATGTGGATCCAAACCAGGAGATGGTCGGCTTGGGAGCGGCAAATCTGGCGGCTGGCTTTTTTCAGGGCTTTCCGATCAGCAGCAGTTCTTCGCGAACACCCGTGGCCGAAGCAGCGGGCGCGAGAACGCAGGTGACGGGTGTTGTCGGCGCGGTGGCGGTAGCGATTCTTCTGATCGCCGCGCCCAATCTGATGCGCTACCTGCCCAATAGCGCGCTCGCCGCTGTCGTCATTGCCGCAGCCCTCGGCCTGTTCGAATTTGCGGACCTCGGCCGCATCTTTCGAATCCAGCAATGGGAGTTCTGGCTTTCCATTGTCTGCTTCGTGGGTGTCGCCGTCTTCGGTGCGATTCCCGGCATCTGCATCGCAATCGTGATCGCAGTCATAGAGTTCCTGTGGGACGGTTGGCGCCCCCACTACGCCATTCTCGGACGCGTGGAACACCTCCGCGGCTACCATGACATCGAGCGCTATCCGCATGCCTTGCGGATTCCGGGACTGCTTCTATTCCGCTGGGACGCGCCATTGTTTTTCGCCAATGCCGAGCTTTTTCAGGAATGCCTGCTGGAAGCCGTCGATACATCTCCAACGCCCGTGCGCACAATCGTAGTGGCTGCCGAGCCTGTCACCAGCATCGATGTGACTTCGGCAGACATGCTCAGAGAACTGACGCGAACACTAGGCAAGCGCGACATTGAGTTGCACTTTGCGGAAATGAAGGATCCTGTGCGAGACAAGCTCAGACGTTTCGAAATGTCCGATGTGCTCGGCGATGCGCAATTTCATCCGACAGTAGGGAGTGCCGTCGATGATTACCTCGAGCGGCACTCAGCGCAATAACTCATCCGCTATGAACGGGTCACGCGCTTCCCAGCCTCAGATCAGCAGCCGCCTCGCCTCTCCAAACATATCCCGTTCAGGGAGAAGATCACTGCGTTTGAAGCGCAGCAATGCAAACGCACGAGTCAGGTTGGCGGACTCAGGCAGTTGCACTACCGTGAACTCGACCTCGTTCGCCTCCCGACCACCCGTTCCATTCGTACCATCCGTACCATCGGCCACGATATTCATCGGGTCTAGCCGCAGCTTTTTCTGTTGAACGCATAGGTATGGCCCTGGCGAAGACAGTACTTCGCATATCAGACCCAGTCCACGCTCGATCGTCTCCGTCTTGAGACCAAGCTTCGCCAGTTCCTGTTCGTTCCGGTCGAGTTGCGCCTGGGCACTCGCCATCTCGCCGACGCTCGGCGGCGCTTCGCTTCCCAGCATGGACTGCACGCCAGCGGCTTGCCGCTCCAATAGCACGAGGCGTGCTCTCAACAGTGCGCGCTCTTCCTGAAGGGCATTGCGCCGCGATTCGTCGGTTTCGATTTTTTGCAGGCCTTGCAACATCAACTGGTCGAGCAGCCGCAGCACGATCTGTTGACGAAGTTCTGAATCGGTTGCGCCGCATACGCGCACCTGATGATCGCTGAAACTGACGGTAGTTTGAGCGACATCGGATCGGGTGGCTACGCCGTGCTGTGCAACGCCGAACACCTGTCTCTGATGCCAGGCCATGCCCAACACCGCGAATACCTCAAGCAATTCCGCATGCTCCTCGAAGTAACTCCGCAAGTGTTCTGATTGACTCAATGCGGCACATACGTCCTGCGGCGTCGTAAAGAAGGCGTGAATGCAGGGATCGCTGGACCATGCGGCAGCAGTCGCCTCGTGCGCAGCGGGAACTTCCGCAGTGAGCCGCTCGATGTAACGCACGGCTTCAGTCAACGCGGGCAACAGACGCGCCTCATAATTCCGGGCGAAACGTAATGGAGGGCTCATTCCGACGACGCGATCCAACATTTGCTTCATCTGCTGGTGATCGGCTCGATCGTCGTGACGGTGGCGGTTCAGCAACCATGACAGCATGCTCATCGCCGGCTCCTGGCGTGCTTTTATCTCTCGCGTCCCCGAAGAATCTGCGCGTTGATCAAGGGTACTGGCAGTACTTGTAATGGATGCGCGACGGCAATGTTCTCGAGGCGTGCATGAGCAAGCGGCACCGCGTTAACGGCCAATGCAAAGCGTAGTCCACGCTGGTCTTGATCGGCGTCTGTTCATGGTCGCACCGCTCGACGACTCCTGTAATCAGACCAAGGTCGTATTACCGGTGGATCAGCCAGCGGTTACGCTGGATTCGCCAACTCCGGTTCATTTTCGGGCGCGGTCGCGCGCTGCGCTCGACCGTCCATTCAGGCCGACGATGACGCGTATCTGGTGCCGTTGGGCGCTTGCGTGTGCAAGTGCATTCGGCACTCTACTGGCCAACGCCCCAGCGTGTTCACAGGAACTGGAACCTCGCTCGTATTCTCCTTCGCCTGTAGGCACCAATTTTCTGGTCGCAACATACTCGCATCTTTCTGGCGATGTACTGACGGACTCGTCTTTACCGATTACCGGTGTGCAGGCCCAATTCAACCTGCTGACGCTCGGCTACGTCAGGACCTTCGATCTGCTCGGTCACACAGCCTCGCTCGGAGTCGGAGTGCCGTTCGCGCGCGGCAACGTCAGCGGCAATGTGATCGACGCGCCCACCGAAGTACATCGAAGCGGCATTGGAGACACGCGACTTCGCTTCGCTTACAACGTCTTCGGTAATCCACCGTTGCCGCCCGAGGCCTTCACGAAGCCGGAATCGACTACGTCGCTTGGCACCAGCCTGACGGTCATTGCGCCGTCCGGGCAGTATGTGGATTCGAGGCTCGTCAACATTGGCGCAAACCGATGGGCATTCAAGCCCGAACTGGGCATCTCGCAGCCATTCGGAAACTGGTTCATGGACGGGTCCGCCGGTGCGTGGTTCTTTACGGCTAACAATGACTTCTTTCGCGGCAAGAAGCGCAGCCAGGCGCCTTTAATGATCTTTCAGTTGCACGTGGGCTACGGTTTTCGCCCCGGCCTCTGGGTCGCGGGCGATATCGGCTACGCAGCAGGCGGCCGAACCACGACGAACGGTGTCGACGCCGCCGATCGATCGGCCAATATACGATACGGGATGACGTTCTCCGTGCCCATTGCACGAGGCTGGTCGACCAAGTTGGCCTTCTCGCACGGACTCGTCACACGAGCCGGCGGAGACTTCACGTCCATTTCGTTGACGCTGCAGTATCGCTGGTTCAGTCGATGATCATGGCCACGCGCCAAGGAGCGTTATGCCCGAGTGTGTTGTACCCGCTTAGCTAAGCGCTGCCGCATTCGCTCACTCGTCAATGGCGCGAGACCTTTAAGCCAGGTTTAGCCGCGACCGTACAGACGGCTTTATTCGGAACGAAACGTTGGCTATCTTTGATTCAGAGTTAATTAAAACCACTTGGAGACGCAATCATGAAAACACTTCACGTCGTGAGTCGGCTTGTCTTCGCCGGATGTCTGACGCTGGCCTCGAACGTCTACGCGCAAACCAGCAACGCCATGCCGACGACGTCAGCTTCAGGTGCAAGCTCAGGCAGTACGGCACAGTCCGACAAGAAGCTGGCCCGCGATGTTCGCAAAGCGTTGTCTAAAGCGCCCCACTTCAATGTATCGAACGTATTCGTCAAGGCGCGCGGCGGCGTCGTGACCTTATCGGGCAGCGTGCCGGACGGTGCCCAGATCGAGCAGGCCGCGACGGTGGCGATGAACGTGCCGGGCGTAACCTCGGTGAGTAACCATCTGTCGCTGTACACCAAGGGGTATTGACGCCTGACCATGCAAATCGCGGGCTTAACCGGCGGCGCCGCGAGGCTCGAATGCGAACCGCTCGATCTCGCCGCCGCGCGCCACCACCGCGGTGCTCTCCGGAATCTCTTGCCACCATCCGGGCAAATCGGCGAGCGGTTCCGAAAGAACCAGAAACGCATCCTGCCCGGCCATCGCGATGCGCGTGTCGTCGGGATACAACTGGTGCAGGTGGCGGAACGACGTGTTGTGAAACAACGAGCGCGACTGCCTTTCGCTCGAGTAGCGCACGGCGACGATCTGCTCGCCATCGGTTGCGCAGACGGTCATGTTCAACGGTTCGGCGACGCCGTGGCGGCGCCCCGTTTCTTCGACGAACCCCACCATCCTCTCGATAGCCGTAACGGGTTCCAGTTCGAGACCGAACGTGAGCGCGAGGAAGAACAGCACTTCGGAGTCGGTCGAGCCTTCGATCGAAGGGAACAGTTCGGGCGAAATCGCGATCATCAGGTCGCGACGCACCGCCGGATAATTACGCACGAGCCCGTTGTGCGCGAACAGCCAGCGCCCATGACGGAACGGATGACAGTTGGTTTCCTGCGACGGCGTGTCGGTCGCCGCCCGGATGTGGGCGACGAATAGCGGCGCGCGGACCGCTCGCGCCGCTTCGCGCAGATTGCGGTCGCTCCATGCGGGCTGAATGCAGCGGTAGCGAAAAGGTATGTCGGTCGGATGGCCGTACCAGCCGATCCCGAAGCCGTCACCATTGGTGGTCGTGTGGCCGAGCCGCGAATTCAGGCTCTGATCGATCAAGGAATGCTTGGCATTGAACATCACCGTTTCAAGCTGAATCGGGTTGCCGGAATAAGCGAGCCAGCGGCACATGAGAGGTCTCCTGTCAGATACGCCGGGGTAAGTGGCGAAAAGTTCGCGAGGCAAAGGAGCGCCGCACCGGCTCTGTGAAATTGCGGGCCGCAAGCGCGGTGCTAATAGACAAACTTGACGATATCGTTCGAGCAAGGCACTAAGTCCCTCTCGATCCGGTCACTGCACGGCCATTACGATCAACGCGGCGGCGACCACCGCCACTGCGTCTTCGACGAGCGCCGCCGGCCGGTCGCGACCAAACGCGCGCGACATGGCTCCGCGGGCTCTCGCGCCGCCCAATGTACCGATGACTGCTCCGACCAGTCCAGCAATTACGCCGCCGACCCAACCGCCGTTCGCCGCGCCGATTGCCGCGCCGCTCAGTCCGCCCGACACGAGACGCGCGCCGAACTGTATCGGCACGGTGCGGCTGGCGGTATTGGGCAACTGATCGACGATGAACTCCGCAATGGCCAGCACCGTGAAAATGTAGGGTGTGGCAGCGAAGCCGAAGAATGCGAGCGGGGTCTCCCGCAACGGCAACCAGCCGAGGTACGCCGCCCAACTGACGGCGGTGGGTGCAGTCATCGTGCGAAGCCCTGCCACAACGCCAATCAGCAATGCGAGAACATACATAGACATGCGGACTCCAGGTCGGAACCAATAACGCGTATTAAACACGCTCATTGACTTCCGTGTCATCGGGGTACCGCATCGATTTGCGGTCGCGAGTTGCGATGCGCAGCTACAGGGACCGCCGGCGTTGGGTGCTCCTCAGAACAACAAAGGGGGATCTTCCGGGCGCACTCGCTATCGCGAGATCGGCTTCTTTTTGCTCGACAGGCCTGGAATGGATATCAGGTTAAGCGCAATCACCGCGATTGCGACACCGAAAAAAATCGCGAGTACGCCGTAGCGAAACTCCGCCGGGCGATCGTAAAGCAAGCCGACGATAGTCGTATAAAGACCGCTCAGCCATAAAGCGACGCCGACCAATGCGATCGCAACCCGCCTTTCCGATTTTTTCATCAGGACCTCTGCAGTCTGCGACTGGTTCCTCAAACCATATTAGTGCGCCGTTGCGGCGTTTTCCAGAAGAGGCGCGTTTGCGCCGACAAATATTCGGGCGGACGAGCCCATCGAAGCGCCATTCCGGAATCTCGCCGTCCAGGACCAAGGTCTCATTGACCACCCTGAAGTTCGAGTGTTTTATTGCATCGGGAAGGTTTGCGTGTCCGTAACCTGCTTCGCGCCGGTTTTGGACTCATCCAAACCCCGTGCGCGCCCGCCCGTGAAGCCTCCACTAAATACTGGCTGACGCACCGCGGATACCTTCGGCCACACCGCGATATGAACCGTGTAGAGAGAGAGCAGACATGGACTGGAATCGCTGGTACAGCTTGAAGAGCTACCTGAGATCTTCGCTGTGGACTGTGCCGCTCATTGCGATCGCGATCTATGCCGTGGTAAAGCCCGTGGCTGAAATGATCGGAAGATGGATGACGAGGCAAGGCACCCTTGACGCAAAAACCAGCCTTCTTGGACTGTCCATGACGGGTGCGCGGTCACTGCTCGGCGACATCGTTTCCGCAGACCTGGCGTTCCTGGTATTCACGTTTGGTTCGCTGCTCGTCGCAATCCAGGTAGCCGGGGGACAGTACACTCCGCGGATCATCGCAACCACATTGCTGCGCGACAACGTCATCCGTAGCATTTCGGGGTTATTCGTTTTCACACTGCTGTTCGCCAATAGAACGGCCGGCTGGATGGGCGAGAATCAGGTACTCCAGCTGCAAGTGTTCATTGCAGCGCTATTCGGATTTACTTCCGTCGTCGCTTTTCTCTTTTTGATCGACTACGCGGCAAAATTTTTGCGCCCTGTCAGCCTCGTGGCTCGCGTGGGAGAGCAAGGAATCGCGGTTATTGAGAGCGTTTACCCCTCCCCGTCTACGGGCGTGGTCGTCGCGCCGGAACTTCACAAAGAGCGAGGCGTACCCGATCGCATTGTTTGTCAGCGCGGGAAGCCCGGCATCGTTCTGGCCGTGAATCTGGAAAGGCTGGTGGCCAAGGCACGGCGCGCTGACGTAGTGATCGAATTCGTGCCGCAAGTCGGTGATTTCGTCGCGGTGGACGAACCCCTCTTTCATTTGTACGGAAACTTCGGCGCAATCGACGAAAACAAGCTGCGCACGCTCGTCGCTTTCGGGACGGAGCGCACGATGGAGCAGGACCCAATGTTCGCGTTCCGCATCCTGGTCGATATTGCGCTCAAAGCGCTGTCGGCGGCGATAAACGATCCGACCACGGCGGTGCTTGCGATCGATCAGTTGCACCGGCTATTACGCATGGTGGGCAAACGTTCTTTGCGCGTCGAAGAGATCGAGGATCGCTCGGGGCGGGTTCGCGTGATCTTGCGGACGCCCAATTGGGAAGATTTCGTGCATATCAGTTTCCGCGAGATACGTCAGTATGGCGCGAGCAGCATTCAAATCGCACGGCGTCTGCGCGCGGCGATAGAGAACCTCATCCAGTGTCTGCCGGAGCATCGTCATGAGGCATTGCGCGTCGAGCTAATGCTGATCGACCGTGCGATCACCAGGCATCATCCATTCCCGGAGGACCTGGCGTTGGCCCGCATCCCTGACTCGCAAGGGCTTGGAGGTTCGGCGGTCTCGACGACAAATAACTATTAAGTAGCCCTTCCGGAGACAAGCCATGCGCAAACTGATAATGGGCATCGTCGAGTTTCGCGAGAAAATGCTGCCGCAATACGCGAAGCAGTTCAGCAAACTGGCGCTTGCGCAGACACCCGATGCGCTCTTCATCACGTGCTCGGACAGCCGGGTTGTGCCGGACCTGCTCGTCTCGACGCATCCGGGCGATCTGTTCACGATGCGCAATGTCGGCAATCTGATACCACCAGCAACTTCGGAAGGAACCTCTACCGGCGACCTCTCCGAGGCAAGCGCAATCGAGTACGCAGTGCTGGTGCTGAAAGTCGCGAATATCGTTGTATGCGGGCATTCCGAGTGCGGTGCAATGAAAGCCGTGTATGCACACAACGCCAAGCTGAAAGCGCCGAACCTCGATAGATGGCTTTTCCACGCCAATAACGCAGCGTTTCGCCTCGAAAACGAAGGTCCGCTCAATGGGACGTTGAAAACGCACGATCAATTGTCGCAACTCAACGTGCTTGTGCAACTCGAGCATCTGATGACATACCCGATAGTTCATCAGCAGGTCACGTCCGGGGCACTGGTATTGAGCGGCTGGTGGTTCGACATCGCGACGGGCGACATGTACGCCTATGAGCGCACGAGCCGCTCATTCGAAGTCATCGACCGTGCGATGGCTGACCGGATGATTGCGCGCCTGGCCGCACGTGCACGGTGAAGGCGCGCTCCGATGTTCGCTCGTGGCGACGTCAATCGATGAAACGAAATCAGATGAGTTGCGCAGTGGGACGTACGACGATTTCGTTGACATCGACTTCAGCCGGCTGCTCGATGGCGAACACAATGGCACGCGCAACGGCTGTGGGAGAGATCGCTTTTTTGTAGATCTCCAGAATGCGGGCGCTGTCCGTGCCGGTAGTTTTGTTCTGAATACCACTGTCTACTGCACCGGGCGTGATCGAGGTCACCCGGATTGAATGTTGGGCCATCTCGGCTCGCAATCCTTCCGAGAGCGCTCGAATGGCAAACTTGGAAGCAGAGTGCACGGCGCCACCCGGTGAGAATACCTTCAAGCCATGGACCGAGCCCAGGTTGATCACGTGGCCAAAGCCTTGTCGCAGAAATACGGGCAAGGCGGCAGCGATCCCCCACAGGGTCCCCTTCAAGTTCAGGTCAATCGTGGCTTCCCATTCCTCGGTGTTCACCTCGGCCATCGGACGAATCAACATGACGCCCGCGCTGTTGATTAGCACGTCGAGCTTGCCGAGATCAGCGACGATGGTATTGACGACCCGCTCGATATCGCTCTTTCGAGTGACGTCGACGTTGTAGTGCCTGGCGTCTCCACCCTCGGCGCGAATTTGCTGGACCAGCAGCGCCGATCTCTTTTCATCTATGTCCGCAACGGCAATGATTGCGCCGTCTGCGGCTAACGCTCTCGCCGCGGCAGAGCCGATTCCGCCCGCGCCGCCTACGATCAAAACCACCTTACCCTTGATTCCTTCACGCATCACGTATCCTTTTGCCTTTGATGAGCTTCGGCGCATTTGCGTTGAGCAAACGCCCGAGCCGCCGTTCATGCATCGACAGATGCTGTTGCTCATCGAAGGCCTCATGCTAACCGGCATGTTTTCGTTGAACCATTCGCTAATTTCCGACAATGGCTGATCAAATCCGCACACCGTTCGATTGGGAAGACATCCGTATCTTCGTGTCTCTAGCACGTTATGGGAGCCTGTCAGCCGCAGCGCGTGCATTGTCGCTGTCCCACGCGACGATATCCCGCCGCATTCGGACGCTCGAGAAAGCGATGGGGGAGAAATTGGTGGAACGTCGTCCCGATGGTTATGCGTTGACCGCGGCTGGCGTGCGCGCTCTGTCTCCTGCGAGCGAGATGGAAGCGGCCGCTGCAAGATTCGGACGCCGAGGCGAAACCCAGGTCCCGAGTGGACTGGTGCGCGTCAATGCCCCTCCCAGTTTGGCCCAAAGCTTTCTCGTCGAAAGACTAGCCCGCTTGAGCACGACCTATCCAACGTTGGATATCGATCTCGCCACCGACTTTCGAGCGGTCAGCCTCGAGCGACGTGAAGCCGACATTGCGCTGCGGTTCGGTCGGCCAACTGACGGCGATGTCATTGCAAAGCGGGCGGCGACGGTCGGTTTCGGTTTTTATGCTCTGGACGAATGGCGGCGACGTCTGGATGCCGGCGAGAGCCCAACCTTTGTTGGCTTCGACGAGGCCAACGCGCACTTGCCGGAAGCCACCTGGCTCAGTGAAACCTACGCGCGCGCCCGCATGGCATTCAGAAGCAATAGTCAGGTGATGCAGGCTGCAGCGGCGCGCGCCGGCGCAGGAATCGCCCTATTACCGCACTTTGTCGGGCGCAACCAGGATGCATTGGTGCGCTGCCTGATGTTGGAGGCACCGCCATCACGAGAACTTTGGCTATTGATCCGACGCGATGGCGTCACCGACCTCGCAACCAAAACGGTCGCCGACTTTCTGATCAACCTCTTCTCAGCGAGCGTGAATCGATCGAATAGGTTGCGCTCGGACATCGCTTAGCCTTTGCCAAGGGTTGTATCGCACGCACGTCGGTTCCGCCTTGAGTGCATCTGTACAAAATTGATCATCCGCTGAACAAATACGAGGAATGCCGCCCGGAGAGCGATGTCGCCATAATCGCCGCATTCTCATTCGACATTAGGCGCTGCGATGACTGGTGCAACGATTACCCTGATTGGCGGACCCACCACTTTGATCGAGATAAACGGCTGCCGGTTTTTAACGGACCCGACGTTCGATCCGCCTGGTACTTACCAGCCATACCCTGGCAAGTCAGTGACGTTTGATAAAACCACCGGTCCCTCGATGACGATTGAGCAGATCGGCGCGTTAGATGCCGTATTGCTAAGCCACGACCATCACTTCGATAATCTCGACTCAGCGGGGCGCACAATCTTGCCGGCCGTGAAAACGACCTTCACCACGATGTCCGGGCAGGAGCGTTTGGGCGGCAATGCGTTGGGCCTCGCCCCCTTCGAAACAAAAACGTTCGAAGGTTCGGGCGGCAGGCGTTTGCTGATTACCGGGACGCCGGCACGACATGGCCCGGTGGGAATCGAGCCGTATTCGGGTGACGTCATCGGTTTTCTGCTGGGAGAAGAGGAAGAAGGCGATGCGATCTACGTGACCGGCGATACGGTCTGGTACGAGGGCACGGCTGAGGTCGCCCGCCGGTATTCTCCAAAGGTGGTGATCGTCTTTGCCGGCGCGGCCGAACCGCGGGGACGCTTCCAGATGACGATGGACAGCAACGATGCTCTCGCTGCCGCCCACGCCTTCCCCAATGCGAAGATCCTGGCAGTGCACAACGAAGGCTGGAAGCACAACACGGAAAGCGCCGACGACCTCGCGTCGGTATTCAACTTGCTCGGCGTCGGCGATCGCTTGTTGCCCTTGCTGCGCGGCGAGCCTTTGAAAATCGAGTGGTGAATGACAAACCCGGCGAACGCAGCCGGTCCCACGCTCGGTGTCGACAGAGCGCAGCGCACACGCTATGCCTCATTCAGAAAAGTGTGCCGGATCGCCTGCAAGGCGCGACCCGGCATCGCTGCGAGCCTCAACGCACAGCTAGAAGGACTGCCAGGCCGGATTGCTATCGCCGGACGCAACGGGCGCGTCGCTCCTGCGCTGGACACTCTTCCTGGTCTTCAGCATGGGGCGGCTTGCTGCGAGCGTCGTGTGCTCCGGCAGGCTTGCGAGACCGACGACGTGCGTGGGCAAACGAAACGTCGAAACAAGTTCGCGCAGCGTGCCTGACTGCGCCGCCATCGACTGCGCAGCTGCAGAGGCTTCCTCAACAAGCGCCGCGTTCTGCTGCGTCACCTCGTCCATCTGCATGACGGCCTGGTTCACCTGCTCGATACCGGTATGCTGTTCGACCGACGCGGAAGCGATCTCCCCCATCAGATCAGTAACACGTTTTACCGAGTCGACCACCTCTTTCATGGTCGTCCCCGCGTTATCGACCAGTGATGTCCCGGCCTCCACTTTCGCCACGGACTGGCTGATGAGTTCCTTGATCTCTTTTGCCGCCGAAGCACTACGCTGCGCGAGTCCGCGGACTTCGCTGGCGACAACGGCAAATCCCCTGCCTTCCTCACCGGCCCGTGCAGCCTCGACTGCCGCGTTCAGCGCGAGGATGTTGGTCTGAAATGCAATGCCCTCGATCACGGAAATGATCTCGGCCACTTTTGCCGAACTCGCGGAAATGTCGTGCATGGTGTGAACCACTTGCGCTACGACTTCGCCACCTCTTGCTGCCACCTCGGATGCGTTGCTGGCCAGCGTATTGCCTTGCTTGGCGTTATCCGTGTTCTGTTTTACCGTCGCGGTCAGCTGCTCCATGCTCGCTGCGGTTTCTTCGAGCGATGCAGCCTGCTCTTCCGTTCGCTGGCTAAGGTCAGTGTTGCCGGCGGCAATCTGCGAGGAGCCGGTAGCAATGCTTTCGCTGCTGGATCGAACGCGGCTGACAACGTCCACGAGTCGTTCGTTCATGTTTCGCAGCGCCAGTAACAGTTGGCTGGTTTCATCGGAACCGGACACCGCAATGTCAGATGTGAGATCACCGCGGGCCACCGTCTCGGCAATACCAACCGCGCGGCCGAGCGGAGTGACGATCGAACGTGTGATCAGCCATGCCACGAAGATAGAAAGAAGGATCGCCGCACACGCAAGCGTTGCAGTGAGCACAACCGTACTACGGTAGTTCGACGCAGCTTCAGTACTCGCTGCAGCTGCTCCAGCGCGATTCAGCTTTACACCTTGCTCGATCCATTGAAGCGCATCTGTGAATTGCCGTGCGGACTCGCCCGTTGCCAGTGTTCTAGCGGCGGCAAAGCCAGCGTCTCCCGACTCGGACAACTCAAGCAGGCTCTTGTCGGAACCGAGGTATGTCGTCCACGCCTTCTTCATGTTGTCGACGATCTGCTGTTCCTCGTGCGAGGAAACAAGCTTCTCATAATCGGCCATCGCAGTACTTAGCGATGACAGTGCCGCGTCGTGCTGCGTGCGTTGGTCCTGTTTCTGGCGCGCATCGCTTTCCAGTATGGAACGCAGACTTGCCCTGCGCACGCCGTTGGCCAGGGCCCTGATCTCCCCAAGACTCTGCACGCTCGGCAACCAGTTCTCAGCGATGTCCTGAGTGCCTCCATAGATTCTGGAGACCTGCAAAACCGCCAGCCCCCCGGTCAGCAGCAGCAACAGCAGCGCAACGCCAAATCCGACTCTAAGTCGCGCCCCAATTCGTAGATTGCCCAGATACTTCATTGCTCAACTCCCACTTGATGTGTCTCAGATATATCGGATCGGTCAATGGCACACTGAACCGCGCCAGGTGTAAATACTTTGAATAAAATAATGTTCGGTATGCTTAATTATTCTTGCAGTCCATTTAACGCGTAATTCAGGACCTCCAGTCTCCGCAGACATCAGGCGTACGAGAAGCATTCCCTCGAAGGTGACGTGCGTATCCCTTGCTCCATGGTCGATCCGGCCAATGGCGACGCAACGCAGGCGTCCGCTTTTCGCTCCCGCGCCTTCCCATGCGGCCCGCTCTCGTAGCTTTCTGCAACGGCGAGAAGCTCCCCCAGCTCTCCGCTGCGGCCGGTCAGCGCGGCCCTGATGGACTGCTCGAGCGGTAGCTCCTGAGCAAAATCAGCCTGTTCCCGCGCATAACTCACGTGCAGCAACGACAGCATGCCGGTGAGGTAGGCGGTCTGTGCGAACGCCGTTCCAGCCGGGCGCTGCAACAGGGCGAGTCTCAGCATGAGAGACGCGCGTTGAGTCGCCAGCGCAATCAGCGGGTCACGGGAGACGATGTCGAAGTCCCCATGGTTGTAAAGCAGCAGGCTGCACCACTGGAAGAGTCTCGTTGTCCCGGCCGCAGCGAGTGCGTGGTGCAGCGATGAGATGGCCGTACGTTTCTGGTTGGCAGTACCCGGGCAGTTCGCAAGCCGAAGCAGTTGCGCCACCAGCACTGGCATAGTCGACAGTGCACGTATGATCCGGTGATCACACGCATCGTCGATCAGCAGGTTCAGCACTTCGAGCACCCGCCCCAGGTCAGGCACCATACGGCGCGCCTGCATGAGCTCTGGCCTGCTGAAGTAGAACCCCTGAACCATGTCGCAACCCGAATCGATGGCAGCCTGCAACTGCTGCCTATCGTCGACCTTCTCTGCTACGACGACCTTGCCAGTGCGTTTCAGATCGCGCACCACTGTCTTCGCTCTGCCTGCTTCAATGGCGGGCCACTCGAGCTTGACGATGTCTACTACCGGCAGAAAAGCCTCGATGTCAGGAGTGATGTCCAGCACATCGTCCAGCGCGATCCGGAATCCGGCAGCGCGCAGCAGAGCGCATCGTTTTTTAAGCTGGTTGTCGAGCTCGCACGTCTCGAGTACTTCCAGCACGAAGCGCCTGCCACCAAGGATCTGAGTCACTGCGGAGTGCAGGAAGTCCGCAGTGCAATTCAGATATCCATCGAGACCGTCCAGAACTGCCTCAATCCCCAACGCCCCCACGGTGCGCTCGACAACCTCCGCAGTGCAGCCAAACCCGTCGTAAATATTCGCCCCGGGGCCAGGTCCATCCCTGAACAGAAGCTCATAAGCCACGAGCCGGCCCGCCCGGTCGACAATCGGTTGGCGCGCGACCCAGGTCGTTGCAGCGTGGCTAGCTCCAGTCTGCTCACTGCTACTCATGATCTCGCCTCCCGTTGTCTGTCCGGTTCGTATTGTTTTCGCCGCTGACCGGCGTCTTCAAATATTGATAACGGCGCGAGTCTGACGATTCTTTAGTGAAATTTCCATTTTTTCCATTTTTTGCGGATGCCTAAAACGGCGCCGCGTCCACTCTGCCGAATTGATCGACATGCGGCTTTTCCAAAAAAAAAAACCGGCCAATGGCCGGTTTCAGAAATCCTTGCCCGTCGGGGTACGGGAAGGACGAGGGTTGATACAAGCCTCCATCTTAACTCGATTTGCCGAATTTGCTATATTTTTTTCGTGATTCGCCGTTTACCCCTATATGCCGTATCCTCCCGGGGACGAAAAGACTGGAACAAGATGGAAGACCCAATCATCACCACCCGGGCGGCAGCAGAACTGCTCGGCGTTTCGATCCGCACTGCGCAGACATGGATCGAACAGAACGCCCTCGACTCATGGAAAACGCCAGGCGGCCACCGGCGCGTGCGCCGCAGCGCTGTAATGGACCTGATGGCGAGACTGGCGCGCGAAAGAATCCACGGCCCTGCGATGGTCCTCGTCCATGCGCCGCGACATAAGATGCATCGCTACGTTGAAACCTTGGGCGTTTTGCCGGAGTGCACCGTTCGCGCCGATTCCGACCCGTTCTCAACATTGTTAACGGCCGGATATCTGCTACCGCCAGTGATCGTCGTGGAATTCGACGGGGACGACGGCGTCTACCCGCGGCTCATAAAAGAAATCCTCCAGCATCCGGGACTGGGACACACTCACGTCGTCGTGACCGGAGATGTGCCGGGCGAACACGTGGCGAATCTCGGGGGCCCAGGAAGCCGCCTGCATGTGTTGCCGACGGGCGGGACTTCGGAAATTCTGCAGAAGACAGTCCGCCACTTACTCGGTGACAAAGGGGCACTGGCCCGGCCTTCGGTCGGGCCGGAGAGCGGTGATCCAGCGAGCAACGAGTCGCAACGGTTGATGGCCGTTGCCGCCGCCGGCGTAGTCGATACGCCTGAGGAAGAAGCGTTCGACGAGATCACGCGACTGGCGGCAACCCTGCTTGAGGCGCCCATTGCGTTGCTGACGTTGCTCACGCCGGAGCGGCAGTGGTTCAAATCTCATTGGGGCCTTGAGCGCAGCGAAACACCGCGTTCATGGGCCTTCTGCAACTTCACGATCCAGCAGGACGACGTATTCGTCGTTGAGGACGCGGTGGCCGACCTGCGCTTTGCAGAGAATCCGCTGGTGACGGGCGAGCCCCACATCCGCTTCTATGCGGGCGTGAGCGTTCGCGACATTCAGGGCTACGCGCTCGGGTCGCTGGCTGTGATCGACCGCGCGCCGCGCAGACTCCTCCAGTCGCAGCGCGACGCACTCTCCACGCTCGGGCGCCTTGCGTCGGACCGTATCAACCTGCGCATCAGGGAACGCCAACTCAGATGGGCTCTGACGAGGCGCGCTGACGCGGGTGCCCCGCCCGTCGCCTGAGATCGAACAAATGATCCTGGTCCACCAACTGAAGGCTGGCCGCTGTCAGTAAGCTCGACGGCGCGTCGCTCGTGCACTCGAAGCCGCGCTGTCTTTTTTCGCAACACATAGCCGCCCGGTTGCGCCAACGCGCAACAGCGTCATGACCGTCAGCAAGCACGCTGACGGGCTCCAATGTTTCCCGCCTCTCCAGCCTGGCGCGTCTTGCGGCTTAGCACTGCCGAAATGGCATGCGACTTGCCTTGAACGACTCGCAGCCAGACTGCGTTCCCAAAGCGACGACGTCGCCGTCCGGCTTCGCGTCGATAACTCAACAGCAACCATGTGGTGTGGATCGGACCAGCGCGCCGCGCTCGAGTTCTGATTGGCCGCGACCACGTCGCATGAGACCGGAGAGCGCTTAAGCGCGAACTCCGGTCGACACAGGAGACAAGGATGAAAGCACGTTCAATTTCGGTGCTGCGGCCGCGAGCGCTTGCAATAAGCGTCGCCGCGGTCGTCAGTCTGTCATGCGCAACGGCCGCCTTCGCCGACGACTATCCCGCCGTCACCTACGACCGGCTGAGCGCCGCGCAAAGCGATCCGGGTTGGCTCACGTATTACCGCACCTACAACGGCCAGGCACATTCGCCGCTCAAGCAGATCGATACGTCGAATGTGAAGCAGTTGAAACAGGTGTGGAGCTACAAATTTCCCGCGGATCTGCAACAGGGTTTCGAAGCCACGCCAATCGTCAATGGCCGTTACCTCTTCGTGACCACGCCGAAAGACAACGTCTATGCATTCGATGCGGCAAGCGGCAAGCAGTTGTGGAAGTTCGAACCGAAGCTCGGCGCCGAGTCGTTCAAAACCGCATGCTGCGACGTGATCAATCGCGGCGTCGCGCTTTACGGCAAGAACGTGTATGTCGCGATGCTCAACGGCGAGGTCGTCGCGCTCGACGCGCAAACAGGTTCGCTCGCATGGCGCAAGACGATGTTCGAGCCGGGAGTCGGCTATGCGTTCTCGCTTGCGCCGCTCGCGATCGACGGCGCGCTGGTGGTGGGCAGCGCGGGCGGCGAGTATGGCGCACGCGGCTTCATCGCGGCATTGAATCCCGATAACGGCAACGTGCTGTGGAAGCGCTTCACGGTGCCGGCGGCCGGAGAGAAAGGCGCCAACACGTGGCCCGACGGCATGCAGGAGCACGGCGGCGCGCCTGCGTGGCTCACGGGAACGTATGACGCGGCATCGAGAACGCTGTACTGGGGCGTGGGCAATCCGGGCCCGTGGCTCGCAGATCTGCGGCCGGGCGACAACCTCTATTCGGATTCGCTGCTCGCGCTCGACCCGAAGACCGGCGACCTCAAATGGCATTACCAGTACACGAAGCACGACACCTGGGACTATGACGGCGTCAACACGCCGGTGCTCGCGAACATCAAGTATCAGGACAAGAACTATGACGCGATCATTCATGCGGACCGCAACGGCTACTTCCACGCAATCGACCGCGGCACGGGCAAGCTGATCTACGCGAAGCCCTTCGTCAAAGCCACCTCAGTGACAGGCTACACCGCGGACGGCGTGCCGGTTCAGGACCCGTCTAAATACCCGAAGACAGGCACGACCATCGAGACATGTCCGAGCTTCCTCGGCGGCAAGAACTGGTGGTCGGTTTCGTACGACCCCGACAGACAGGTTGCGATTGTTCCGGCGCTGCATGCGTGCATGTCGCTGTCCGGCAAGTCGGTCACGTACATGGAAGGACTGCCGTACCTCGGCGAAGGCTTCGAGATCAAGCCTGAGCCTGGCAGCAAGGGCTACGGCGAACTGCAGGCTATCGACGTCACGACCGGCAAGAAGATGTGGAGTTACTGGAGCAAGCTGCCGTGGAACGGTGGCGTGGCCACCACCGCGAGCGGACTCGCGTTTAGCGGTTCGCTGGACGGCCATCTGTACGCATTCGATTCGTCGACCGGCAAGGTGCTCTGGAAGAGCCCGAAGCTAGCGAGCGGCATCGTGGCGCAACCGTCGGTGTTCGAGGTCGACGGCAAGGAGTACGTGGCGATTCTCGCCGGCTACGGCGGCGCGAATCCGATCTGGGGCGGGCCGATGGCGAAAGCTGCCGAGAAAATTCCACGCGGCGGCACGCTGTACGTTTTTGCACTCAACCACGGCTGATCTCCACGCGGCCGCCGCGCCAGCCTCGCGCGCCTGTTCGCGCGCGCAGGTGGCTCGCGGCGGTCCCGCCCTTCCCGGAAGCAATATCATGAAGACTCGACTCAACTCTTTTGCTCTAGCCGGCGCGTTGCTGGCGAGCGGCATGCCGATGCCTGGCCACGCCAGCGCGGGCGTGCGCGTTTGCACTTTTCCAGGCAGCCCTTCGACGGTACTCGACGAGGCCGTCACACGCGAAGCATTTCGCAGCGCGGGCATTGCTTTGACGCTTGCGCCAGGAGGCTTCGCGAGCAACGACGACGACGGTGTCTCGCTCAAGGAACTCGACAAGGCGCTCGCCCGCAAATGCGATGTGATCGCCGGCTTTCCGCGCTCCGAGGTCGCCGACGGCTCCAATAGCAAGCTGACTTTCTCGCGGGCTTATCTGCACTCGGGCTATGTGAGCGTGACGATGCATGAACCCGCGGTGCACACAGGCGACGCCGAGATTGTTGCGGCCACATATGCGAGTCCCGCGCAGTTGATTGCCGTGCAGCAACCGAACGTGAAGCTCGATCTTGAGAACACCGCTGAACTCACCGTCGATGCCGTCGCCAACGGACATGCACAACGTGCGATCGTCTGGTACCCGGCTGTCGTTGCTTATACGAAAACGCATCCCGAGCGGCGCTTTCAGATCGCGCAAGCCGCTTCGGCATATGCCGACTGGCAACTGGTGTTTGCGTTCGGCAAAAACGGTGCGGCGTTGCAGCCGCGTATCGACGCCGCGCTGCGCAAGATGGAGTCCGACGGCAGACTCGCCGCATTGACGCGCGGCTGGACGCTGCCTCGCACGGCACAGGCGATGATGCCGGACGCAGCGGTGTTTGCGTATCGCGACGGTCCTCGCCGCGCTGACATCAACGGAGCGATCATGCGAGCCGGTGGTCGCGAGATCGCCGAGGGCCATTTCATCAAGGTCGATGCGGCCGTGTCCACGGACGCGCCGGCTTTCGACCGCGCCCAGGTCGCGCATGGCAAGACCTTGTACTCGAGCGCGTGCGCGAAGTGCCACGGTCCCGATCTGCAAGGATTGAATGCGCCTGCGTTGCGAGGTCCGTCGTTTGCACCAACGGCGAATGCGAAGCTGACTATCGGCGGTGTGTATGGGTATATGGCGACCAACATGCCCGCGGACCGTCCCGGCAAGATGAAGCCGCAAGACTATGCGGACATCATGGCGTTCCTGTTGTATTCGAACGGCTACAGCGCCGGAAAGAGCAAGCTGACGGACGAGAGCGCGAGGGCGTCGTCGAAACCGCTGAGCGCCGGTAGCTCGCTCAATGCGGGTACTTCGCCCTAGAGGCAAGCGGTCAAAGTGTGATTCGCGCCGTGCGGCGCGAGTGAAAGCGCTCAGCGATTCCCTGCGGTTCAGGAGAATCGCTGGGTGCTTTTAACGTATGTGATAAGTACCTTGCGGCGCCCCGAACGCTCAAATCGTGATCACTCTACCCAGCCGCGTTGCCGCGCATGCTCGATGAAACGATAGACGTCCGTGGCGAGATCCGACGCGTTGAACATGTCCTCGAGCTCGCCGATGATCTCGTCGAGTTCGCGCGTGCCGTCGCAGCGACTTAGTATTTCGCCTGCTGTCGGATTCAACTTGACGACCCCTGCCGCAGACACCAGCACATAGCCGTCTTGCGCGACATCTCGCTGCAAGCGAAAGCGCGGGTGCAAATTCGGGCGCGGACCGATGAAGTTTTCAGTATCCGGAGCATTCATGGCAGTCACGCGTTTCTGATTCGTTGTGGCAGGGGGCTGCCTGCATCGAACCCCGGAATCTATGCTTGCGCAGGCGATGCTTTGAACGCCGCCGCGCGCGTCGTGCAACGTGACGCGCGCGGCGGCGTTTGAACATGGCTTAGCGAGTGGCGATATACATCGTAATTTCAAAACCAAAGCGCAAGTCGGTGTAAGCGGGGGTGGTCCACTGCATGGTTGTCTCCTGAAATAGGACATTCGATAAAAAACCGCGTCGGCGAAGCGGTTCTCTTTCGAACGCAAGGTCCATGCCGAACGTATCGACCGGCGCTTTCATTTCGCCTGTAGTGCAGCCGTAGCGTTGCGTCCCAAGCGACGGCTTGTTTGCGGGCCAACGCCTGTTGCGCGTTACAAGCACGGCGTGCTGGGCGCAGGGTCGAAATTCGCACCCGTTCAATTCCGGAACAGTGCTGTTGCACAACGGAGCATTGCAGCGCATCGCGCCGCAAGCGAATCACGCTGCGTCTTCGCTGTTGTTCGCGCCGTGCGCCGGCAGCTTCCGATAGATGGTATTGCGCGAGATGCCGAGCGTGCGAGCCGCAGCCGACACGTTGCCGCCATGCTGCGCGACCGCGTTGGCGATCACGCTCGCGGCAACGTCGTGAAGCCGCCCGCTCGGTAACGACAACACATCCACTCCGTGCGGGGACGATGGCCCGGCGACACGCAGGTCGTCGAAGAAGTCGTCGGGAAGATGCTCGCGGCGAATTTCTCCGTCTGCATCCACCATCACCGCCGCCGTGCGCAGCAGATTGCCGAGCTGGCGGAAGTTGCCGGGCCACGCGCATTGCCCGAAGAGCGTCATGACGTCGTCTGCGATGCTGAGCGCCTGGCCGCCGCCGATCTCAGCCGCTGCGCAATCCAGCATTTTTCTGATCACCGCTGACAGATCGGTGCGTTCGCGCAGCGGCGGCAATTTGACGACCAAACCGTTGAGGCGGTAGTACAAATCCTCGCGAAAGCGGCTCTGCGCGATCATTTCACGCAGATCGCGATGGGTCGCGCAAATGATCGCGACATCGACGGGTATCGACTTTGTCGAGCCGAGCGGGTTCACGAGACGCTCCTGCAGCACCCGCAACAGACGCACTTGCAACGGGTACGGCATGTCGCCGATTTCATCGAGAAAAAGCGTGCCGCCGTTGGCCTGCAACAGTTTGCCGACGGCGCCTTTGCGCCGCGCGCCGGTAAATGCGCCCTCCTCGTAGCCGAACAGTTCCGATTCAATCAACGTTTCCGGTATCGACGCGCAGTTCACCGCGACGAAAGGGCCGGCGCGGCGAGGCGAATCGTTGTGAATCGCCTGCGCGAGCAGTTCCTTGCCGGTGCCCGTCTCGCCGGTGATCAGAATCGGGATGTTCTTGCCGATGACCTTGCGCACCTTGGCGATGACCGCCGCGATCTGCGGGTCGCCGGTGTCGAGATAACCGAGTTTCGACAGCGGATGCGCGGGCATGGCGGACGGTTCGCTGCGCTGGGCTGCAGCCGGTTCGGTCGGCGTGCGCGAACGGGCGGGCTCTTCGGCGACTGTCGCGCGGCGGAACCGGACATTCGCGCACACCACGGCGCCGTTGCTCAGGTTCAGCGACAGATGACGATCGCGGTGCGTGCGCAAACGGTCGATCAACTGGGCGCTGGTAAGCCCGAACAGCGACGACAGCGTATGCGCGCGCAACCCCGCAAGCGGCACGCCGAGCTGGAACTGCGCGCTGCGATTCGCGGACAGAAATCGGCCGTCGCACGTGAAGGCAGCGATGCCTTCCATCAAGGTACCGAGAAATTCCGGGCGGCCATGAAATGCGATCTGCAAGGTTTCGCGGAACGTGTTGGCAAACAGATGATTCTCGATCATCTGCACGGACATTTTCGCGAGCGCCATGGTGTGCTGGTGATAGCTGCGATGGTCGCCCGTGACGTCGAGCACGCCGATGAGATCGCCGTACGGATCGAGAATCGGCACGCTGGAGCAGGTCAGGAACCGGTTCGCGGCGAGATAGTGCTGCTCGCCGTGCACGACGGTTGCGCTGCGCTCGGCGAGCGCTGTGCCGATTGCATTGGTGCCTTGACGGTTTTCCGCCCAGTTCGCGCCCGGCCGCAGCGCGACCTTTTCGGCGCGCCGCAGGAAGTCGTCGTCGCCGATCGAATGAAGGATCAGACCTTCGGCGTCCGTCAGCACGATCATGCTCTGAGTGTTCACAATCTGCTCATGGAGGGTTTCCATGACCGGCGTGGCGTGCGCGCAAAGAATGCGGTTCTGCTCGAGCTTCAGCGCCAGTTCGCCGGCCGGCAGCACATCGTAGTCGGGACGCATGGACTCGCTCAGACCGAACACTTCCGAGCGTTCATGGGACTTCTGAATCGACGGGGTAAGCCAGCAAGTCTCGTTGGGGGCGAATGGGGTTACGGCGTGATACGTATCGTCGCGCATTGTCTCCTCCTGGTCAGGCCCGGGTCGTTTTGCCCGGGCCGTGATGGTGCGACACAATGCAAATATTGCGCCAACTCGTCACACACAGCGGCTGGCCTGATGGTGGACGGCACGCATGCCACCGACATCACGCGCCCGACGGACTCAGCAGATTCCCCAACGCCGACGCTGTCACCGGCCGCGAAAACCAGAAACCTTGCGCCTCGTCGCAGCCGAGCGCCTGTAGCTGCGCCGCCTGCTCAGGTGTTTCGACGCCCTCCGCCGTGACGCGCAGCCCGAGTGCGTGTGCCATTGCGACGATCGCGCCGACGAGCGCGTGACATTGCGGATCGCCGGCCATTCTCGTCACGAACGACTGGTCGATCTTCAGGCGATTGAGCGGAAACCGCGTCAAATACGCGAGACTCGAATAGCCTGTGCCGAAGTCGTCGACGGCAATCTCCACGCCGAGCCCGCGCAGCGCGTGAAGCGTTTCTAGCGTGTGCTCGGTGTCGCCCAGCAATACGCCTTCGGTGATCTCCACTTCCAGATAGGACGGAGCGAGCGCGGCGCTGTCGAGCGCGCCGCGAATGGTCTCGAACAGGTCGTGCCGCTGGAACTGCTGCGGCGACACATTGACCGCGACGCGCGGCAGGTTGCCCGTCATGCGAAGCAGCTTGCCCGCGTCGCGACACGCGGTGCGGATCACCCATTCGCCGATCTGCTCGATGAGTCCGGACTCTTCGGCAACCGGCACGAACTCGGCCGGACTGATCATGCCGCGCTCCGGATGATTCCAGCGCAGCAGCGCTTCGACTTGCGCGATGCGGCCAGTGGCGAGCGTCACCTGCGGCTGGTAGACAAGATGCAACTGCTGGCGCTCCAGCGCTTCACGCAACATGGTCTCGATCTGGAAGCGGCGCGCGGCCTGCCCTTCGAGCGCGGTCGAAAAGCGCCGGACCGCGTTGCCGTTGACCGCCGCTGCCGCCGAGAGCGCGACGCCCGCGCGGCGCATCAACGTCGGCGCATCGCCGCCGTCGTCCGGATACGCGACGATGCCGATGCTCGCCGCAATGTTCAGCGCCGTACCGCCGTAATCGATCGGTTCGGCAATGCGGCTGAGCGCCTCGGCGGCGAACGCATCGGCAGCGGAGCCGGTCTCGTTGATCAGCAATGCGAACTGCGTGCCGCCGATCGAGGCGATCGTGCCGTCGTTCGGAAAGAGACCTCGCAACCGCTCGCCGACGATCTGTAACACCAGTTCGGCTGCGTGCAAACCGAGTGCGTCACGAAGCTTGCGCAAGTGATCGAGCTCAGCGATCAGCACTGTAAAGCCGCTCGTATGGCGTTCGCAGCGTGCGATCGTCAACTCGAGGCGCTCGGTGAAAAGCGTCTGATTGGGCAGGCGCGTCACGCCGTCGTGATGCGACACATACCAGAGGCGCGCGTCCGATTGCGCGTAGCGCGTCATGTCGACGACAACGCCGACGTAACGCGCGTCGCCGGGATGACACACCCCTTCACCGGAAAGCGGAGACAGCGCGAGTACCACGCGTACCGGCGTGCCGCTGCGTCGCAAATAGGTCCACTCACTCTCGTAGCGGGCGCCTATCTTGGCCAATATCGGCAATTCACCGCGACGTCTCGCAAGCTCTGCCGGATCGTGGAGAGACTCAAAGCTACGCCGGCCGATCAGTTCATTGGCGGTCATTCCCGTCAGTTTTTCGAAGGCCGCGTTGACGTGCTCGAACGTGCCGCGTGCATTGCAAATGAACATGCCGAAGGGCGCCGCTTCCAGAGCGGCGTCGCGCGCATGCACTGCAGGATGAGACGGGTCTTGCATCGCGCGCCTTATATTTTTCTGATAATGGCCGAGACCGCGTGCGGCGACTAAGGCGCGCGCGGCAGCGCTGATTTGATAAACACCGCACAGAGCGCTTGCATGCCCTTTGCGTCGTCTTCGTCGAAGCGCGCAACGAGCGGGCTGTCTACGTCCCATACGCCGATCAGCGTGCCGTCCGGTGCGACGAGCGGCACGACGATTTCCGATTGCGACGCGGAATCGCAAGCGATGTGGCCGGGGAATTCGTGGACGTCGCGCACAACCTGCGTCTCGCGCGTTTGCGCAGCGGTGCCGCAGACGCCTTTGCCGAGCGCAATGCGCACGCACGCCGGCTTGCCCTGGAATGGGCCGACCACGAGTTCGCGGCCATCAAAAAAGTAGAACCCTGCCCAGTTCAGACCGCTCAGCGAATGAAACACGAACGACGAGAAATTCGCGGCGTTGGCGATCCAGTCGGTTTCGTCGGCGAGAAGCGCGCGCGCCTGCGCGACGAGTTCTTCGTAATGCGCGGCCTTGGGCAATTGCGAGGCGGAGGAAACTTCGAACATGACGGGTCCGTGATGAAAGCGGGAAGTGAGGAAACCAGTCGGCCCAGTGTAAAGCAAGCGGCGCTCTGGTTCACTGGAGTGCGGCCACTACGACTGCACGCCGATGATCACGCTCGACGCCTTGAAGATCGCCGTTGCCGCTTTGCCTGCCGCGAGGCCGAGGCGCTCTGCGCTCTCGTTGGTCACGACCGCAGCGATCTGCGCGCCGCCCGCGCCAATGATCACCTCCGAATTGACCGCGCCTTTCGTTACTGACGTCACGGTACCCGCGATGCAGTTGCGCGCCGACACCTGATTCTTCGCTACGTCGACCATCACGATAATCGACGACGCCTTCACCAGCGCAAAAGCTTTCTTGCCTGCGGCGAGACCAAGCGCCGTTGCACTGCCGTGCGTAATGATTGCGACGATGTCCAGTCCGTCCGCGGTGCGCAGCGTGACTTCGTCGTTGACGGCGCCGTGCGTGACTGTCGTGACTTCGCCGGCAAACTGGTTGCGTGCGCTCGTTTGCATATCTTGCTCCTATGGATCAACGCACGAGGCGTTGAATGCGTTCGTTTGCGAATCGATCAAGTGTAATGGAACGCGCGACACCGTATCATCGTGGCCTTGGACTTACTTCGCCGAACTCATGCCTGTAGCCGTCCCTTTCCGCATCGCTCGCTCCTGGCCGAACGCCGCGCGCGCCGTCGTCATTTCCCTGGCTTTCGCGTCGCTTGCGGGGCTCGCCGCGTGTAGTAATCCGTCGCAGACACGCGACGCGCGCGTTACCGCAGATACGATCACGCTGTTCCCGCTCGGCGCCTACGATCAGGACGTCGATCACTGGCTCGATCCGGCGAGCCCCGGTTACGACCATGCGTTCCTGAGTGCCGCCGACCAGCAGGCGCACTTCCGGGCGCTCTATGCACGCTACTTCGGCACCGGCACCAATGCGCCGTCGCCGTGGAATTCCGCGTACGTCGCCATGCGCGTCTATCGCCAGCAAGGCGCGGATATCGTCGCGCTGCAGCAGCGCCGCATTGCCAGCTTCGACAATAGCGGCAAGAGCGGCGCGGCTGTCGGTTATGGCGAGAACTTCCGTCCGCACGACAAGGCGTGGATCGACGCCATCGCGCGCAACATGAACGTCGCGCAGTTCACCGAGGCGCCGGTCTACCAGCCCTCACGGCGTGCAATCGCGACGACCAACCTCATGGTGCGCGAACTGCCGACCTCCGACCCGTCGTTCTACAGCCACCGTCTGGCTGGCGAAGGCTATCCGTTCGACAACCTGCAGATCTCCGCGGTGCGGCCGGGGACGCCGCTGTATGTGCTGGGCACGAGCGTCGACGGCGCATGGCGTTATGTGCAAACGCCGGATGTGCAGGGCTGGGTGCGCAGCGACGGTGTGGGCATGGCGAGCGAGCGATTCGTCGATACTTGGCGCGCAGCAACGGCCAAGTCGCTCGGCGCGGTGATTTCTGCTTCGGCGCCGGTGCGCGATAGCCGCGGTGTCTTCCGCTTCGACGCGCCTGCCGGCACGCTGTTGCCATTGATCGCGCGCTCATCGGTCAACGCGGGACGCGGCGTGAAGACGCGTGCGGCGGCTGACGGTAGCGCTAGCGGTGCTGGTGCTGCCAATGACTCGAGCGCGGACGCGAGTGCCGGAACCAACGCTAGTGAACGTGGCGCAGTCGCCGTGGCGCCGGCTCCGCGTGAAGTCCTCGTGCCCGCACGCGACGCAGAAGGCGACGCGCTCGTTCGCACAGCCGAACTTACCGACCAACAGATTGCACCGATGCCGCTCGCCGCGACGCCGCGCCATCTCGCGACGCTGATGAAAGCACTGATTGGCCGGCCTTACGGCTGGGGCAACAGCGGCCTCTATAACGACTGCTCGTCGGAGTTGCAGAGCATCTTCGCGACCTTCGGCGTGTGGTTGCCGCGCCATTCGTCCACGCAGATGAGCGCCGGGCGCATGATCGATCTGTCCGCTTCGACGCCTGGACAACGCCTCGACTATCTGGCGCAACATGGCGTGCCGTTACGCACGCTGATTTATATCGGCGGACATGTGATGCTTTACATCGGCAATACGACTCGCAACGGCGTCACGGTGCCGGTCGTCTATCAGGACGTGTGGGGACTGCGTCCCGCTGACAATAGCCGGCGCGCGGTGATTGGCGGCTCCGTCATCCTGCCGCTTTTCGAGCACATTCCCGAAGATTCCACACTGCAGTCGCTTGCGGCCACGCCGACATTCCAGATCAGCATACTTGGCGCACCCGACGGGACGGCGGCGCCTTCGCCAGGCCCCGCTGCGGCGCCACCGGCGCCTGCGGATGAAGATCATCCGGCGGGCTGAGGGTTGGCTGCGATGACTGGAAGCTGACGGCTGACGGCCGATGGCTGACGGCTGACGGCCGATTCTGTTGAAAAAGTCGTGTTGTGGTTGGGGGCGCAGAAGTTGGCGACACGTTTCCGAGTTGTGGCGCTTAGCGAAGTGGCGAACTTGAATCAGGCAGCGATCCCCGTTGCTGGTCATGTAGCGGCCTGATTCATCTGCTTGCTTGCTGGCATGAGCCACTTGGCCATTCTTCGCAGATTTTGCGCGGTTGCTGCCATTAGGAACTCATCATGAGCACCGCTTGGACCGCGCAGTCGCAGGCGATCCAGCTTCAGGATGCGCTTGAGGTGAGCGAAGAGCATTTCCACTTTCTTTCGCTGCCGGCGAGACTGCTTGTATTCTGCGGTTGTCGCGATGCGCCTTGCTTCATCGCGGGCGGCTTCATGGATGCTGCGCGTGATTTTGCGAAACGACATATTCGGACAGCATTGATTCTTCATCGAACAATGGCTGCAGTTCTTTTCACTCGATCGATACACGATGGTGTCGGCTTTCGTGATGTGCGTGCGTGGATTTTTCAGTGGACGCCAGTCGCTGCGTAGGGCGTTCCCTGCAGGGCATCGATACTCGTTGGCCTGTTCATTCCAGATGAATTCGCTACGGGAGAACGTATTGTCCTTGCGCGTTGTTTTATCCCAGACCGAGACGTGCGGCTCAATGTGTTTCTCTTCAACCATCCAGCCAACCAGCGCTGCTGTGCCGTAGGCGGTGTCACCTACCAGCTTGCGGGGCGTCAGGTCCCATTGACGTTCTACACGGTCAATCATTGTTCTGGTTGATTCGACTTCCTGTGACCGATTCGCCGGCGTCGCCTCAACGTCCAGAATGATCCCTGCCTGCAGGTCAATCAGATAATTCGTCGAGTAGGCAAAGAACGCAGGGCCGCCTGGAGCGGCCGTCCATCGTGCGGCAGGATCGGTCAGGGATATCTTCTTTGGAGGCGTCAAAGACGTTGCTGGCTCAGACGCATCTGCTTTCACCGGATTGGTTTGCTGCAATGCCTCAAGGTATTCCCGCACAGCGCGACTCTGGCCGTCGGCACGTCCCCAGTCGATAGGCTCTGTTCCCAACACGCCATTCGCAGGACTCGCGTCAGCCTTGATGATGCTTGCATCAATCGCGAATCCCTCGCCTTTGACGAGCCCTTCGGTCATGCAGCGACTCAGCACAGATTCGAACACGTGACGTAACAGATCGCTATCGCGAAAGCGCCCGTGACGGTTCTTTGAGAACGTCGAGTGTTCCGGTACGGCGTCCTCCAGACCCAGGCGGCAAAACCACCGGTATGCAAGGTTCAGATGCACCTCTTCGCATAGACGTCGTTCGGACCGGACGCCGAAGCAGTAACCCACGATCAACATGCGAATCATGAGTTCCGGGTCAATCGATGGACGACCCATTGGGCTGTAGAACGGTGCGAGGTGCTGGCGCAGTTCTCGCAGATCAAGAAAGCGATCGATGCCTCTCAGCAGGTGTGATTGCGGGACATGGTGGTCGAGGTTGAACGAGTAGAAAAGCTTGTCCTGTCCGCTATCCAGTCGAATGAAATGAACGCGTCCCACCCAGAAAACAGGATCAGGAGATGTGGCTGGTTACAGGCCAACAGCGCGAATGTGTTCGGGAGGAAAATCCACG